>JAICJQ010000028.1 GCA_025928335.1 Gemmatimonadaceae bacterium
CTGCTTACAGGCGCTGCTTACAGGCGCTGCTTACAGGCGCTGCTTACAGGCGCTGCTTACAGGCGCCCGTTATGCCGTTGAAGTTACGGCTGGACCCCCCAGTAGCTCCCCACCCTCGCCACGACTCCGGCGTACACCAACACTCCGTCGAACAGATTCTTCAGCCGCAGATTTTCATTCGAAGAATGCTGATTGTTGTCGTGATTCACGATCGGCAGCACGATCAACGGCGCGTGCAGCACCCGCTCGAACGTGTACATCGGCAAGCTGCCGCCTTGCGTCGGAAGCGCGACCACCGGCGCGCCGAGCGCTTCCTGGGTGGCGCGGACGACGGCGCGCGACAGCGGTGCGTCCATCGACACCCGCGTCGCCGGATAACCCGCCTCCCAATTCACCCGAACGATCTTCTTGTACTTCATCCGCTCGGCCTCGGTCGGCACGTGATCGAGCACCGTGTACCCGAGCGACTCGAGGTGCGCGTCGACGAGCTGGCGAACGTGTTCGGGGGTTTGCTTCGGAACGAGACGAAAGTCGATCGACGCCGTCGCTTCAGTCGGAATCGTGTTCGACGCCGTCGCCCCGACGCCTCCACCGCGAATGCCGCGCAGATTGAGCGCCGGAAGCATGATGCGCTCGACGAGCGGTGCGTTGTTCGCCTCCGTGGCCGACATCGCGATCTCGGCGCGCATCGCTGAATCGATCGTCGGCACGCTGGCCAGCGCACGACGCTCCGCGGCCGTGATCGGCGTGACGTCGGCGTAGAAATTCTTGATCAGAATGCCCGTCGTCGTTCCGCATGCTGGCAATGATGTTCGCCAACCGGGTGACGGGATTTGGTGCCCAGTTGCCGTAATGGCCACTGTGGAGTCCGTGCGACGGTCCGTAGACCGTGAGCTCCGCCCCCGTCACGCCACGCACGCCAAAGACGATTTGCTGCCGCCGCGACTGGTGTATCGGTCCGTCGCCGAACAGCCACGCGTCGGCCTTCAGCAGATCGGCATATCGTTCGAGGAGTGGCCCAAGATGTCCCGATCCCGCCTCCTCCTCGCCCTCGAAGAAGAATTTGAGATTGACCGACGGTTGAATTCCCGACGCCCGCAACGCGTCGAGCGCCGAGAGCATCGCGACGATCGGCGCCTTGTCGTCGCTCGCCGAACGGGCGTAGAGACGCCATTCGCCCTGCACGGTTCCCGCGGCCGTCGGCAGCGGGATCGGCGACCCGCCCGCCTCCATCGGCTTGTCGCGCAGGACGGGTTGCCAAGGGGCAGTTTTCCATTGCGTGGTGTCGACCGGCTGGCCGTCGTAGTGGGCGTAGAACACCACAGTCTTCGTCGCGCCTGGCGTTCGCAGCTCGCCGAAGACCGCCGGCGGTCCGCCGGCGGGAGATTCCAGCAGCCGCCCCGTGATGCCGCGTGCTCGCAACATCTCGATCAGCCGCTCCGCGTTCCGCCGAATGTTGACCGAGTCCGTTGCCAGGTTGGGCAGGGCGAGGAAGGCATTCAGTTCCCGAAGGATGTCTACGTCGTGCGCCGAGACGTATGACTGAACCTTCTGGCGGACGACGCCGGGGTTCGGCGATTGGGCCGCCGCCGGAGCAACGGCGACGAGAAAAGTCGTCGCGATCGCGAGCAAGACGCCGGAAGAGCTGTTGGGAAATTTCATCTGGGGATGGCTTCGATTAGTGGCGCGAACGCTGCGTTGAGCCCGGCACGAATCCCGCTGAGGACGTCTGGCGAAGTCCAGTGCCGACAACCAGTTTACTGCGACGCTGTAACTGTCTCTCTCGAGGACTGAATGGTCGACACGCTCTCTCCGGAGCTGACTCCCACCGCCGGTATCGACGGTGGAAAGTACGTCTACTGCATCGTTCGAAGCGAGCGGCAGCGCGATTTCGGAGCGATTGGCATCGGCGGCGGCCAGCGGGTGTTCACCGTCGCGTTCCAGGACCTCGCGGCGGTCGTTAGCGACACGCCCATCGTGATCTACGACCCGACCCGGGAAAACGTCCTCGCCCACGAGTTCGTGAACGAGACCGTCATGAAGGAATTCACCGTGATCCCGATGTCTTTCGGCACGGTCTTCCGCTCGGAAGAAGACGTCACCGAGCTCCTTCGGTCGACCTATCAGGCGTTCAGCGACGTCTTGGACAAGATGCAGGACAAGATCGAGTTTGGTCTCAAGGTGCTCTGGGACCGCGAAAAAGTGATCGCGAACCTCGAGCGCGAGAACGACGAGATCAGTCGTCTCAAGGACGAGATCAGCCGCCACACGACCACCTCCACCTATTTCGCCCGCATCCAGCTCGGCCGCCTCGTCGACTCCGCCCTCGAGGACATGAGCTCGCGCTACGTCGCTGACATCCACGAGGCGCTCAAGGCCGTCGCCGTCGCCAGCCGGTCGAACAAGCCGATCGGCGACCGTATGATCCTCAACGCCGCCTTCCTCGTCGACCGGTCATCGGAGCAATCATTCGACGAGCGGGTCAAGGAGACGAGCCGGAAGTACGAAGACGTGTTGTCGTTCAAGTATTCGGGGCCGTGGCCGCCGTACAACTTCGTGAACATCAAGCTGAAGCTCGAGAAGGCAGACTGACGGAGTGGCCATGCGGTCCCGTTAAGCTTCTGCATGCTCGTTGATGTCGCAGTGCCCCTGCCGCTGTACCGCACCTTCACATACGCCGTTCCGGACACTGACGCCTCACGCGCGCGACCTGGCATGCGCGCGGTGGTCCCGTTCAGAAACCGTCGCGAGATCGGCGTCATTGTCGGGGAAGGTCACGAGCAGAACGGCATCTCGCCGAAGCCGGTCGCCGGGCTTCCCGATACCGATCCGGTCATTGTTCCGTCGCTGCTCTCCCTCTGCGCATGGATGGCGGAGTACTACGCCGTGCCGCTTGGCGTGGCGATTCGTGGCGCGTTACCGGGAGCGTTGGCGTCGCACGAGGCACCCGAGCCGGTGCGACGCACGCGTCGCGTCGCCGTGCTCCGTCGCGAGCTGCCGTCGCTGCTCCATCGGGACCGCACGTTCGCGCGCGCGCCGCAGCAACGCGCCCTGTTCGAGTTGATCGAATCGCTCGGCGGACGCGTTCCCGTCGAGCACCTCACGTCGCGGCTCAACTTTTCGGCGTCGGTCCTCAAGGGCGTCGTCGCGCGGGGCGTCATCACCGTCGAAGAAGAAGTCGTCGCGCGCGACCCGTTCGCCTGGCGTCCAGCACCGTCGCCCGTCGCCCACCGCCCGTCGCCCGCTCAGCGCGAAGCGATCGACCGCCTCACGGCGGCGCAGGGCGGAGAAGTCTTCCTGCTGCACGGCGTCACTGGCAGCGGCAAGACGCTCGTCTACATCGAGCTGCTGCGGCGCGTCGTGCTCGAGCGCGGACGCGGCGCGATCGTGCTCGTTCCCGAGATCGCGCTCACACCGCAAACGGTCGACCGCTTCCGCGCCGTTTTCGGCGAGTCGATCGCCGTGCTGCACAGCGCGTTGAGCGACGGCGAGCGATACGACGAATGGCTCGCGCTCAAGGAGGGTCGGAAGCGCATCGCCGTCGGCGCGCGATCTGCCATCTTTGCGCCGATCGCCAACCTCGGCGCGATCGTCGTCGACGAGGAACACGAGTCGAGCTACAAGCAGGGCGAGTCGCCGCGCTACCACGCGCGCGAGGTCGCGATCGTGCGCGCGCGAGCCGAGGGCGCGGTCGTCGTTCTTGGCAGCGCGACGCCGAGCGTCGAGAGCTGGGTGAACGCGACGAAGGAAGGGAAGTACATGCTGCTCACCCTGCCGGAGCGTGTTGGACAGGCGCGTCTCCCCACGATCGACGTCGTGGACCGTCGTGAGCCGCGCGGTGCCGCGATGCAAGATCCCGCGACGCGTGACTGGCTTCGCATGGTGTTGAGCGAGCCGCTGGAGTCGGCACTCTCCGACCGACTGCAAAAGAAGGAGCAGAGCATTCTGCTGCTCAATCGTCGCGGATACGCCGCGTTCGTGCAGTGTTCATCGTGTGGATATGTCGCCGCCTGCCCCAACTGCTCGATCAGCCTCACGTACCATCGTACGCCCGAGCGGCTGGTCTGCCACTACTGCCGCCACGCCGAGGCACCGGCGACTCTGTGCCCCAAGTGCGCCGGCGCCGTGCTCCGCCAGCGCGGACTCGGCACGCAGCAGGTCGAGCGGCTGCTCGCCGAGCGCTATCCGTCGGCCCGCATCGCGCGCATGGACGTCGATACGACGAGCGGCAAATGGGCCCACGCCGAGATCCTCGACCGCGTCGCGAGCGGCGACGTTGATATCCTGCTCGGCACGCAAATGATCGCCAAGGGTTTAGACTTTCCTAACGTGACCTTGGTAGGCGTCGTCGACGCGGACGTCGGCATCAACCTTCCTGACTTTCGCGCTTCCGAGCGCTGCTTTCAGTTGTTGAGCCAAGTCGCCGGACGGGCGGGCAGGGGACCAAAGGGTGGGCGAGTACTGATTCAGACGCGAGTGCCGGCGCATCACGCCGTGACGCGAGCGGTCGCTCACGACTACGAGGGATTCGTGCGAGAGGAGCTCGCCGGACGCGTGACGCCCGCGTATCCACCGACGGTCCGGCTCGCGAATGTCGTCTTCAGCGGCACGACGGAAGCCGCGACCGCGAAGCTGGCAACGGATGCCACAATCTGGCTTCATGCGCTGTTGCGAAAGCGCCCGATGCCCGGGATCGCCATCGTCGGGCCGGCACCCTGCCCGGTCGAACGGATCAAGAACCGCTGGCGATGGCACGTGCTGATCAAAGCCGAGCACCCGGCCGAGCTCACGCGCCTCAGTCAGTATTTCGTTCAGCGCTTCGCACCGCCGAAGGACAGCACGAAGCTTCGCGTTACGCTCGATCGCGACCCGGTGGCCCTGCTGTAACCGTTTCAGTGCGCGGACCGGCCTCGTCCCAACCCTTTTCGCGCAAAGGGTGTCAGACTCTGTACCCTTAGTCTGGACCCCTGCTCGTGACCAACCTCGCCGCACTCCCCATCGTCAAGGGAACCGTCGACGCGCTCGTCCTCAAAGCCCTGTCGTGGATGCCGATGCACGGCTTCGAGATCACCCGCTGGATCGAAGCCCGCTCCACCGGAGCGCTCGACATCCGCGACAGTGCTCTCTATCAAGCCCTCCACCGCCTCGAGGAGCGCGGTCTCGTGGCAGCCGACTGGGGCGTCACCGACAACAATCAGCGCGCGCGATACTACCGCATCACAAAAGCCGGCCGCACGCGGCTGACGGCGGACACCGCCCAGTGGGTGCGCTACGCGACCACCGTCACCGACATCCTCACGTCGGCCTCTGGACCGGCCTAGGAGGCGACCCATGCCCGCACAAATTCGGCCCGGCATCCGCCGTCTTCTACATCTCGTCACCCGCCGCAGTGCGCGCCGCGATGCCGACGACGAGATTCGTCTGCACCTCAAGCTCCGCACCGATCAGTTGATCGCCGAGGGCCTGTCGTCCACCGAGGCGCGGGCGGAGGCCGAGCGTCGGTTCGGAGCGCTCGAGGTCGAGCGACGAGAGTTCTATCGCGATGCCGTACGTCGCGAGCGGCGCATCCGATGGCGCGAGGTGCTCGACAGCACCCGCGGCGACGTGCGATACGCCCTACGCACACTGCGACGCGACCTCGGATTCACGGCGTTCGCATTCACGATCGTCGCCCTCGGCATTGGCGCCAGCGCGACCGTGTTCAGTCTCGTCGACGGTCTTCTGCTCCGCCCGCTTCCATTCCGCGATCCGTCGCACCTCGTGTGGATCAGCAACATCGGTGATGACGGGGTCGCCGAGTGGCGGCTCCAGGTGTCTCACTACGTCGACCTCGGCGCGCGAAGTCGGTCGCTCGCGGAGATCGCGGGCCATTTCGCCTACTACAATCCCGACAATGCTATCCTGAGCAGGAATGGCGAGACGACGCGGCTCACGCGTGTGCCCGTCACGTGCAACTTCATCTCGTTTCTTGGTGTGACGCCGCGGCTCGGACGTTCCTTCAACGCCGACGAGTGCCGCGACGAGAGCGCGCCGGCCGCGCTCCTCACCGACAAGACGGGGCCGCACGCAATTCGCGGCTGTGGGCGACGTGCGACACGGCGCGCTCGAGAGTGCGTTCACCGCCGAGGTCTACTTCCCGATGCGTCAGTACGCCGACTACGCGCGCGTGGCGCTCGTCGTGCGTACGAGCATGTCCGCCACGCAGCTCGGCCCTGCCGCTCGAGCGGCGCTCGAGTCGGTCGCACCCGAAGTGGCGAAGCAGACCTGGAGCCCCGTGCAATCGCTGATCGACAAGGCGTCATCGCCGCGACGATTCGTTGTCCTCCTGCTGACCGGCTTTGCGTCGTTCGCGCTGGTGCTGGCGGCCCTCGGCGTGTACGCGCTCATCTCGTACGGCGTGAACGCGCGGCGACAGGAGATCGGCATTCGCCTCGCGCTCGGTGCCGCTCCCGGTGACGTGCGCGCATCGATTCTTCGAGGAACGCTGACGCTCGCGGGAGGCGGTATGGTGCTCGGCGCGCTCGGTGCCATGGCAGTGGCCCCGGCGTTGAGCGGCTTGCTCCATGGGGTGTCGTCGCGCGATCCGGTGAGTCTGGGGGCAGCGCTCGTGCTCCTCGGCGTCGTGTCGGCGTGCGCCGGCCTCTTGCCCGCGCAACGAGCGGCTCGCGTCGACCCGAGTGTTGCGCTACGCGATGGCTGAGCTCATTGGTCCCGCGTCGCCGATGCGGACGTCGGCACTAATCTGCGGAACTGCATACGACCCACCAACTTACGTCATTGCGCAGTCTTCGGGATGCGATCCCGACGTAACGCGAACGGGCTGCTGTTACACGCCCGCGTTACACGTTGGCGTCCGACAGTGAACGTGCCGTTGCCGCCCGCATAGCCCCTCCGTCAGATTGCACGCGATGACCACGTTCCCTCCGCCAGATTTCACGCAGCCCGCCTTCGCGAACTTTCCCGACGCGAATTTCAGCCCAGCGCCGGCCGACGGCGTCCTCCCCGACGGCTTCTTCTCGACCACGAACCTCCCAACGTTCGTCCGGATCAACGGCCGCTGGATCGCGCCGAAGGAGCCCCGCATGGACGCCGGACTCGTGCTCGACCAGGCCGGAACCATCTGGACGCGAGAAGGCCGCCGCCTCAAGAAGGGCGATATGGTCGCGGTGGGCGACAAGGAAGACGGCAGCCAGGGCATCTTCGTCCAGACTCACATGGGCGTGCACGCCGAGGCCGGCGATGCCTTCGCCTTCATGTCGAGCGAAGTGTCGCGCGAGAAGCCAATCGATTACGCCCAGATGGCGCGTGTGCTCGTCGACGAAAAGGAGCGCGGCGGCTACCCCATCTGGGTCACCGGCCCGGCCCTCGTGCACTCGCGCGCCCGATCCGACATGAGCTGGTTCATCGCCAACGGCTACGTCGGCGCGCTGCTCGCCGGAAACGCCGTCGCCGTCCACGACATCGAAGCCTCGATCTATGGCACGACGCTCGGCATGAGCAACACGGGTGAGATCACCCAGGGCGGCCACGGCGCGCACATGCGCGCCATCAACCGCGTGCGCGCCGCCGGCTCGATCCCCAACGCCGTATCGCAAGGGATCATTACCGACGGCATCATGTACTCGTGCGTCAAGCACGACGTGCCATTCGTCCTCACCGGCTCGATCCGCGACGACGGTCCGCTCCCCGGTGTCATCACCGACATGCTCGTCGCGCAAGACGCGATGCGCCAGCACACGATGAAGGCGACGATGGCCATCCTCGTCGCCACCGCGCTCCACGCCATCGCTACCGGCAACATGCTCCCCGCATTCGTCCAGAACGCCGACGGCACCATGCGGGAGTTGCCGACGATCTGTGTCGATTCGTCGGAGTTCGTCGTGTCAAAACTCAAGGATCGCGGGACGCATCAGGCGTTCGGCGTCGTGACGAACGCACAGGACTTCATGCACATTCTGCGGCTCTACGTCGAACGCGAGCTCGAGGCTCGCTCGGCAAACTCGCGCACCAAGGTCGAACCGATGGCCGCGCGATGAACGGCACTATTCTCCCCGAAACACGCGAGCGCTTTCTTCTCGCGATCACTCGGCAGGTTCCCGCCGAGCGTATCGCCGAGATTCACTTCTTTGCGCCGATAAAGCAGGGCGGCATCGAGAGCGGTGTCGCCGTCGTCGCCGCCTGGCCGGCCGCCGCGCCGGTTGACGCACCGGTCGTCGGTGATGCACCAGAGGAAGTCGCCGAGGCCGAAGTTCCCGTCGGCGCCTCCGAGCCGCGCGACGACGATCGCCCAATCGCCGAGAACAAACCCGTCGTCTACACCGCCCGCTATCGCCTTGTTCTCAAGGGCCCCGATCGCGGCAAATGGGAGACGAGCGTCACCGCCGAAGCCGACGCGCCACTCGTTAGCGTCGACGCGGTCGTGCGCGGCGTGCAGCGCCGCGCCGGGGACGTCGAGGAAGCCACGCGAATGGAAGGCGACGAAATTCGCGAAAGCCTGAAGGGAAAGATCTGACGCGCAGTCCCACCCCTCGACCGGAGCACCCCGTTGTTTTTTGATACCATTGGGGTCAGACCCCATGTAAAGCGAATCAACGCAATGCTTTTCTGCGCCGCCCTCGCGGCGCCGCTGTCACTCCATGCCCAACGCGACACGCTGAGCCTCGACGGACGCAAGGCGCTCACACTCGGCCTCGGCATCACCGGCGCGCGAAATACCACGACGGTCGGCGGGACGGTCGCGAGCCACACGGACGGCCAGGTGGGCTCGCTCTCCTACAATCAGTACATCCGCCGTCAACTCGGCATCGAGATCGAAGCCGCCGTCCTCAACGCCGACAGCTTCGTCCAGCCCGGCCACACACACACGAACTCGATCACCCCACTCCTCTTCGGCATCACCCTCGCGCCCGAGGTATTTGCCCTCTCGAGAAACGTCCGCCCCTTCTTCGCGGCTGGAGTCGGACCGTACGTCCACACGGTGAACGACGTCACGACAACAGGAGTGTCATCATCCACCGAAACCGTCGCCGGCGCGCGCTTCGGCGTCGGCTTGAACTGGTATGCGGCGAGGCACTTTCTCATGAACGTCGAGGCGAAGTATCACGCGGTCGGAGACTTCGATCACCCCGACGCCGCGACAGAGAAGGTCAGCGGATGGGGAGTTTCGTTGGGATTCGGCTTCGTTTGGGGAGGGAGGTAACGGCGATGGGCGCGAACGAAAGGGCGGGGATACCGAGAAGGGCGCAAATAACGAGAACCACGGGATGACGAGAACGACGGGATAACGAGTGGGGCGGAGATAACGGAACGGCGCTGACCGCGGAAACCAACCGCGGCCAGGAGTTCAGCCCCTGCGCCGCGGTTGTTTTTTCGTCGTCGCCGTAACGTCGCTACCGCTGTTCTCGTTATCCACGTCCTTCTCGTGATTTCCGCTTTTCTCGTCATCCCGTTGTTCTCGTTATCCCCGCCTTTCTCGTTAGCTCCGCACCTCTCGCAGTCGCGCCTTTCCCGTTATCTCCGCACCTCTCGCAGTCCCGCCTTCCTATTGTTTTGCAAACACTACTTCTCCCGTCCTCCTCTTGTATTTCCCGGTCAGGACTCCGCCGTTCAAAACGCCGGTAAATACGTCCACCGTATCCCCCGCCAACTGATTCGCCAACATCGCGAACGACACACTGTTCCCGTTCATCCGCCCGATCAGCCCATCCGTGCGCGGGTTCGGCCCGACGCTCGTATACCTGCCGCTCAACGCCATCGTCGCTTCCGCCGCCCCGTTCGCCGGTGGTGATTCGACGTAGAGCGTAAGGTTCGAGATGAACGACGTCGCATCTCCCGTCGCCGACGTGACTCGATATCTCCCTTCGATCGGCTCCGTCTGATCCGCGACCACCGTCAGCGTTCCGCTGTTCAACGTCACCATCGACCCAAACATTCCGAGCGCGCCGTTCAGCCGGCTGATGATTCCGCTGCCGGTGAATGGATCGTTGTTCGTCCGGTAATAGTCGAAGAAGTTGCTGTCCACCGCCGCAATGAGAACGTCCTGTCGAAAGCCGGGGACGAAGACGCGTGGCAGATCCGACGCGAACAGATTGCGGAGGTCACCGTTCATGCTAAAACGCAGACTGTCCGTGAACAGAAAGAACGGACCGAACGGACTCTCGATACGCAGCGCGTAGGCGCGTGCCGCGGCGGCGCGCTTCCACTCGACGACGAGCGAATCGTGATCGCGGTTGAACGTCCGCGACAGCGCTCCCGTCGACGCGAATTCAGGGAAGGGAACGCGCGTGAACGCCGTCACCTGTTCACCCTGCTGGGTGACGATGTGGAGCTGGTATCGAGCGCCGCGATTGAGACCGCCGCGAAGCGCCACGCGATACACGCCCGCCCCAGTTCCATTCGTCGAAACCGAGAGGTCCTCCACCGCCGGCTGTACCACCCCGGCCGAGTCGATGATCTCGACGCGCGCGCCCGACACGGGAATGCCGCCATCGCTCACGATCGGATCGGCGGCATTGAACGCCGTGTCGTGGACCGGAATCGCGCCGGTCAGGGTGCGCTCCACCAGAATCACCTGCGTTGTCGCGTTTGCATTGAGCACGGCGTGTACCACGATGCTCGGCGTCGTCTTCGGCACCGTGATCGTTCCGAGCTCGCACGACGTCGATGCGATCACGCCGAGCGCGGCGAGCGCCGCGAGCACCGCGGCCCAGCCGCGCCTAAAACCGAATCGTGACACCGGCCGACGGGAGGAGGGGGAATTGAGAGATCGCCTCGCGCGTCGGCGGCGCCTTCTCATAGTTGAACACGTACAGGAAAACGTTCTTCGCGTCGTACGCGTTCACCACGCTGAGATACGGCGCGATCGTCGCCCCACGCACGTGATAGGTTCGCGACACATCGAGGTCGAGCCGCTGCGTCGTCGGGAGTCGCGCGGCATTCCGCGGCCCGCCGACGAACTCCGTCTGCGACGAGCCGCCGCGTGTGCCATATGCGTTCGTGCCGGGGTCGTACACGCGCCGCACGATCTCGCCGACGATGTCGGTGTACGGCGTCCCCGTCGCGTAGCCGAATCGTGCGCCGAACAGATAATTCTTCAGCCGCCACGTACCGACGATGTTGATATCGTGCCACCGGTCGTGGCCCGGGAAATACCGCAGCGTGTCCTGAATCCGCGCCGCCACCGCGTACGTGTACGACACCCATCCGCTGAACCGGTGATTCGGCGTATCGAACTGTCGCAGCAGCACGTCCACGCCGTACGAGTTGCCCTGCACGGGAAAGAATTCGTCGCCGCGCATCCCCGGATCTTCCTGCGGGTTCGATTCGAGGAGCGTCCCGTATCGCTTGTAGAATCCCTCGACCCGCGCCAGCCTCGACGTTCCGAACCACCGTTCCATCCCGGCGATGTAGTGCCACGCGCTCGATACGGGGATCACCGAGTCGCTCGCCAGCCAAAAATCGAAAAGCCGAACCGGGATGTCTTCGCGCGCCAGTGAGTGGGTCCACTGCTCGAAGCGACCCACCGCTCCCGTCAGCGCGAAATTCGAATCGACGAAGAACTTCGCCGAGAGCCGCGGCGAAAGCGCCGCCCATGAACGCCCGCTCAGCGCGTCGCCGCGCAGCCCCGTTTCGATGAGCCACCGCGAATTCGGCCGCCAAAGGTCGTCGATGAACACCGAGCCGGCGACCGGCCGCTGACTCAGATCGTACAGCAGCGTTCCCGTCTGCGGCGAGTTCGCGAGGTACGAGATTCGGTACTGGCCCACCTCGTAGCCGTACGTCCGATCGTGCGCCGTCGTGTGGGTCGTCAGGCTCCCGCCGACTCGCGCATCCGTCACGACGTTGTTCAGCGTCAGCGCCCCACCGCCCAGATCGAGGCGCGTCGAGAAGTGCGATATCGACGCCCGCTGCTCCACCGTGCCGCTGTTCCCGAACAAGAGCCGCGAGACTCCGGCGTTATTCGGCCGCGCATACGAGTGCGACAGCGTCGCGCCGCCTACCGTGTTCCCCCAGCCGAAGCTGAACGTCCCACCGCTTGGATTCGTCGACGTCGAGTCTCCGAAGCTCGCGATGTTCGCGTCGAGCGCGTCTCGTCCGTCGTACAACGTGAACGAGAACTTCGTCGTCGGCGTGAACGCGTACGAGGCGTGCGCCTGCTCGTCGCGAAAGTGATAGGGCAATTCGTTCGTGCTGATCAGCTCAACGAATTTGTCGGCATACGTTCGCCGTCCGCCCACCGACCACGTCCCCTTTCCGCCCGCGAACGCACCGCCCAGTTGCAGCGTCGACGCCAGCACCGACACCTCTGCGGATCCATGCAATCCCGACCGTGCTTCCTCCGCTGAATTCACCTCGAGCACGCTCGACAACCGGCCGCCGTAGCGCGCCGGAAAACCGCCCGTCATCAGCGTGATGTCGCCCACCATCGGATCGATGAACGTGCTGAACAATCCGCCGAGGTGAAACGGATTGTAGATCGGATAGCCGTCCATCAAGATCAGATTCTGATCCGCCTCGCCTCCGCGCACATTGAGCCCGGTCGAGAAATCGTTGCGCGCCTCGACGCCCGGCAGCAACTGCACCACGCGCATCACATCCGGTTCGCCGAACTTCGGTACGCCCTCAGCCGCGCGCGCCGTGATGCTCACCGTGCCGACATTCGGCTTCGACTCGAACAACTCGCGATCGAGTGGACGAGCCTCCGTGCGCATCGCGCCAAGCACCACAGCCGATTGCGCGAGCCGAATCTCGACCCGCGCCGTGTCGTTCGCGACGATCGTCACGCGCTGCTCCGTTGTCGCGTAGCCGAGGAGTCGCGCTTGAAGTACGACCCGCCCAGGGGCCAACCCATCAATCGCGAAGCGACCCAACGAATCCGCGATGACCCCACGCGTCGTCCCTGCGACGGAGACCGACGCCCCCGCACGCGTCTGCCCGGTGGCAGAGTCTACGACGCGGCCCGCCACCACGCCCGTCCGCCGAGACTCCTGCGCCTTCACGCTCGACGCCATCATCCACACCAACACGAGACATTGAACGCCCCGAGTCGCCCAATCGCCCGATCGCCCAATCGCACAATCGCCCGCTCTCAAACTTTATATCGCTCCATAATCACCCGATGAATATCCCGCGCGTCCTCAATCCGTGCGCGGTTCAGCTCGAGTTCCGGGGGACCAATGAGGAAGGGGTACAGCTGGTTCCCGCCAGCCGCGCCGTGGGCGCCGATTTGGTCGTCGAACGACACGATCTCGTACCCGTCGTAAGCCCCGAAGATCGTCACGTCGCCCGTATTTGGCTGTGAGGCGAGATGCTCGATGGCGCGCGCGGTCAGATGCCCGGTGCCGTACGGCTCGAGGGGATTCTCCCCTTCGAGCACCTCCACCTCTCCGCCGGCGATGATGGCTCGTCCGCTCGTACTCTCCACGTGCACCGAAGGTCCATTCTTCGTCGCGAGCAGCCCGACGCCGGGATGCTGGAGCAGCTCGACATACAAGTTTGCGCGGCGCGCATCACGCATGATGTCGGTCAGCTCGAGGGGAAGGGGATCGTCGGCGAAATACAGCAGTGCGAGATCCGAGCTGTACGTGACCACAACGTCGTGGTCCGCTTCGATCCGGTATTTCTCGGGAAGGATCAGCTCACGAAGCCCGTACCTGCTCCGGATCCAGTCGCGAAAGCGCACCAGCGCCCGTCGCACCGTACGCTGGTTCTCGGGCGTCACCTCGGCGACGGCGTTCACCACCTGCGCCGTGATGTCCGCGTACTCAGAGGTATCCGCGAAGCTGGCCCGCAGCCGGAGCGGCGTCTCGCCACGCAGCGCGGCGTCGCCCTCGAGGATTCGCTCGACCGTCTTGCCGAGTGTCTCCCCGAAGCGCACACGATAGCTCGACGACGGCGTCATTCCGTGATCCGACAGAATCACGAGATCGTACTGCCGGCCGCCGACGTTCTCGATCATGCGACGGATTTCGCGAATCCGCGCGTCCGTGCGCCGCAGATCGCGCAGCGCCTGAAAGCTCGATGGACCGAAGTGATGCGCCAGCTCGTCGTACTGCATGAACGTGCTGTAGATGATCGGAACTCCCAGGTAGACGTCGAGTCCCATGGCCATCGTTTGCAGCTCGCGCACGACGACGTTGCTCAGCACGCGAATGAACGGGAACAGTCCTTCGCTGTGCGTCCGCTTGCGCATCAGCTCACCGACGCCTCGCTCGTATTCCTCGCGGAGCCACTCGAGCACCGCCTGGAGTCCCATCCGCGCCACGCGGATCGGATGGAGGAGGATGAGCATCGCCATCCGCCAGCCGCCGAGTCGCTGGAACGCGGACAACTTCTCGCGCGTCGCGACGGTGAACGCGACGGTCTGCGCGTCGCCGTCGAGCAGGTTGACATAGCTGGAGCCCCCCGCGAGCGCCCCGGGCGCGCCAATGCGGTCACGGATGTACTGCACGCCGGCCGGCGTGTTGCACGTGATGACGCGTCGCTCCGCTTTGTCATAGAATCGAAAGGCGGGAATCGCCTCGTTCTCGCCGTAGAAGATCCCCGCCTGCGCGTACGGCGTCGCCGACGGCAGGCCGGTAAACCACCGCCGGAGGGTGTAACCCTCCTCGCGCACCATGTGCTCGATCGTCGGGCAGTACCCGAGCTCGATGGCGCGTCGGAGCTCCGCGTAGGCGAGGGCGTCGATCTGGAGCATGATGAGCCCACGGCGGCCGTCGTCCGGTCGCCGCTCCCGGCGAAACACGCGATATTTGAGGGCGAAGTACCACTCCAAGAAGCGGTGGCCGCGAGAAGGCCGCCGCGGATCGCCAACAGCATCGCCTTGCCCCCCGCCGGAGACCGTCCTGGGTTCAGACATCGCGCTTCCAATCGCCTTCGGCGCCGGGCTGGCGAGTTTTCTCTCGCCCTGTGTGCTTCCGCTCATCCCGAGCTACATCACCTTCATCACGGGGATGTCGCTCGACGACGTAGCACGCGCGCGGCGGTTGGCGCTTATCCACGCACTCCTCTTCGTCGCCGGGTTCTCGCTCATCTTCCTCGCGCTCGGGGCGTCGGCGACCTTGCTCGGCCGCCTGCTGTTTACGTATCGGGCCTGGATCAGCCGGATCGGCGGCGTGCTGGTACTGGTCTTTGGTCTGTACCTACTCGGTGTCTTCAACCTACGCGCTTTCTCACAGGAACGCCGGATTCACATCACCGACAAGCCATTGGGATACCTGGGGACGGTAGTCGTCGGCTTCGCGTTCGGGGCGGGTTGGACGCCCTGCATCGGCCCCATCCTCGGCGCCATTCTCACCTACGCCGCGACGCAGGCGCAGGTGTCGCGCGGCATCGTACTGCTCGGCGCCTACTCACTTGGCTTGGCGATTCCATTCGTTATCGCCGCGGTTGCCGTCGAGTGGTTCCTCAGCGCGTTCGGATCGATTCGGCGACACATGGTGTGGGTGACGCGAATCTCGGGGGCAGTATTGGTCGTCGTGGCGATCCTGATGATCGCTGACTACATGCCGATCCTCACGGGGTTCCTCCAGCGACTAACGCCGGCGGCGCTGAAAAGTCGGTTGTGAGGATGGGACATTTGCAGGCCGGGGCGGGTGGTGGGTTACTGGTGGTGGGTTGCGAGTTGTCGGTGTGGAGGTGGACCGCGACGGATCGGTGTCGAAATCAGCCAGGCGATTGCCTGCTCGGCAAAGACACCGATGTCGGCCGCGCGGTGAACAACCTGCGCAAGCGAGTGCTCGGAAGCATCGGCGACGGCGAGAAGCTCGGATAATCGCGGAGATCGCGCCACGACCCGTCGCGGTCCACCTCTACATTAAACAACCCGCAACCCATACCCAGTCACCCACCACCCGCCCGCGTCCAGCGCCGAAAAGCCGCCACCCGCCCCCACCCGGCTTTAGCCAACATCACCGTCCCCGACGTCGCATCCTCTCACAAGAGCCACCGTTCCGTCGCCGCCATCAGTTCCTTCACGGGCACCGGTTTGATCAACACATCGACGCATCCAGCCTCGAAGCACTGCTCCCGCTTCGCCGGATCGTCATCGCCCGTCAGAGCAATCACCACTGCTCCTCGCTCGCGGAGCGGCTGAACGAGCGACAGGCCGTCCCCATCCGGCAACCGCAAGTCGAGAAGCACGAGCGCCGGAGGATCAATGTCGGCGAGGAGGAGCGTTTCGGCGATCGATCGCGCCGCGCTCACGCGCCGCCCCGACGCCTCGAACAAAATCCGCAGCGCGTCGATGACGAGCTGACTGTCCTCGACAATCAACACATGCGGTTGTGATGGTCCGCTCACCGGAAGGAAACTACTCCGCCTGCTCCACTGGCACCGTGAAGTAGAACCGGCTCCCCGATCCAAGCGTACTCTCCACCCAGATCCGTCCACCGTGGAGCTCGACGAGCTTGCGGGCGATCGTCAGCCCAAGCCCGGTCCCATGGTGCGGTCGCGACGGCGTCGCATCCACCTGCGCGAACTCGCGGAAGATGAGATCGTGGTGCTCCGGCGCGATCCCGACGCCGGTGTCGCCGACTTCAACGATTTGCGCTTCGGGCGATTCGCCCGGCGCACGCGACGCCCGCAACCACACGCGCCCGCCGGACGGCGTGAACTCGATGGCGTTGCCGAGCAAGTTGCCGACGACGTGCGCGATCTTCTCACGGTCCGCGATGACAGCCGTGAGTCCAGGCTCCGACTCTACCCACAACGTCAGCCGTTTCTTCTTGAGCAGCGACTCATTGAGCTTGCTGACCTGCTCCAGCACTTCCTTGATCGCGAAGCGCGTCGTCACGAGCGCGAGCTGATTCGCCGCGCCGCGCGCGTACGTCAGGATCTCCCCTACCTGGTTGAGCAGTTGCCGTCCGCCGCTGATGATTCCACGGACGCTCTCCAGCTGGCGCGGCGTCAGGTCGCCCAGAATACCGTCGCGCAGGATCTCCGCGTGCGTGATCACGGCTGTGAGCGGTGTGCGCAGATCGTGCGAGATGTTTGCCAGGAACTGCGTCTTCAACGCGTCGCGCGCGCGCAGATCCGAGATCTCCGTGATCGCTTCCTTCAACCGGGCTTCAAGGATGGCGACCCGGGCTTCGGGCGCGTTCAGTGTCGTCAACGGCTCGCTGGCGGCATCTACCCGACTCATGCGCGTAACGTACCTTCCGAAATTGTCCCTGCCAACTCGTCCTCCCCGTCCGTTTCGATCGAGTCTTCGAGTTGCTGCCGATTGAGCAATGTCCAGTAACGCCCGCCTGCGGCAATTAATTCCGCGTGCGTACCCTGCTCGACAATATGGCCTTCGTCCAACACGATGATCCAACTGGCGTCCCGGATGGCGCTTATGCGGTGCGACGCGATCATTGCCGTCCGACCAGCCAACGCATCTCGCAGCGAATGCAGGATTTCCGCTTCCGTGTGAGTATCGACCGCCGACAGCGCGTCATCCAACAGCACGATGCTTGGGCGCCGAGCTAATGCGCGCGCCAAGGCAGCCCGCTGCTTTTGACCGCCCGACAAGTTGATTCCACGCTCGCCGAGCATCGTCTCGTACCCGCCAGGGAACGACTTGATCGTCTCCGATAGCTGAGCGATCTCGGCTGCCCACTCGCCTGAACCGTCGTCGTCCGTTCCGTACTGCAGGTTGTTTCCGATCGCGTCGCTGAACAAAAAGCTCTCCTGCGGGACGTAGCCGATCTGCTGGCGCAACTCGGTCAGGCCGATGTCCCGAATTGCTACCCCGTCGATCAAAATCTCCCCTTCCTGCGGATCGAAGATCCGCGGCACCAGATCCATCAACGCGCTCTTCCCGCTTGCCGTCGCCCCGACAACGCCGATCGTCGCGCCGGCCGGCACGGTGAACGTGATGCCGCGCAGCACCCAACGCGTCGGTTGACCAGCCTCCGTCGGATAATGGAATCCGACATTCCGAAATTCGATCGAGCGTCCGGTCGCGGACGTCGGCAGCGTCCTCGCGGCGACCGGCTCCGGCAGCGTGGGTGATGCATCAAGGACTTCCAGGAGACGCGCCATCGACGCCGCGCCGCGCTGGAACAGATTGATCACCCAGCCGAGCGCGATCAGTGGCCAGGTGAGCATCCCGAGGTACATCCCGAACGCGACGTAGCTTCCCACGCTGATCGTCCCGTTGAGCACGAGCGTTCCTCCGAACCCGACGACGGCGACCATCCCGAGTCCGGCGAAAATCGAGAAGCCCGGCTGCATGATCCCGTACAGCCGAATGAGATTCATGTTTTTATCGAGGTACTGTTCGTTCAGCACTCCGAACCGCGCCTCTTCCGCCTCTTCCTGCCGGAATGCGCGAACGATCCGCACCCCGGCCAGATTCTCCTGCGCCATCGTCGTCAGGTCGCTAAAGTGGGCTTGCACCGACTCGAAGCGCGCGTGGATGTGGCGACCGAGCAAAAGCCCGAGCACAGGCAGCAGGGTCATTGGCAGCGCGGCGACGAGAGTCAGCAGCGGAGAGATGTGAAGCATGAACCCGATCGCGAACGCCCCGCCCGCGATGGTGTTCGCCAGGTACATGATCGCCGGGCCAACCGCCTGACGGACCGCGCTCAGGTCGTTGGTCAACCGGGCCATCAGGTCTCCGGTGCGGACACGCGAGTAATACGTCGCGTCGAGCCGCTCCAGATGAGTGAACAGCTCATTCCGCAGGTCGTACTCGATCCATCGGCTCACGCCGTTGAGCAGCTCGCGCATCCAGAACCGGCCCACGCCGGCGACGAGCGAGACACCGATCATCTCCGCGGCCAACCACCAGATCGCGCGCACCGGGACGCCGTTTCGAATGCCGTCCACGGCTCGTCGTAGGAACCAGGGCGCTACGCTTGAGAACGCCGCCGATGTGACCACGAGCACAATGCCCGAGGCAACAGAACGCCAATATGGTTGGTAGTAAGGAAGGAGCCGTCGAAGCACCGGCAAAGCGGGTACGTGCCTTGCCACGGTTCAGCTCACCCCAGGAGGAATACGCATGTTGAAATATACCCGTCGTTTGGGACCGTCCCTGCTCGTTGCGGCCGCGCTCCTCGGTGCTTGCAGCGCCGAGTCGAAGAAGGGGCCCGATAGCGTGGCGCTCGGTGCCGACACGACGTTGAATCGTGACCTCGCCATGGCGAATCACGACTCCACCGCGCAGCCCCAGCTCAAGGACGTTCCAGCGTCCCCGCCGGCTGCAGCGCCGGAGAAGAGTGCGCCCGTACGGAGCACACCAAAGGCGACACCCAAGTCAACGCCAAAATCAGCACCCAAAGCGAGCTCGCCTCCGCCGCAGCCCGCGGCGACGACTACACCAAGCGGTAACACCGTCACCACCAATCCGAACGCCGGCAAGAATAGCTCGGCCAGCGGCGGCGGAGCAGTCGGATCGATCCCGGCCGGCGCCACGCTCACCGCGAGCTCGAGCGCGCGCGTCTGCACGAACACGAACAACGTCGGTGATCACGTGACCGCGACGATCGCCAACGCCGTCACCGGCTCCAACGGTGCGGCGATTCCCGCCGGCGCGACCCTCAACCTCACCGTGACTCGCCTCAAGCGCAGTGAGAACTCGAACGACCCCGTCGTGCTCGAGTTCGCGGTGAACAGCGTCACCTTCGACGGCCACACCTACCCGATCGAAGGCTCGATCGAGTCGGCGAGCGTCGAGCGCGTCAAGGATCAGCCAGGCGACAAGACCGCCCAAAAAGTTGCCATCGGCGCCGTCGCCGGCGCCATCGCCGGCAAGATCCTCGGCAAGAGCACCAAGGGCGCAGTCATCGGCGGCGCCGCAGGAGCAGCCGCGGGTGCCGCAGCGGCATCGGCTACCGCGAACTATCAGGGGTGTGTGCCAGCCGGCGGACAAATAGTCGTGAAGCTCACTTCCCCGGCGACGGTAAGGGCGTAGGACTGCGCAACTGCGGGAACTGCGGAGATAACGTGAACCGCGGAACTAACGTCACCGCGTGAAACAGCGAAGACACAGAACGGCGGCGAGGACTAGTCCTCGCCGCCGTTTTTGCCACCGTTCACTCCGTCCGCCACTCGCGCAGTTTCACGCCCTTCCGTTATTCCCGTTGTTCGCGTTATCCCGCCCTTCCGTTATCTCCGCAGTTCCCGGTATCCCCGCCGTTCACGGTATCCCCGCACTTCGCACTTCGCAGTTCAGCGGCTTCAGTATCCCACCGCCTTCCCACTCGACCGTGGATCCGGCATCCCGAAGTACCCTCCCCGAACTTTCATCACCGCGTTGATCAGTCCGACCCCGCCGATCGGCGAAACGCCGTAGCCCATTCCACGAAGCGAATCCACCACCGCCGGAAACAAACCATTCCGCTCGTACTGCAGCGTATCCGGCAACGCTTGATGGTGGATCCTGGGCGCACTCACCGCGTCCGACAAAATCATGTGATGATCGAGCACGTTGAGAATCACCTGCGACGTGCTCGTGATGATTCTCGGTCCTCCACGCGAGCCGACAACGAGCAGTAACGATCTGTCTCGATCGAGCACGATCGTCGGCGACATCGCGCTCAGCATTCGCTTGCCCGGCTGAATCGCGTTCGCTTCGCCTTGCACGAGCCCGAACATATTCGGCTTCCCCGGCGCCGCGGCGAAGTCGTCCATCTCGTCGTTCATGAAGAACCCCGCGCCACGCACGTAGACCCCCGAGCCGTACAACGCGTTCAACGTCGTCGTCGTCGCCACCGCGTTGCCCCGCGCGTCGGCCACCGAGTAGTGCGTCGTCTCGTTTCCCTCGCGCATCGTCCGCGACACCGACGGCGTCGGCGTTACACGGTCGCGGCCGATCGTCGCTCGCAGCTTGCTCGCGTACGCCTTGTCGGTGAGCTCCTTCATCGGCACGGGAACGAACGCGGGATCGGCGAGCTTCTCGTTTCGATCGATGAACGCGCGCTGATAGGCCGAGCCCAGAATGTGTTCGTATTCCGCGCTGCCGAACGGCGGGAGGGTGGGGAACCCCTCGAGGATGTTGAGCGTCTCCGTCACCGTAACACCGCCCGACGACGACGGCGGCATCGTGTACAGCGTGTAGCCGCGATAGGTCGAGACGACCGGCTCACGCCACACCGGCTGATACTTCGCCAAATCTTCTTTCGTGATGATCCCACCGTCCTTCCGCATCTCTTCGGCGATCGCGTCGGCCGTCGGCCCCGCGTAGAATCCCGCCGCGCCCTGTTCGGCGATCCGGCGCAGCGTCGCCGCGAGCTCCGGTCGTCGCAGCGTCTTGCCGACAGCGTCGGCCCCACGATACGGCCCGAATGGCTCGGCGCCCGCGAACTGCGAGATCAACCGCCAGTTCGACTGAAAGGAGCCCGCAAGCGCCGCGTCCACGATGAACCCTCGCTCAGCGTAGCGAATCGCCGGCGCCATCACGTCGGCGAGCTTCATGGTTCCGTATTTCGCGAGCGCCGCCGTCAAACCCGCGACGGCACCCGGCACTCCGCTCGCCAACGGTCCCACGATGCTTTTGTCCGTGAGATTCCCTTCGGCGTCGAGATACATGTTCCGCGTCGCCGCCAGCGGCGCGACCTCTCGATAGTCGAGCGCCGCGGATCGTCCGTCGGCCATGTGGATCACCATGTACCCGCCGCCGCCGATGTTGCCGGCCTCCGGATACACCACGGCGAGCGCGAATCCAACCGCCACCGCCGCGTCCACCGCGTTCCCACCCTGTTTCAAAATCTCAACGCCAGCCTCACTCGCCAACGGCGCGTCGCTCGAGATCATCGCATGCGGGGCGAACGTCGCCGCTTTCCCCGCCTTGTAGGGCCACGCCGCCGGAAAGACCGCCGGCTTCGTCCCGGGCGGATAGCCGGCAACACCCGTCATCACCCTCGGCTGCCCGCCAACGTCCGTCGCCCCCGACGGCGGCCCAGCTTGCCGGTGACATGCAGTAAGAAGAAGAATGCCCAGACCGAATGAGACTTTTCTCATCATGACAAGACCCCAACGATTCCCGCGTTAGCCCGCGCCTGTCCGCGTTAGCCCGCGGCAGTTCCAATCCCGACGAATCGTCCCGTCAAGGAAGTCCGACGTCGGCGAAGGGCTAAAAGCCAATGCGAGCCCCAATCCGAAACGTCAACTGCCTCGGCGCCTCGGCGTTCGTCGCATTCCCCTGCGAATGCAGAATGATGTCCCACTGCTCGCCGACGTACATGTCCATGTTCGGCGCAAACCCGTAGCCGAGTCCACCGCCGAACCCGAAGGTAAAGTCGTTGCTCGAGCCGGAGGCCAGATCAGTCCCCGTCGTCTTGTCCCGGAAGTGGCTGAACTGGGTGATTCCGCCCTCGAGATTGTACATCCCGTGGAATCCAAGCCCGCTCCCCGCGTGCACGAACGCCAACCACTGCGTGATGTCACCCGTGGCCGAGCACCCACCCAGACAGTTGGTCGTAAATCCCTGATACGTCATCGGCGCCGTCGCGAAACCGGCACTGATTCCGGCCGACACGCCCCGCTGGATCGTCTTCTCGAACGTCGCTCGGATCTGCGACGAGTAGCCGAACGCCCAGTGGCTGTTCGTGGCGCCGTCGCTCATCGATGTCCCGTCGAGGTAGCCGTACGACAAACCGACCCAATACCCCGGCTCCCCGATCCCGCCGCGCGGAATTCGCGGACCCTGCGCGACGGCGGTCGCGGCGGCGACCATCAGCATCACAATACCGCGTCGAAGCATTTAACCCTCATCTGTTGCGGGTCGCGCGCGACGCCGCGTAAGTTAGCTGGCGACATGACGTTCATCGACCCCCGGCTGACCGAGCGCCGCAACCCCCGCAGCGCCGAGATCGATCTCGCGTCGCCGCTCGAGATCGTCGATTTAATAAACACCGAAGACCGCACCATCCCCCACGTCGTGGCCACCCAGCGCGAGGCGATCGCTCGCGCCATCGACAAGGCCGAGGCAACCTTCCGGAGCGGCGGCCGCCTCTTCTACGTCGGCGCGGGAACGTCCGGCAGGCTCGGCGTGCTCGATGCCTCCGAATGCACCCCCACCTTTGGTGTTGACCCTGAGATGGTCCAGGGCGTCATCGCCGGCGGGTTCAAAGCGCTCACACGTTCGCAGGAAGGCGCCGAGGATCGCATCGAGAGCGCCGTCGAAGATCTCACCGAGCGCGGCGTGCGCGCCGGTGACTTCGTCATCGGCATCGCCGCATCCGGCACCACGCCCTATGTCCGACGCGCCCTCGAATACGCTCGCGGCATCGGCGCCGCGACGGGTCTCGTCGCCTGCTCGCCGCCCCCCGACGACACACTCGCCGCCGTCGACATTCTCATTCTGCCCATCACCGGCCCCGAAGTCGTCACCGGTTCGACGCGCATGAAAGCCGGCACCGCCACCAAGATGGTGCTCAACATGATCACCACGGGCGCGATGATCCGGCTCGGCAAGACCTACGGCAACCTCATGGTCGACCTGCGCGCATCGAACAACAAGCTCAGGGACCGCAGTGAGAGAATTCTCATGGAGGTTTGCGAGGTCGATCGCGCCAAGGCGCGCGAGTTGCTCGACGCCGCCGGCGGCATAGTGAAGACCGCGATCGTGATGTACTTCCTCCACGAATCGCGCGAAGAGGCAGAACGCGCGCTCGACAATGGCAACGGCGTGATCCGTCGCATCGTCCACCGCCCGCCGCCTCCGGTCAGTCCCTCTTCCTCCGCGCCGTGAGCGTCTACGTCGGATTGATGTCCGGCACATCGCTCGATGGGATTTCGGCGGCTGTCGTCCGCTTCACGCCGGTCGATCCGGCAACCGCCGGGTCGCCGAGCCGCCGAGTCGCCGAGCTCCTCGCATTCGTCTCCACCGAGTACACACCGCAGCAGCGCGACCGCCTTCAGGCCGCGCTCACCGAAGGCACGGCGCGCGACTACTGTCGGCTCGGCTTCGACCTCGGCTCATGGCTCGCTGACGCGACGGTTGCCGTGCTCGCGGAAGCCGGCGTCCCGAGATCCACGGTCCGAGCTATTGGATCACACGGCCAAACGATCTGGCACGAAGCGCCGCATTCCACCTGGCAGCTCGGCGAAGCCGCGGTGATCGCCGAGCGCGTCGGGATCGACGTCGTGAGCGATTTCCGCGTGCGCGACGTCGCCGCGGGCGGGCAGGGCGCTCCCCTCGTCCCGATCGCCGACGCCCTCCTCTTCGCCGGCGACGACTGGCGCGCGCTTCAGAACATCGGCGGCATCGGTAACGTCACTGTCGTCCCGCCGAACGGGAAGCTCGACGGCGTCCGGGCGTTCGACACGGGACCCGGCGTTTCCGTGATCGACGCTGTTACGAGAACTCTCATCGCCGGCGCGACCTACGATGTCGACGGCAAACATGCCGCCGCCGGCACGTCGATCGACTCGGTCGTCGACCACTTGCTCGCCCACCCGTACTTCGCCGCCGAGCCACCCAAGTCGACGGGACGCGAATTGTTCGATCGGGCGTACGTTCAGTCCCTGATCGAGCGATGCAGAGAAAAGAGACCCTCCGCCACCCCCGCCGACATCATCGCCACCGCCACCAGCCTCACCGCCCGCTCGATCGCCGATTCATACCGTCGATTTCTTCCCGAGCCCGTCACTGAAGTTCTGGTCTCAGGTGGCGGCGCAAAAAATCCGACATTGCTGTCGATGATCCGACAGGCGATCGCGCCGATGGAAGTACTTCCATTCGCCGACCGATTCTTCGATGGCGAGGCGAAGGAGGCCGTGGCGTTTGCGTTGCTCGCGTGGCTGTTCGTCGAAGGCCGACCAGGGAACGTACCGCGAGCGACCGGCGCCAAAGGGCCTCGAGTGCTCGGGAAGTTGAGTCCCGCGTAAAGGGCCACTCCACCGGGATGCTCGTTGAACTACTAAACCCAGAGGCCGCTCCTCCGCGTCCTCTGCGTTGAGTAGTTCCGTCAGAGCATCCCGACAGAGAACTCCCCCAAGATCACTGACCCGCCACGACCTCGTACCGGAATCGCGTCCCACTCGCCCGCTGCCTCGTCTCCTGCGCCAACACTTTCCGCGTCTCTGAATCCACCAGATACTCGGTCACCACGACAGCATCCGCGAACCGAACCCGCCACGCCGCGCGTCCCCGAGCATCCTCTCGCGCCACGACCGACAATGTGTCGTATTCGAGCTTGAGGTCCTGCTCCGAGAAGAGCGGCACGACCAGCGACAACCCCGGCTTGTAGTCGAGCGATCGCACCAGCGACTCGAGCTGGTTGAACGCGAAGATGTCATGGCTGAAATTCCGCTCGACTTGCTGCGTCGAGTCGCCGCGCTGCACAGTCCCCAGCACACGATTCCCCTCGAAACGCAGCGTCACTTGCGACGCGCCGAGGTCGAGCCATTCGAATACTGGCGCCAGCCGGTCTCGTTGCACGACCAGCGAATCCCGCACCGCGCGCGGCGGTGCATACGCGAACGTGTGGGCGATCTGTCCCGCGGGCGCGTCGATCATCCGATCGCTCCGTGTCATGACCGACCACTCCCGTTCCGTGGTGTCGCCAGTGCCCGGTCGCACCATCACGCGCATGCTCTGCGTCTGCGCCGTGAGATGCTTGGCATCGAGCGACCGGCTCCCCGGCAAGAGCATCACGGGCGAAGCCGCGCCGGACTGGGATTGAGCCACAGCGGCTTGCGCGACAAAGCAGAGCGCAGCCGCACTACAAGGAAATGAGAACTTCATGATGTCCTCGCCGATTCGACTCGACGAGACACTTAACGAGCGCCCCACGCTCCCGCTACAACTTTGGCGCGAAGGGTATCCGGCTGGGGATGACCGGGCGACTCCCTGCCGCAGCGAGAATCAGCTGCTTTGTTCTCGCCCTTTCCACGCTGTTCTCGCCATCCCCGCTTTTTTCGTTATCCCGCAGTTCCCGTTACCGCGTCGTTCTCGTCATCTCCGCGCCCCTCGCACTTTCCCCGCCCTATCGACCCACAAAAAACCGGTAAACGAAGTACACCAGACTCACCACGAGCAACGAGAGCAGTGACAACTGAAGGAGCCTACCCGTATTCTGCCGCTCCGGCGACACTGCCGGCGTCTGCACGGGCGTCTCCGCCCTTGGCGGCGTCGTCGGTGTTGGTGGTGTGGGCGTCGGCGGCAGCGGCACCGTGGATTCGCCCAGGTGGACCGGCCTCGCCCCCGGCCGTCTCAACACCGCCGGCGGCAACACTTCGACCGTCACGGCATCCGTCGGCGTCCCATCCGACGCCAACGGGAATTCCTGGTGCCCGACCTCATCCTCATCACTCGGCGGCCGCAGCCCCGGTCCCTCGAAGCGCGCGAGAATGACCGTGATGTTATCCGGGCCGCCCGCGAAGTTCGCGCGCTCGATGAGGAGCTTGCACGCCGTCGCGACATCCGGTTCGTCCGTCACTACCATCGCGATCTCTTCCTTCGTCACCTGCCCGGAGAGACCATCGCTGCACAACACCAGCGTGTCTCCGCGCCGCACCGTCTGGTGCGTGAGATCCACTTTGATGTACGGCTCCGGCCCGAGCGCCTGCAGAATGATGTTCCGCCGCTCGCTGAGCTTCGCTTCTTCTTCCGTCAGCTCACCGGCCTCGATCAACTTCTGCATCAGCGACTGATCCTTCGTGATCTGTCGCGCCACGCCATTGCGCACGAGGTACGCTCGGCTGTCGCCCACCTGTGCGAGATAGAGCGTGTCGCCAAGCAGTCCCGCGATCGTTGCCGTGGTGCCCATCCCGCGATACTCAGGATGCGCCGTCGCGTAGCCGTGGATCTGTGTGTTCGCCGATTTCGTCGCCTGCTTGATCGCGCGCACGAAGCCCTCGGCATCGCTCGTATCACCGACGACCCAGTTCGCTCGCAGATCGCCCAAAATTGCTTCGACCGCCATCGCGCTGGCGATTTCTCCCGCGGCCGCGCCGCCCATGCCGTCGGCTACCATGAACACCGAGCCTTTCTTCCCGGCGAGCGTGCGTCGCACTTCCGTCGGAACGGTCGCCACGTCCGACGTGAGATCGGCGACGATGAACGCGTCCTCGTTATGGTCGCGCGTTCGCCCAACGTCCGTCCGGCCGAATACCTGAACGACGATGTCGCCGCCCGGTTCCGACTGGGGCGAGGGAGGGGAAGACGAAGGCACCGCTGGCATCGGCTCGACGGGAGTGTTCACGGAAGCCACGTGTTCCTGGCCTTCATTCCCGCGGCTGACGTCGCTCGGCGACGTGGTGGTGAGGCATGGGGCGCGAATATAGACCGTTGGCTAGGGGATGGTCAAACTGCCAATGCACCATAAGCTTCCGTTGCATGCGACTCCGGCGACTGTACACGATTCCTGTCGTGCTGGCGATTGGTGCTGCCTGTCATACTCCGGCCCCTATTCCACCGGGTCCGGCGACTCCCGGGCCCACGAAACAAACGCCGCAACCCGGCGCGGCCGTTCCTCCTGGCGCGCGAGCCGAGCCCCGCGTAACCCGGACCGCCCCTCCATTGCCGCCAATCCCCCTCGCCGAAGGCCCGCTCAACCCGAAGGTCGTCTTCCCGGAGAGGAATCAGGTCATCCCCGTTCGTGACTCCAACTTCATCTTCGGCTCGGTAGGCAACGGGCACGCCAAGCTCATGATCAATGGGTCCCCGGTGCCAGTGGCGCCAAACGGGGCCTTCCTGGCCTACCTGCCCGTTCCTCCGTCGACCGCGCCGCGTTACGAGCTCGTCACCTACCTCGACTCCGGCGCTCGAGCCGACAGCGCCCGCGTTACCGTCCCGGTCCGCGTTCCGCGCCCGCTCCCCGATTTCTCCCTCACCGGCCGCCTGGTCGTCGACTCAGCAAGCGTCTCCCCGCGCGGCGGCTTCATCGCCCTCCGCGACAGCGAACCCATTCGCGTCGCGGTCCGCGCGCCAACGAATGCCGTCGCCTGGGTATCACCCGCCCCCGAGTTGCCAGCTCGAGCCGCCGAGTCGCCGAGTCGTCGAGTCGCCGAGTCGCCGAGTCGCCCCCTCGTCAACGTCTCTGCCAACACCTTCGCCACCGACGTGCCCGTCGCGCTCCTCCGTGCCGGCGCTACGCTCTATATCGCTCGTGGCAGCGACACCGTACGCTTCGCGCTCACCAAGCCGCGAGACGTTCGCTCGCAACTCGTCTCACTGGGCGACCCGGCAGCGCAGAACGACACCGACGCCACAATTATCGGCCGCTCGACCCCAGCCGGCACGTACAAGTGGATGCTCGTGCCCGGAACGATCGTTCAGGAAACCGGCCGCATGGGCGACAACGTCCGCGTCCGCTTCGATTCGGAGCTCGAGGTCTGGGTCGACTCGACGAGCGTGCGTCCGCTCGCCGCGACCTACCCGGCGCCGCGCCGCACCGTCGGCGCGATGACACTCGTGCCGTCAGCCGAGTGGGTGGACGTCGTGATGCCCGTCTCGTCGCCGCCACCCTACCTCATCGAGCAGGACCTCAGCCACATCACGCTCACGCTCTACGGCACGACGGCGTCACCCGACGTCATAAAGTTCTTACAGAACGACTCGCTGGTTCGGTTCATCAACTGGGTGCCGGAGCAGTCGGATCGCGTCGTCCTGCGCATGGAGCTGACGCGTCCGCCGTACGGTTATCTCACGCTCTTCGATCCGGCACGCGGATTCATTCTGCGGCTACGACGCCCACCTCGCATAAATCCAAATCGTCCGCTCGACGGACTCGTCATCACGGTCGACCCTGGCCATCCACCCGGTGGTGCCATCGGCCCGACCGCGCTCACCGAAGCCGAGGGCGTCCTCCCGATTTCCTTCAAGCTGCGCGACATCCTGCAGCAACGCGGCGCGAAGGTCGTCATCACCCGGACGACGATGGACGCCGTCGATCTCCACCTTCGCAGCGTCATCGCCCGGCGCGCGAACGCTAACGCGCTGATCTCGATTCATCTCAATGCATTCGGCGACGGCGTGAACCCGTTCCCGAACGTCGGCACGAGCACGCTGTTTTTCCATCCACAAAGCGAACCCCTCGCCCGCCTCGTGCAGGCCGGCATGATGCGCGAGATGGGCCTCCGCGATTTGGGAGTTCATTATCAGAACATCGCCATCGGCCGCACGATGTGGATGCCGTCCCTCATCTGCGAAGGCGCGTTCTTGATGGTGCCCGAACAAGAGAACGCCGTGCGCACCCCAGAATTCCAAGACCGCTACGCCCGCGGCGTCGCCGACGGCATCGAAGCGTATTTCCGCTCCCTCGCCCGATGAACCGTCATCCTGAGCGAAGCGAAGGACCTACTGTCCTTTTCCAGTCACTGAATCGGGCGAATAGGTCCTTCGTCGCTGCGCTCCTCAGGATGACAGCCGTGATGAGTGTGTGCCTCGCTTTTCCCTGTGTCGCCCAAGCCCCCAACCTCGACTGGCGCACGATCAAGACCCAGCACTTCTACGTCCACTTCAATCCGTGGACGGAAGCACTCGCCCGCCGCATCGCCGCCAACGCCGAGCGCGCGTACGAGCAACTCTCTCACGACATGCACCCGCCACGCGGGATGATCGACCTCGTCCTCTCCGACGACGTCGATTTCTCCAATGGCTTCGCCACGCCCTTTCCGACCAACCGCATCGTCGTCTACGCCAACCCACCAGTCTCCGAATCCGCACTCCGCTACACCAATGATTGGGCGCAGCTCGTCGTCACCCACGAGCTGACCCACATCTTCCACCTCGACCGCACGCGCGGCATCTGGTCGCTCGGCCAACACATCTTCGGCCGCGCCTCGCCGCTCTTTCCGAATTCGTATTCGCCCTCCTGGCTCGTCGAAGGACTCGCCGTGTACGAGGAGTCGAATCTCACCGGGTCCGGCCGCATCAACGGATCGGAGCACCGCATGATCGCGCGCTCCACGGCGATCGATCATCACTTTCTGCCGATCGGCGCGCTCAGTCTGGCGCAGGGCGAATTCCCCTTCGGCGAGACGGCGTACGGTTACGGCTCGCTCTTCATCGACTATCTGGCACGGACGCGCGGCCAGGAGAACGTCGGCCGCTTCGTCGACAAATCCGCCGCCGAGATCATTCCATATCTCTTGAATGTTCCCGCAAAGCAGGCGTTCGGCATTTCGTTCTCGCGCGGCTGGCATCTTTTCGCCGACTCCATCGCGCGTTCCCTCGGCCCCTCGACCAACCCTCCGTTTCCGGGTTGGCGACAGATCACCAACGACGGCGTTTTCGTCTCCGCGCCGCGCTGGTTGTCCGATTCGTCGATCGTGTATTCGGGAACGCCGGGGCGAGAGAGCTACAGTGCTTTCAAGATCGACCTCGCGGGAAAGCGCACGCAGCTCGGCCGCCGCAACAGCGAATCCCCGAACGTGCCGCTCTCCGACGGTTCACTGCTCTTTGCCCAGATAGACTACACCAATCCATACCAGCAGCGCTCCGACCTCTACGTACAACGCGGTGGTCGTCAGCGACAGATCACCTTCGGTCGACGCATCGCCAACCCCGACGCGCGCCGCGACGGACAGATCGTCGCCGTGCAGATCACGCCGGGCGCCACGCATCTCGTTCGCGTCTCCCCCGACGGCAAGACGATCACGCCGATCACCACCGGCAGCTTCGACGAGCAGTGGACGGAGCCGCGCTGGTCTCATTCGGGAACTCTCATCGTCGCCTCGCACTGGCTGCGCGGTAACGTTTCCCAGGTCGTCGTCCTCGACACCGTCGGCCGAATCCGACACATCGTCTCGAGCGGCAACTCCATCGAAGCCACGCCGAGCTGGCTCCCCGACGACTCGGGTGTGATGTACAGCTCCGACCGCAGCGGCTCGGCCGAGATCTACGTCGAGCGCCTGGCCGATAGCACGACCTACAAACTCAGCGCGACGCCGGTCGGCATGTTCGACCCGACGCCATCGCCCAACGGCCAACGCACGGCCACAGTGCTCTTTCGCGCCGACGGTTATCACCTGGGTGCCGGCAGCTGCTGCGAATTCGCCGAAGAGCAGCGCGTTGCCGACTACAAGAGCACGCAACCGAGTCCGCGGCTGCCTCCAATTGCGATCGATTCAGCACCGGCGAGGAAGTACAGCCCGTGGCGCACCTTCTTGCCGCGCTACTGGCTCCCCGTCATCGACCAGGGCATCGCCGGCGGCGATCGCATCGGGTTCGAGACGAGCGGCTACGACGTCATCGGTCGTCACCGCATCAGCGGCCAGGTCGAATTCCCGACGAACAAGACCGGCGTCACCGGTTTTGGTAACTACGAGTACAGTGGCCTCGGCAACCCTGTCATCGACGTCGACCTCACGCAGGATTGGGATCTGCTCGGCGCCGTGTTCGAGCGCAACGCCGAGCGACAGGTGCTCGGCAATCTCTATCGCCGCACCCGCACGGCCGACGTGCTCGCGACCTGGCTGCGTCCGCGCTATCGCACGTCGATGTCATTCACCGTCGGCGCCGGCCTCGAGCAACGCACCTTCACGACCACCGCGAATGTGCCGCTGAGCAGTCTCGATACGACGGGCGCGTTCACGCCGCCGGTGTTCCCGAATCTCGTCGCCGCCGCGACCTTCGCGAACACCCAACGCCCGGCGTTCAGCATCTCGCCCGAGGACGGCGTACGCCTCGCTGTCACCGGCCGCGATCGCTTCAAGAGCGGACCGGCTGGTAACGAGGGCTCGAGCTACAGCGTCATCGGCACGGCAAGCGCCTACAAGTCGCTCGCTTTCCCCGGCTTCGCGCACCACGTACTCGCGCTACGCGGCGCCGCCGGCTGGGCGGACGAACGCGCCGCGGGCTACTTCGGCGTCGGCGGCGTGAGCGGTGGGACCTTCCAGGTCATTCCCGGCTATACCCTCGGCGAGGGTCGCGTGACCTTCCCCGTTCGTGGGTTCGAGCAGTCCACCTTGGTCGGAACGCGCGCGTTCAGCGGATCGGTCGAATATCGTGCGCCACTCGTCATGATCGGCCGCGCGCCCGGGATTCTTCCGTTTTTCTTCGACCGCACCTCACTCACGCTGTTCTCGGATTATGGCACGGCATGGTGTCCCACCGTTCAGATCGGGCGCGAAGTCTGCAACACGAACAGCCAATTCCTCACCAGCCGCCTCGCCATCGCCTCGGCCGGCGCGGAGCTCAACGTGAACATGGGAGTTCTATCGTGGGACGCACCGTACCAGTTCCGCCTGGGCATCGCGGCTCCGACGTACAATCGCGCTTTGTTCGGACAGCCGGCGGTTCAGGTGTATTTGGTGTCCGGTCTGTCGTTCTGAGCTCTGGCGTGCGACGTACAAGTCCGTGAGCGCTAGACCCCGTCACGCGTTACCAATGCTGCTGTCGGCGATCGTGGCACTCGCCTGCAACACAACGCAAAAGACAGCCACCTCGGCCAGCGGCGGCTGCGACGATTCGATCAAGCTTCCCGCGGGCTTCTGCGCGATCGTCTTCGCCGAGAGCGCCGGTCCCGTACGCGACATCGCGGTTCGCAAGAACGGAGATGTGTTCGTCGGACTGCTCGATCAGCGACGCCAGCCCGGCGGCGTGCTCGCCTTGCGCGACACGAACAAGGATGGCCACGCGGACGTCGCCGTGCATTTTGGGGAAGGTGGCGTGCACGGCGTCGCGTTGGCGGGCGATTCGACGCTCTACGCCTCCACCGCGACATCCATTCTTCGCTTTCATCTCACCGACTCGCTGCTGCCGAAGAAGCGCGTCGACACGATCGTCGTCGGTTTACCGGCGCGTCAGCCGCCCTCGCACACCATCGCGGTCGACGTCCGCGGCAATTTGATCGTGAACATCGGTGCGGCGACCAACGCTTGCGTGCCGGGCGACGCGCCGCAGAAGGCTGGTCCCGACCCCTGTCCCGAGCTCCAAAACTCCGGCGGCATCTGGCGCTTCGGCACCGAGAAAGCGAATCAGCCCGTCGCCGAGGGCACACGCATCGCGACGGGCCTCCACAACGCGATCGCTCTCGCCGTGAATCCCGGCGACACGATGGTCTACGCCGTGTCGCAGGGCCGCGATGGTCTGCACGACGCGTGGCCGAATCTCTACAGCGAGCAGGAGGCCGCGACCGCCGCCGCCGAAGAAATGATCCGCATCGCCTCGTACCGCGCCGATTTCGGCTGGCCGTACTGTTATTACGATTATCTAAAGCAGGAACGCCGCCTCGCCCCCGAATACGGCGGCGACAAGGAACGCACCGATCGCTGCGACCGCTTGATCCAACCCCTCATCGCCTTCCCCGCGCACTGGTCGCCGATGGGATTGCTCTTCTACACGGGCACGATGTTCCCGCCCCAGTATCGCGGCGGCGCATTCATCGCCTTCCACGGCTCAGCCGCCCGCGCGCCATTCCCCGAAGAGGGCTACCAGGTCGTCTTCCTCGCTTTCAAGGATGGCATGGCCGCCGAGGATACGATCTTCGCCTCAGGCTTCGCCGGCACCATGGTCACGCCCCAAGGCGCCGACCACCGCCCCGTCGGTCTGGCACAGGGTCCGGATGGTTCGCTTTTCGTCACCGATGACAAGGGCGGCCGCATCTGGAAAATCGTCTACAAGGCCGCGCCGACGAAATAGCTCACGATAACTGCGGGACTCCGTGCGCGAGCTACCAAGCGGCGAGGATCGCGCCCATGATCACGAGCGCCACCAAATTACTTCCCGCGTTGATCAGCAGCAGCTGCGTCGGTCGCTTCGCCGCGGCCCAGTCGTCGAGCTGGACGACGAGAATGAAGCCGAGCCAATTCAAGAATCCCACGGCCGCGCCGAGCGGGATCGTCTTCGCTCCGGCGTAGAACACGGCGTGCGCAAGGACGAAGCTCATGACGACCGCGCCGAGGATCCAGGTGATGAACCCTTTCGCCGCTCCGCCCTTCATTTGCTCGTCGCTGATGTGATTCAGTTGCTGCCACTGTCGGAGAAAGAGCACCGGCGAGTACCA
>JAICJQ010000157.1 GCA_025928335.1 Gemmatimonadaceae bacterium
GAAACGCTGGCTTCCCCCGGCTATTGAATGGATCGCCCGCCGACCCGCTCATCCACGACGATTTCGTGACCACGTACGGGAGCAGCTCGATGTGTTGCGAGCCGGCGGGCACGCGCACACCGAACAAATGTCCGTAACGCGACGGACCGCCTGGGTCCGTCTTCTTGTTATACGCCCAGACATCCGCCTCTTCTCGGCGCTTGATGAGGCGCCCGATCTGGAGTCCCCACACCTGAACCGTGTCGTGCGCGAAACGGAGTTGGCTGTACGGGATCCGCAGCTCGGCAGTCCAACCGTCTTCGTCGACGTGCGTCGCGGCTTCCCACACCGGATCCCACGACGCGTCGCAGCAGGAATTCCCGACGCCGATCTGATCGGCCTTGGACCCCGCCGGGTTGACCTGGAAAATGGCGCGGCTCAAATGGTCGTGATACGAATCGATCTCCAGGTCGAAGATGTCGGAGTCGAACTGCGCATCCCGGCGCACCAACCGCGTCGCCACGCCCGTCGGCCCCTGGGTGTCATACATCTTCGCGCCCACGTAAAGCGCGACGTCATCATAAAGGAAGCGGACCTCAGTCCGCTGCGTCGGCGGCTTGCCGTCGTCCGGATCCGTCTGCGTGAAGCTCGTGACCGGTGTCGCGTTCCGCCAAGCCGGTTCGTCGAGACGTCCATCCAAAGCAATCGCGCCAACTCGCCGCACCGCAGTCGCGCTCGGCACCATCGTCGCGTGTCCGAACCGCCGCGACGCTGCGGTATCCAGCGCCGTTTGGGCCCTCGCCTCTGCAGCGGCAACGCAAACCGCCAGCGATGCAACGCCGAATCGCCGAGCCGCCGAGCCGCCGAGTCGCCGAGCCCTGGACCCCATCCTGCCACTCCGGCATATTCTTGCCATGACTACAACCACCGCTCCTTCGACGCTCAAGCGTACTCCTTTTTACGAGAAACACCTGGCACTTGGTGCCAAGCTCGTCCCCTTCGCCGGCTGGGAAATGCCGGTCCAGTACCCCCAAGGCATCACCGCGGAGCACAAAGCCGTTCGCGAGCGGTGCGGGCTGTTCGACGTCTCGCACATGGGCGAATTCATCATCCGCGGTCCGCGCGCCGTCGATTTCGTCAACTATGTGACAACCAACGACGTCGCCGCCCTGGCGCTCGGCCAGGTTCATTATTCGACGATTCTGAATGACCGCGGAACGATCGAGGACGACTGCCTCGTCTATCGCTTTCCCGACAAAGTGATGATGGTCGTGAACGCGTCGAACATCGACAAGGATTTCGCCCACATCGCGCGTCATGCCGACAAGTTCGGCGTCGAGCTCACGAACGTCAGCGACGATATGGGTCTCCTCGCGCTACAAGGTCCCGAGGCTGCGACCATCCTGCAGCCGCTGACCGACGTCGATCTGTCCTCTATCAAGTACTACCATTTCGCCGAAGGCAAAGTTTCTGGGATGCCGATGATCGTCTCGCGCACCGGGTACACGGGCGAAGACGGTTTCGAGCTGTATCATGACATCCAGTACTCGACGCGTCTCTGGGACGCGCTGATGGCGGGCGGCAACGTAACTCCCGCCGGACTGGGCGCGCGCGATACGCTGCGCCTCGAGATGGGAATGGCCCTCTACGGCAACGACATCGATGACACCGTGACGCCGCTCGAGGCCAACTTGGGATGGCTGGTCAAGCTCAAGAAGGGCGACTTCGTCGGCAAGCCGGTGCTCGACGACCAGAAGGCCAACGGCGTGAAGAAAAAGCTCATCGGTTTCACGCTTCCTGAGCGCAACATCGCTCGGCATGGGTACCCGGTTTTTGCCGGCGACCAGGCGAGCGGGTTGGTGTGCAGCGGTACGCTGAGCCCGACGTTGGGCATCCCGATCGGAACAGCCTACGTGCCGACGGAGCTCGCCAAAGAAGGGCAGACGTTTGACGTGGAGATTCGGGGCAAGCGCGTACCGGCAACGGTGGCGAAGACCCCCTTCTATAAGGAAGCGTCGCACTTGTAGTCATCCTGAGGGCGCGGAGCGCCCGAGGGATCTATTGTGAATTCCCTTTGGCCAGCCACCAACAAGAGACGGTAGATCCCTCGCTTCGCTCAGGATGACAGCAGCTCGCTACGCTCGCTCAGGATGACTGTCGATTTTCGAACCCCCCGTTCGACGAAGAGGTAGACATCACCTCTTCACCCGGAGCCCCAAATGAACCTCATCTCCGACCTCCGCCGATCCTTCCGTAGCCTGGGCCGCGCCCGGGGCTTTACGGCGGCTGTCATCTTGACACTCGCCCTCGGGATCGGCGCGAACACGGCGATGTTCACGCTGCTGCGCGGCACGCTGCTCCGGCCGCTGCCCAACCGGCAGGGCGACCGGCTCGTCTACCTGCGCCAGTCGGCACAGGCGGCCGGCCAGTCCAACGTCCTGTTTTCGGTTCCGGAGATCATAGACTACCGGGCTGCCTCCAAAACGCTGAAGGAGATCGCCGAGTACTCGTCGATGACCTTCACGATGGTCGACAAGGACCAGCCGGTGCACATCCAGGCTGGCGTCATCAGCGGCAATTACTTCGACGTGATGGGCCTCGGCATGGTCCTCGGCCGATCGACCAACGCGCACGACGACGGGCCGGCAGCCGCGCCCGTGTCGGTGCTGTCACACCAGTTCTGGATGGAGCACTTCGGCGGCGACCCGAACGTCGTCGGAAAGACGGTGCGCATCAACGACATGGTGTCGACGATCGTTGGTGTCGTGCAGCGCGCGCCGCATTACCCGCAGCGCACCGACGTCTTCGTGAACATGGTGACGAGCCCGCACCATCTCAGCGCGACGATGAAGCAGGGCCGTACCCATCGCATGACGGAAGTCTTCGGTCGCCTCGCCCCGAATGCGACGGTCGAGCAGGCACGCACCGAGATCAAGAGCATCTCGGCGAATGTCTTCAACAGCCACCCCGAGGCGTACGAGAAGGCCGCGCGCTACGACATCGCGGTAAATCAGCTCAGAGTCGCGCTCAACGAGAAGGCATCGCTGACGCTCTGGTTGTTGATGGGTGCCGCCGGCTTTGTGCTGTTGATCGCGTGCGCCAATGTTGCGAACCTGACGTTGATGCGCGGCGTCGGTCGCGAGCGTGAGATGTTGGTCCGTGCCGCCCTCGGCGCCGGTCGGTGGCGTCTTCGCGTGCTGCTCATGATCGAGAACCTGACGCTCGCTCTGATCGGCGGCGTCATTGGCGTGCTCGTCGCATTCGCCGCGCTCAAGATGCTCGTCGCCTTCGCCGCGCAGCTCACCCCGCGCGCCGATGAAATTCGCGTCGACGGTCTGGTGCTCCTCGTCAGCTTCGCCATAAGCATCCTGGCGGCCATAGCTCTGTCGTTCATCCCGAGCATTGGCAACGAGGGCTCGCTCGCCGCGCCGCTCGCCGCAGCGGGACGCAAGGTCACCGCCGGCCGCGGACGCCATCGCTTGCAGCAGGGGCTCGTCGTCGCGCAGCTCGCGGTGTGTATGGTCCTCCTCACCGCCGCGGGTCTCCTCGTTCGAACGCTCGGCAAGCTCAACTCCGTCGAAACCGGCGTGCGCGCCGATCATGTGCTCGTGCTCGAAGCACCGATCGAGAGTCAGGCGATTCAACAACCACAGAAGCTGGCGATGTACGAGCGGATGCGCAGCGCGATCGCCGCGTTGCCCGAAGTGCAGGTCGCTTCGCTCGGCTCGAACGTCCCGCTCAAGAGCACCTTCTTCCAACTCGAAGTGAAGGCTGAAGGCCGCCCCGTCGCCCCGGGCGAGGTCACGCCGCACGCGACCTTCAAAACGGCCGACCCGAGCTACTTCAAGGCGGCGGGCATTCCGGTGTTGATGGGCCGGGAGTTCCAGACGACGGACACGCGCGACAACGCACGCGTCGTGATCATCAATAAGGCCTTCGCCGAGCGGCTGTTCGGCAAAGACAATCCGATCGGCAAGCGGGTCGCGTGGACGGGTGAGGTCCTCAAGTTCGTTCCCATTTCGCCCGACTATCGTACCGTCGTCGGTGTGGTCGGCGACACCCGCGACCAAGGGCTCGACACGGATCCCACGCCGACGATGTTCCAACCGTTCGCGCAGGAAGAGATCTTCAACGGTGCGCTGGTCATTCGCACGAAGACGGATCCGGCACAGCTCCAGCCGACGGTCCTAAAAACCATTCGCGACATCGATCCGAAACAGCTGATCGAGAACGTGGCGACGCTCGAGCAGGTGCGCGACGCGACGGTTGCGCCGCGGAGGCTCAACGCGCTGTTCATCGCGTCGTTCGGCACACTCGCCATGATCATTGCCATGGTCGGCATCGCCGGTGTGCTCGCGTTCTCCGTCAGCGCTCGCACCTCCGAAATCGGTATCCGTATGAGCCTCGGCGCCGACGCGGGTCGCGTGCAGCGAATGATCCTCGGCGAGGGCGGCTTTTTATTGGCTATCGGGCTGACCTCCGGTGCAGTTCTGGCCTTGATCACGTCGAGCGCGCTGCGAACGCTCCTCTTCGGCGTCGCCCCGCACGATCCGACGACGCTCGTCGGGGTCGCGGGAGCGTTGGGGCTCGTTGGCGCGGGCGCGTGCTGGCTGCCGGCGGCGCGACCGGCGCGAGTCGATCCGGCAGTGGTCCTCAGGTCGGAGTAGCGTGCGGGTCGCGATCCTCACGATTTCGGACGCGGGAGCGCGCGGAGAACGAGCGGATACCTCCGGCGACGCCGCCGAACAGTGGTCGCGGGCGCGCGGCTATGAGGTGGTCGCGCGCGCACTCGTGCCCGATGAGTCGGTGAGGATCGTTTCGAGTTTGACAACATGGTGCGACGCCGACGCCGCCGACCTCGTGCTGACGACCGGTGGCACTGGCCTGAGCGAGCGAGACGTCACGCCGGAGGCCACCCGGGCGGTTCTCGAGCGGGAAGCGCCCGGGATCGCCGAGCGAATTAGAATTCTCTCAATGGAGCGCTTTCCGCGAGCGGCGCTCTCGCGTGGTCTGTCAGGAGTCCGAAACAAAACGCTTATCGTCAACCTTCCCGGCTCGACCGGCGGCGTGAAGGACGGACTCGCCGCGCTCGAGCCGATCGTCGATCACGCGGTGGCCGTTCTGCGCGGCGAGCGACTGGACCACGACGCATCGGTGCCGGCGCGTCAATGAAAGTTCTGCTGACGCTGAACGACGTCGAGCCGGCGGTGCGGCTCAACGCGATTCTCGAGCGCGAAGGCGTGGATACGGCAGTCGTCTCGCCGCTCGACGACATCCGCGGGGCGCTCCGGCGAGAGAAGCCCGATCTGATCGTCTTCAGCGGCGACCTGGCCGATCCGTCGACGATCGCGATCGTGAAAGAGCAGTTGTGGGACGGCGCGGTCGCCGTCGGCCTCGCCGATAACGCCGACCCGTCGAACATCGACCGCATGCGGGCCGCGGGCTACGTGGACGTCTTCGCGAAGCCGATCAACGTCGACGAAGTCGCCGGGAGTCTGCGGCGCGTTCTCGAGCGACGGCGGCTGCAGCGGCTCACCGGTTTGATCGGTGAGAGCGACGGGATGCGCGAAGTGATGGTCCAGGTCGAGCAGATGGCTCCGGTGACGAGCACGGTGCTCATCGAGGGAGAGAGCGGAACGGGGAAGGAGCTCGTCGCGCGAGCGCTGCACATGCTCAGCCCGCGGCGCTCCAAGCCATTCATCGCCGAGAACGTGGGAGCGCTCCCGGAGACGTTGCTGGAGAGCGAGTTGTTCGGCCACGAGAAGGGCGCCTTCACCGGAGCGGCCGAGCGACGACTCGGCCGCTTCGAGCTGGCCGACACCGGAACGCTTTTCCTCGACGAGATCGGCGAGATTCCGCCGTCGACTCAGGTGAAGCTGCTGCGGGCGCTCGAGGAGCGGGAGTTCATGCGCGTCGGCGGCACGGCGCCGATCAGCGTGGACGTCCGCGTGATCGCCGCGACGAACCAACCGCTGCGCGAGCTCGTGGAAGGCGGTCATTTCCGGGCCGACCTGTTCTATCGGCTCAACGTCCTCCGGATATACCTCCCGCCGCTCCGCGAACGCCCGGAAGACATCGCGCTCCTCGTGCGCCGTTTTATTCAGGATTACTCAAAGCAGTACGACCGCCCGTTCCACGGCATCGGGCAGGAGGCGATGCAGAAGCTTGTCGAGTATCCGTGGCCCGGAAACGTGCGCGAGCTGCGGAATCTCGTGGAGAGCATGGTCGTCCTCGCCCCGAACCACGAGATCCAGGTCGGCGATCTACCGCGCCACATTCGCGAGGGCGCCGCGTCGCGGCTCTTGCCAGTGCACATCGGGCCGTTGGTGCGCGGCCAGGAGCAGGCGAACGGGCGAGAGCTCGAGTTCATCGTGCGCAGTTTGCTCGAGCTCAAGCTTCAGGTCGAGGAACTGCGGCGGCGGGTGGGTGAGGGTCCGGCCGGTGCGCCGCAGGCTTCCGACTCGGGTGATGGGCGCTGGATCGGCGACGTGGAGCCGTCGATTACGCTTGGGCCGGGGTACAGTTCGCCGGTTGTGCGGGCAATCGAGCCGCGGGATCAGCCGCCGCCGCCGAACGTGGTGACGGTGGCGCCGGGGATGACGATGGCTGAGATCGAGAGGGCAGTGATCGAGGCGGCGTTGAAGGAGACCCGAGGGAATCGGCGAAGGGCGGCGGATATGCTCGGCATCGGGGAGCGGACGCTTTATCGGAAGATCAAGGAGTACCGGATGCCGGAAGAGGCGTACGGCGCAGGATAGGAAACGGCGCTCTTAGGGGCGTAAACGGCGCATATAAAGGGCGCGAGTACAGGGCGCTTGGGGACGGCGCTGGTAAACGGCGCCTGTACACTGCGCTTTGAAAAGGGCGCTTGTAAACGGCGCAGCTGAACGGCGCGGCTGAACGGCGCGGCTGAACGGCGCGGCTGAACGGCGCGGCTGAACCGCGCGGCTGAACCGCGCTTCAGGTCCGGCGGTTCTTGGGTTTCCGCGAAGTGCGTTTCAAATCCTCGCGAATGGTCTCCTGCAAGGATCGAATCATTCGCCGGGTACAGACGACGGTGCCGATGGCGTCAAACACGGCGCGCTGCTCGGCGATCCCGTATTCGCGGGCGAGATTGAGTTCCGATGCGGTTTCCGATGCCGAGCGCGCCGCCATATCGAGGAATCGCAGGAATTCCTTCGGCGTCGACGCGGCCCGACCTTCGGCGATGTTGTTGGAGATGGATTCGGCGGCGCGGATGAGTTGATCGCGAAGCTCGGCGTAGCCGGTTCGCGGAAAGCCCTCAACGATCTTTCTCACCTTCACGGCGACCAGAATCGCGCTCTCCCACGCGCGAACGTGACGGAAGTCTTGCATGGCCAAGGATGCGACTTCTGCCAGCATGTTGCGCCATCGATCGAGGGCCAATCGGATCAATCCAGCGCCACTCACAACCCACTTCGATAGCGCCCCTTTTAAAGCGCCGTGTAAAGCGCCCTTTACCAGCGCCCTTTTCAAAGCGCTGTCTACACGCGCCGTTTACCAGCGCCGTCCCCAAGCGCCGTGTACTCGCGCCCTCTATATGCGCCGTTTACGCCCTTCCCGTCCTTCCCGTCCTCTCCTTCACGCCGGCTTAACGAATCGCCGCGACCGGCCTTCGTACGCATGCGCCAACCCCAACACCCGCGCATCCATCCCCGGCAACCCCACCACTGACAAACTCAACGCCGGCATCCCATTCCCGCCGTACCCCGCCGGCACTGACACCTCCGGCACGCCTAGCCAGTTCCCAAACCCCAGCGCCGTTCTCACGTTCGGCCACGAGTCCACCGCCCGCGGCGCGTTGAACGGCATCGTCGGGTACACCATCGCGGCCACTCCCGCCGCGCGCATCGCCGACTCCAACGACGCAACGATCTCCGCGCGCGACCGCGCGAACGACCGCCCAGCCGGATCCTCCGTCATCGGACGCTCGAACAACGGCTCGCACTCCTCGTACGTCGCCGGCAGCACGTTATAAAACTTCTGATACGCGGGGTATCCTCGGCGGATCGCGGCACGCGGGTCGTCGGTGCGGCCGGCGAAGTAGAGATACAACGCGTTCGCGGTCGGCGGCGGCGAGTCAGCGTCGACGGCGACATCTCCGCGTGCTTTCGCGGCAGCATTGAAGGCGTCGCGGTACGTAAGCCGCGTCACCGGCGGCGTGAATGATTCGAGCGTCGCACCCGCGGCGCGCAGGTCGCCGAGCGCGCGCTCCCACATTGCCAGCGCCTCGGCCGTCATCTGATCGCGCGGAACGTGCGCGTCGACCACCCCGAGCTTCACCCCACGGAGCGCATCGTCGCGCAGTGCGGAGAGTGGCGAAGCATCGAAGCGCGCGGTGAGCGCCAGTGGATCCGACGCATCGGGTCCCGCGATGGCGGCGAGCAGCAACGCGGCGTCGGCGACCGAACGGGCGAGCGGGCCGTGCGTGTCGAGGTACGGCCAGGTGGGGATCACACCGTTGCGCGGGACGAGGCCGAAGGTCGGCTTCATGCCGACGACGCCGGTGAATTGCGCGGGAATGCGATTCGATCCGCCGTCGTCGGTGCCGAGCGCGGCGAACGCCATTCCTGTCGCGACGGCCACGGCGGATCCAGCGCTCGAGCCGCCCGGCGTCTTCGTTCCCGTCTTGTCGTGTGGGTTGAGCACTTGTCCAGTGTGGCTGCTCGTGCCGTTCCCGTGATACGCAAAATCGTCCGCGGCAGTCTTACCGAGGATCACGGCGCCGGCAGCGCGGAGACGCGTCACCTCGAGCGCATCGCGATGCACTGCCTCCGGAAAGAGGCGCGCCCACTCGGCGTTCGAGCCGGTCGTCGGCAGACCGTTCATATCGTAGATCGCTTTCGCGAACACGCATACGCCGTCTAATGGGCTACCGAGCCGGCCTCCGCGAAGTCGGTCGTCCGAGGCGCGCGCCGCGGCGAGTGCGACGTCGGCATCGAGCGCGTCGATCGCGTGATAACGCGCGCCGAGTTCACGGCATCGATCGAGCGCGCGGCGGGTGACGTCGACCGCGTTCCAGTCGCCGCGTCGGCGGCCGGCCTGATACTCGGCGATGGTTCCGTCGAGCGGCTCGCCTGTCTTGAACTGCGCCGCCCGTGCCAGTGGGAGCGCCGCCGTGAGCGCGGCGAGTTGGGCGAGTGCCTCCCGTCGGTTGATCGACATGGCGGGGAAGCTACCGTCGATCCCGCGCCGCGTCACTTGCTCCAGATCACGACGAGGTGGTCGCGAAATCGCCGCTGAACACGTCGCGGACCTGGACGCCTGGCAGCGGTTCGCCCGATTGGAGGTCGAACACGCCGATGAGGCGGTGAAAACCCTGACGGCTGGTGTCGATACTTTGTAGCTCGCCCCTGACAGCGAAGGCGAGGAACGGCATCACAAACGTTGTGTTCTGACAAAAACGAGGCATCTGTCAAGGCGAAACTAACTGTCAATGACTTGCCAAGCGTACGACTTTAGGCCAATATTGGCGGCCGTTGGTCCCCCCAAGCCCAGCCGAAAGTGCGACGCCGACGAAGGTGACGCCAGAGAGAGGTTGTCGTCATCTTCCGGTATTAAACCGCCCCGACGCTGGAGCTCCCCCGCGTGTCGCTCCCCAATCCACATACCGCGCTCCCCGCTGAACCGTCGATGATCGCCGGTAGTGTGCTGCCTATCCAGCGCGCCGAAGAACTCCTGGCCACGCTGCCCGGAGTCATGTCGGCGCGCATCGTCGCGAGCCCGAATGGCGCGGTCGACGAGATCCACATCCTGACGACGACGGATGTGACGCCGAAGCAGACGGTGCGGAACGTGGAGAGCGCGTTGATCGCGCACCTCGGGATGCACGTGAGCCACAAGAAGATTTCGGTGGCGACGTCGGAGGAGCGTCCATCGCGCTTCGCGACGGCGCCGATGACCAAGCCGTTGGCGACCCCCGCTCCGTCGGCCGCACCGCCAGTGGTGCCCGATCGCCCGGTGGCGTTCGCGTCTCCGGCAGCGCCAGTCCAGGTGCCCGCCCCGAGCCCCGTCCAGACGCCCAAGTCGGTCGCGGCGTTCACGCCGGAGCCGGCTAAGTATGGGCGCCGCATCTATTTCGAGGATGTCGAGGTCCGTCGCTCGCGGAGCCGCGGCGTAACCTGTCGGGTTACCCTGCGAAAAGGCGAGGAGTCGTATCTCGGTGAGGCCGAAGGGATCGAAAACGAACGTTTGCGCATTGAATTAGCGGCTCGTGCGGCGTTGGCGGCCATTCGGTTGGCCGAGGGCGACGACCGGATTCTGGCGCTCGAGGGATGCCGGGTCGTGGAGGCCTTTGATCACACGTTTGTGTTCGTGGGTGTGACGACGAAGCAGGGGCGCGAGAGCACGCTGATGACGGGGAGCGCGGAGATCCGCGAGAGCCCGGAGACGGCGAGCGTGTTGGCGATATTGGACGCGACGAATCGTTGGCTGGAGCGCTGACGATCTGTTCTTAGCGGTTAGGTGATGGTGATGTCGGGGAATTGCCCGATGTGAAGCGCGGGTGATCGGCCGATACTAGAGCAGTAGACAGACAATTGAAGCGGCGTGTTGGTGAACCGGCGCACGTAGGTCCTCACGCGCTGAGGGTCCGAGACGGACCCGGGCTCATTCCAAATTTGGAATGAGGTGGTTGCCGGCGCATCGCGAGCAGGATCCTTCCTCATACGCGAGCCACCTTTAGAGAAATCGAATAACGACCCCCTCCCTCGCTAAAGCGAAGACGAGCGGAGGACAATTCCGTCCAGGGTAGTTGAGCGGAGCTCACTTTGGAGCACGGGGATGACTCGTGACTCGCAGTACCCAAAGGGGGTGACGCGAATGCTAGATCTCATTCTGGCGCTTTTCGCCGGCATTATTACCTGGGTGTAAGTGAGCGGACGGGGGTCCACTTTTATGCGCTACAAGACGCAAGCCTACGTTATCTCAGTAGCTGTGGTAGCCGCCCTCTGGGCAGCGCTAAGTTATCGCGCTGCCCCAGACGTCCCTACGGGGATGCTGACCGACGTCTTGCTTCTCTGTAGTCTTGCTGTCACTGCCGAGTTTCTCAGTTATGTCCTGCCGAAAGCAGCGACCGGC
>JAICJQ010000208.1 GCA_025928335.1 Gemmatimonadaceae bacterium
AATTGCTCCTGCTTCTCCCGCCGGAGCGCAAGCCACGGCGGTACGTTCGATATAAATCGCCTCTGCCCTTCACAGGCCGGGAGGGACTTGAACCCCCAACCGCTGGTTTTGGAGACCAGTGCTCTACCAATTGAGCTACCGACCTAGCTGAACCATCAGCTCCAGCGTCACGCTGGTGAGCTGAAGGCTCAGGGTGACTGACGGGAATTGAACCCGCAACCCCCGGAGCCACAGTCCGGTGCTCTAACCGATTGAGCTACAGTCACCATGGAAGAGCATAGAGTTCATGCTCTTACAAACAGACTCGAAGCTTAATGGAGATTGGTGCCCCGATCAATCTCTCGACGTCTCAGGTGAACCGAACCCGTTCAGTCCTTCGCTCGCTCCTGATACTCACCGGTGCTCGGGTTCACTTTCACTTTGTCACCCGTGCCAACGAACTCCGGCACGTTGATCGTGACGCCGTTCTCGAGCTTCGCCGGCTTGGTCGAGGCGGTCTTTGTCGCCGTCTTCATGACCGGCGCCGTGTCGACGACCTCGAGCACGAGCGAGTTCGGCAGCTTGATGCCCACCGGGCGGCCGTCATAGTACTCGGCCTGGATCTTCATCCCGGGCTGCATCCACTGCGCATTGTCGCCCAGCGCTTCCTCATCCATCTCCAGCTGATCGTAATTCTCGACGTTCATGAAGTGATACGTGTCGCCGCCCTGATAGAGGAACTCCAGGTCGTGCGTCTCCATCGACGCCGGGTCGATCGAATCCGCGGCGCGGAAACGATGCTCGAAGCTCGAGCCTGAGCGAAGATTCTTGAGCTTTGCCTGCACCATCGCGCGAAGGTTGCCTGGCGTGTGGTGACGGAACTCGATCACACGACAGGGCTGGCCCTCGAAAACGATTACCATCCCGCGACGAATTTGAGTTGCCGGAATTGCCATACGGATGAGCCTGAGATTTCGGAGTGTAAACTTAGACAGCCTTTGAATTTAGGAGAACCAGTCGACCGGGTCAACCGTTACCGGCGAGCCACGCTGTCGGCCGTCGTCCGTCGCCCGCCGCCCACCGCCGCAAAGGCCCGCGCCTCGAGAGTGGGCCTCAGCGCTTTCCAAACATTGTCCGCCACAATCCGCTCCCCTGTGTTGTTCGGGTGCACTCCGTCAGCCTGATTCAAACTCCGGTCACCGGCCACACCGTTCAGCAAAAACGGAATCAATACCGCGTGCTTCGCGGCGGCGACCGACGGATACACGTTGTGGAATTCCGACGTGTACTTGGCGCCGAGGTTCGGCAGCGCTTCCATTTGCACGAGAACGATCGTCGCGTCCGGACGCTTGGCTTTGATGCGGTCCAGCGCGGTCTCGAGGTTCGCGCGCAGCGTCGACACCGGGATGCCGCGCAGACCGTCGTTCGCGCCCGTCTCGATGACCAGCACGTCGAAGCGAGCACGCAACAGCCAGCCCAAGCGGTCGAGCAGGCCGGACGACGTTTCGCCACTCACTCCTGCGTTCACCACCTCGAACGGCAGTCCCGCCGAGTCGATCTTCCGCTGAATGAGCATCGGGTAGGCACTATCTGGGGAGAGACCCAATCCCGCTGTCAGACTCGTTCCTGCAAACAACACGACGCCGCGCGCCGTAGACAAAGGGGGGACGGCGCCACCGTTAGATTGCGAATGGGCCCTCCCCGCCGGCGGCACCGAGTCCGATCCGGTTCCCCGCTCGGTTTTTGATTCCGTCGAGCAAGCCACCGAGGCGGTCAGAAGTAGGACGGTCGCCAGCCCTCGTGCGTTCCGATTCATTCCCGTAACTCCATCCTCCCCTCATGCTCGTCGCACGAAACCTGTCCAAAGAATATCGCAGCGGTGACAACCGATTGACGGTTTTGCGCGACGTGAACTTCTCGATCCCTCAGGGCGCTCTGGTCGCCATCGTCGGGCCATCGGGGAGCGGCAAGACCACGCTCCTCGGACTCCTCGCTGGACTCGATACCCCGAGCACCGGACAGGTGATCCTCGACGGCTCCGACATGACGGCAATGAGCGAGGATCAGCGCGCCCAGCTCCGCGGCGAAAAAGTCGGGTTCGTTTTTCAGAGTTTCCAGCTCATCGCCACCCTCACCGCCCTCGAGAATGTGCAGGTCCCGCTCGAGCTCCGCGGCGAGAGCGGCGCCGGTGAACGGGCCCGCGAGCTCCTGGCGCGTGTCGGGTTGGGCGACCGCCTCGACCACTTCCCCACACAGCTGTCCGGTGGCGAGCAGCAGCGCGTCGCCATCGCCCGCGCATTTGCCAATGCGCCCCGCATCCTGTTCGCCGACGAGCCCACGGGAAACCTCGACAGCGACACAGGCTCACGAATCATCGAGCTACTGGAAGCCCTCAACCGCGAATCACGCACGACCATCATTATCGTCACGCACGACCATGCGCTCGCCGCGCGCGCGCAGCGAATCATCCGCTTGAGCGACGGACGGGTCATCTCGGACAGCGAGACGGAGCGGGCGGCCTGATGGCGCCCATGCGGCAGCTCTTCGGGCTGGCATGGCGCGAGAGCCGCACGGCGCGACGGCGCCTGCTGCTCTACATGTCGTCGATCTCACTCGGCGTCGCGGCGCTCGTGGCGATCGATTCCTTCTCCAACAACACGATTCGCTCCGTCCACGAGCAGTCGCGCGCCCTCCTCGGCGGAGACGTCTCGGCCACACGCAACGCGGTGGCGACGCCCGCCGTCGATTCGCTGCTCGACTCGCTCCGCACGCACGGCATTCCGTCCACGACGTCGACGAACTTCGTGTCGATGGCGCTCGTGCCACGCACCGGCGCCACGCGCCTCGTCCAGGTGCACGCCGTCGCCAGCGGCTATCCGTTCTACGGCCGCATCATCTCCGATCCGGCGAACGCGTACGACCAGCTTCAGACGGGCAATAACGCCGTCGTCGACCCCGCGCTCATCGTCACGCTCGACGCGCAGATCGGTGACACACTGTCGCTCGGACGCGCCAAGTTCGTCATCACGGGGACGCTCAAGAGCGTACCGGGCGACGTCGGCATCAGCGCGGCAATTGGGCCGCGCGTCTACATCCCCGAGCGCCTTGTCGCTGAGACGGGCCTCCTCGTCTTCGGCAGCCGTGTCGAATACGAGTGGCTGTTCAAGCTGCCTCCGACGCAGCAGTCGTCGGACTTCGTTCGAGCATTCTCGAAACGATTCACGACGGGCGCCAACGGTGGGATGCGCGGCGCGGGGTACAACGAGTCGCGCCTCGCCAGCGCTATCGATCAACTGCACGACTACCTCGCGGTCGTCGGGCTCGTCGCGCTCTTGCTCGGCGGCATCGGCGTCGCCAGCGGCGTTCACGCGTTCGTGATGCGGAAGATCGATCCAGTGGCCGTGCTTCGCTGCCTTGGCGCGACGAGCTGGCAAGTGCTCGGCATCTATACCGCGCAGGCGGCGATCATGGGGCTGGTCGGCGCGGCCGCCGGCGCGCTGCTCGGGATCGCGATTCAGTTCCTAATGCCGCTCGCCGTGCGGGACTTTCTTCCCGTCGACGTGACCGTGCGCCTCGCGCCGACCGCCATTGCGCTCGGTCTCGCCATCGGCGTCTGGGTGTCGCTGCTCTTCGCGATGCGACCGCTCATTGCCCTCAGGCGCGTGTCGCCACTCCAGGCGCTCCGTCGCGAGTCGGATTCGGACGCGCTCCGCCGCTCGCGCCGGGACCCGTTGAGCATTCTTCTCTCGTTGGCGATCGTGGCGAGCGTGCTCTGGCTCGGGATGAGCCGCGCCAATACCTGGCGTCGCGGCCTCGGCTTCACCTTCGCGATCATCGCGGCGATCGGCGTGCTGTGGATGAGCGCAGCCGCACTGTCGTGGATCGCACGCCGAGGCCTTCGCCCGACGTGGCCATTCCCGATCCGCCAGGGCATCGCGAGTCTCTATCGGCCGGGCAATCAGACGCGCGCCGTCGTTCTTGCTCTTGGCTTTGGCGTGTTCCTCATGGGAACGCTCTATCAAGCGCAATACAACATTCTTCGATCGCTCGGTTTACGACTGGGCGAAGCGCGCGCCAACGTCGTGTTCTTCGATGTCCAGGAGAACCAGCGCCCGGGAATCGACTCGATCGTCCACTCGGCGCGACTGGAATTGATCGACGAAACGCCGATCGTTCCGATGCGCGTCTCGGCAATCAACGGCAAGGCAGTGAGCGATCTCCTCGCCGAGGCAGAGCGAGCCCGCGCCGCCGCACGGCGACGCCGCGGCCAGCCGTCCGAAACCGACAGCGTGAAAGACAGTGCCGCCGCGGACAGCGCCGCTCGCGAGGGCCAACCGGCCGGCAATCGTGGAGAGCGGCGGGCCAGTCCATGGGCGCTTCGACGCGAGTTCCGCTCGACCTACCGCGACACGATCACAGAATCAGAGCACCTCGTGTCGGGACGATGGTTCACCCACCGCACCGATACGCTCGGACAGGTCTCGCTCGAGCAGGACGTCGCCCGCGAGCTCGGCGTGAAGATGAACGACACGATCACCTGGAATATCCAGGGCGTTCTCATCCCGACCGTCGTCACGAGCATTCGCGAAGTGAAGTGGCAGAGCTTCTCGCCGAATTTCTTTGCCGTCTTCGACCCGAAGTCGTTGGAGGCCGCGCCGAAGCAGTTCGCGATTCTCGTCCGCGCGCCGGGACCGAAAGAAATCGCTCACCTGCAGCGCGACGTCATCGCGGCGTTTCCAAGCGTGTCGAGCTTGGACCTGACGCTCATTCAGCAGACGGTCACGAACGTCCTTGGCAAGGTGACGATGGCGATCCGCTTCCTCGCGCTCATCACGCTGGCGCTCGCGGTGCCGGTCCTCTTCAGTGCCGTGTCGGCGACGCGTCGCGAGCGGCTTCGAGAGGGTGTGTTGCTGAAGACCCTCGGGGCGACCAAGCGTCAAATCGGTCGGATCATGCTCGCCGAGTACGCGCTGCTCGGAACGCTCGGTGCGCTCACCGGCGTCATTCTCTCGACGCTCGCCGGATGGGCATTGATGCACTGGATCTTCAAGATGCCGTTCGTGCCCGCCTTCGTCCCCGCGGGCCTCGTCGCCGCCACGATGATCGGGCTGGCAATAGCGATCGGACTGCTTACCGGCCGCGACGTCTTCGCCGAGACGCCGATGGCCGCGCTCCGGGAATCCTAGGGCGCCGGCTGAGCAGCCGAGACAGCTGGCTGCGCCGCATCAGCCGCCGACACGCGCGCGGCGCATGCCAGGAACAGTCCGGTCGTAAACGCGAGAAAGGCGCGTTGTAGGATTTTTCTGTCGAACGACATGTAGAGGAGATACGAAGGAAGGAACGGTCTCGTTCGGACCGGCTGCGGCACTACGAGAATGACGAGTTGGCGGGAAGGGCGTAAACTAATCCGCGTTCGGGCCCGCGGAACCTCTCGACGGCGGCTCGACGACCCGCAGCGGCGTCGAAACTGCCCCCGAGATCGTGGCATCGCCGCGTTGACCCGAAATCCCCAAGCCCCAGCAGTAGAGGTTGCCTTTGGTCGTCACACCGCACGTGTGGCTGCCGAAGCCGGTGCTGATCTCGGTGAAGCGTTGATTTCCCGTCACGGGAATTGGCCGGGTCGTACACGGGAGCGAGCTGCACCGTTCGACGAGGCGAGAAGGGAGGATGCCCAGCTGACCGAACGAATCGTCGCCCCAACAGTAGCCAGCGCCCGAGATGACGACGCCGCACGTCTGGACGATGCCGGCGCTCACCTGAACGAACTCCAGCGTGCCGACGACGCGTTGCGGAGTCGTGCTGCCGTCCTGTGAACCGTTTCCGATCTCGCCCCGGGGATTGGCCTCCCAGCAGTACGCGAAGCCTGACACGTCGGTCCCGCAGGTAGAAAATGACCCGACGCTCAACCAGACCAGGGCCGGCGCGCTGGGGACGAGCTCGGGCGTCGTCTGAATGCGACTGACCTCGAGTCCGTCGGATCGCTGCTTCCAGATCGTTCCCCAGCAATAGACCGTTCCCGCAACCGTGCGAGCGCAGGTGCGACCGTCGCCGGCGCTCACCGAAGCAATCGCCGCGGGCAACGACGGTCGGGCCGTTCCGTTCACGAATGAGCCGTTGCCCAATTGCCCGCGGTCATTACCGCCCCAGCAGGACAAAACGCCGTCCGTGCGCACAGCGCAGGTGTGGGTCACGCCGGCGCTGATCTGCGCCCAGGGGAGGCTTCCTGAAATGCGCGCGGGGGTCGGGCCGCCTGCCGCGAAGTCGCTCAGCTGGCCCTGGTCGTTCGCTCCCCAGCAGTAGGCTTCGCGCGACTGTGTGATCGCGCAGGTATGTCGTGCTCCGGCGGTGATCTGGATGACCCGTACGCCGGCCAGGATCGGTTGCGGTTTTCCCGTGCAGGGATAACGAGTGTTCCCTGTCCCGCACGTCGTGTCGGTTTGGATGACACCAAGTTGTCCCGAGCGATTGCTTCCCCAGCAGTACGCGCTGCCGTCACTTTTCAGCGCGCACGTATGGTCGCCGCCGACGCTGACCGACGACCAGTCGCTGCCGCCGACGTCGTCGAGCACGGGATAAAGCCGCGTACCCGTCGTAGGTTCAGCGCAAGCGGCTGCGACGATCGACACGGCTGCGGTGCGCAGCGCGAATATTCGGAATGGGACACGCATGAACGACATCACACCGCGGTGGCGCGGCCCCCTCATTTTCGGGATTGTCGCCGCCACCATTGAAATGGGGCTGCTGCTATGGATGGCGTGGTGCTGAGCGCGAGCACGGTTGGAATAGTACGCGA
>JAICJQ010000211.1 GCA_025928335.1 Gemmatimonadaceae bacterium
GACCGGCGTCCCCAACGGACGCGGCGCATCCAGCCGGTGAGCTCGGAGACTCCGGCGATCATCACGAAGATGCCGAACACCACGCTGAGCGCCCGGCTCGACGCCGATGCGTGGACGAGCGCCCCGGCGAGACCGCCTAACGCGCTGGCGATCCCGAAGCCGAGGAGGACACGGCGATCGACGTGGCGGCGGAGCAGCCAGAAACGCTGGGCGGTGCCGGCAAGGTGCGGAATCGAGACGGCCGCGACGGCGAGCTTTGTCCCGGTGTGCAGGGCGAACGTCGGCGTCAGCAGGCTGCCGATGCCGAAGCCGGTGACCGAGGCGATCGCGGCCGCGACGAGCGCGACCGCGGCGACGAGTGCGCTGAAGATCAATGTCCCGCGGTCCGCGTGGTCATGCGGAAGAGCGCGAGGTCGATCGACTCGCCCATCGCACGGTAGCCGGCGTCGTTCGGGTGCAGGTGATCGCCGGAGTCATACGCCGGGAGCAGACGATCGGGTTGCGCGGGATCGCGCGTCGCCTTGTCGAAGTCGATGACCGCGTCGAACGCGCCACTGGTGCGGATCCACTCGTTCACCACCTGGCGCATCGCTTCGTTCTCCGGCGGGTGGCGCTCTGCGCCCCCGGCCGGAGTGATCGTCCCGCCAATGATGACGATCCCGTGCTCGTGCGCTCGGGTGATGAGCTGACGATATCCGAAGATGAGATCTTCCGCGGTTATCGCCTCGGCGGGGCGATTGATGCCGGCGCGGATGTCGTTGATCCCCTCGAGAAGGATGACGTGCGTCACGCCGGGAACGAGCAGGACGTCGCGATCGAAGCGGGCGAGCGCGCTCGGCCCGGTGCCGAAGGTGAGCACGCGGTTGCCGGAGATCCCCGCGTTGGCGACACCCTTCACCGGCTCGTGCGACGCGAGCAGTCGGCGGGCGAGCACGTCGGGCCAGCGCGCGTTCGTGCTCGACGTCGACCGCGCGCCATCGGTGATCGAATTGCCTAACGTCACGATGATTCCGGTTGCCGCGGCGTTGACGACGTCGACGCCGGCGAGGAAGGGGACCGCCGAGAAGGTCGTGTCGGCGGTGAAGATGGCGGCTGCGGCGTGGTCGCCGGCGGGCGACAGATAGTTGCGCTGCATCGCGAGTCCGTGCCGCGTGGCGACGCGAGCCGGCGCCGCGAGATGGAGGCTGACGGCGAGTTCGCTCGTCGGCGGAACGCGGAGCGCAACGGCGTCGCTGACCGCGGTGGCGCCGGGGCGCAGCGTCAGGGTAGTGCGTTCGCCGAAGGTGATCGCGCGATCGGTCGCCGGGATGATCGCGTCACCGGTGTCGCGGACCGCGATGCGCGCGTCGTCGATCACGAGCGGCTGGTCGCCGTATTCGTTGGAGACATGAATCCGTACGCTCTCCCCGCCGATCGATATGTGAACGATCTCGCGGATCGTGCGATCCGTCCACGTCGGGGTGGTGTCGACGGAGTCGCGGGGCGGGCGCGGGCTCGCCGGCGCCTGCGGAGCAGTCCACGTTGCGACCCAGTGGACCGTCGAAGTCGCGGCGGGCGGGATGCTCGCGGGAGGCGAGGCGTGCGCACAGCCGAGGACGAGTGCGAGGGCGGTGAGCTGCCCGACGTTAGGCGCCGGCGAGGGGATGTGCTTCATCAGCGTCGGGCGCACGTCACGTAACTCGCTGTCAGTCGGGTGGCGTGGACCGGGGCGAACGTCCTCAGTCCTCGATCACCCACTGCGGATTCCAGACGATCTCCCAGAGGTGGCCATCCGGATCCTGGAGGTAGCCTGAATAGCCACCCCAGAACGTAGCACCCGGCTGCTTCGCGATCCTGGCGCCGGCGCGCTCAGCCGCGGCGGTGACCGCATCGACCTCTTCACGGCTGTTGACGTTATGACCGAGGGTCAGCTCGGTGGCGCTCGGCGCCGCCAGCGGAAGTCCCGTATCATGGGCAATGTCGGCGCGCGGCCAGAGGGCCAGCTTCACGCCGTGCTGCAGGTCGAAGAACGCGACCGCGCCGTGCTCGAATTCGCGGCCGACGATGCCCTTCGTCCGGAGGCCGAGGCCATCGCGGTAGAACGCGAGCGAGCGTTCGAGATCATCGACGCCGAGGGTGATGACGGTCAGGCGTGGGCGCATGGAGTGTTGCGTTACGACCTATTCGCTCTTCGTCCCGTTCGACTTGGGACTTTCGGCTGTGCCGCCTTTCGGCAGGAGTGGGACAACGATCGGTCCATGGGCGTCAGGCGTATATCCGCGCCGCCCTAACGGTGAATAGCCGTCATTCGAGGGCTGGTAGCCCCCCTTCTCAATACGATCCGAGTGAGCTGGGTTATTCGACGGCTCTGATGATGGCTTGCGCTCGCGCATCCGTTCCTCCTGAAACGATGACCCACACTGATCTGACTACGCCCGTACCACGCGACCGTTGCGCTGGACGAGTGCGAGAAATGGCGCGGGATGATCGCTGGTAAACCGTTCAATCTCGTCCCATGCTTTGACAATCAACTGTGCGATCTGCCATGAGTTCAATTGCCGTGCTGTGCCGGTGTTCACGAAAACGACGCCAAGCCCCTTCGCGCGCAAGAGCGCTTGAAAGTGCGGAAGCTTTCGCATGGCGCGATCACTCGTGATAACGGTGTAGCCCCAGCGAACCGCGTAGTCGAGTATGAGATCGTCAGGCGCAGCAGCGCCCAGCTCGCGAATGTGCCGTACGTGTACCACGGGCTTGCTCAGAAGGCGCAGCGCATCGGCAAGCGGCGCGGGCAGATTATTGTCGAAGAGAAAAGTCACGCCGCAGGCGCGAGGCTCTCTTCATACTCAAGGGCTGCCTCGACTTCGGCCTCGTCGATATCGTACGAGATTGCGATCGTCGAGATGGAGTCGCCCGCGCTGTGCAAACGCGCGATCGTCTCGGTAGGAACTCCCGCGGTCGCGGTGATCGGCATGCCGAACGAGCGACGCGGGTCGAGGACGACCGGCGTCGCGAAGCCCATTGGAAACCAGCGCTGTGCGACACCCTTCACATCGAAGTCGAGTTGGGTGAGATACGGATGGAGGACCGGCTCCATCGCGACCTGCGCGTAGCCGGCGACTTCGACGAGAATGTCCTCGTCGTGATCGACGCCGAGCTTGAGATAGACAGCAGCGGCATCGGCAAACCACCGCTTCGCGGCGAAGGGATGGGGTTCGTCCTTTAGAAGGTGCGCAGCGACGCGGGAAGCTTCGCGCACCTTGGTCCAAGAGACCCCGCTCTGCAGCAGTGCCTGGACGAACACCAACTCGACGAGCTCAAGAAAAGTCAGAGCGTGCGTGCCGCCCAGCACCGGCAATTCTGTATTGATTGCCGATGAATATTTCTGCCCGCGCCGACGGTAGCCAAAGGCCCAGCGGTGCACCGTCGCTGGCGCCTCCTGCAGGAGATGCGCGGCGACCGGCACCGGGTAGATCCCCAGGGTGTCGAGGTTCGGGCTAATACGCGAAGAGTTACGGGGCATGGATCTCCGCAGGGTGATGCTTCAGAATATACCGGCCACAGGAAAGCGAAAGAGCGGTGCAGCCATCAAAGCAAACGCCCGCGGGCCCCGGGGCAAGCGTGCTCATTGCTGGTTGACACGCGACCGAAGCGCTTCGATCGCTGAACTTAAGCTCGATTCCCATGCTTCGTCCGCCGCATACGGCGGCACAAACAGGAGCCGCGCGACTCCCAGTATTGCATTTGAGAGATCTGAAGAACCGCCTTCACGCCGAGTCGCTTCATACGCGTGAAACGACATCGAACGGAGGTACCGCATTACTGGTTCCCACCAGAGGCGCGATGGTGCAAACTGGTCAATCGCATTCGCACCATCCCACGCTGCTAGCAATGAAACCAGCTGAGCACGAGCCGGTCGATCTGGTGTAGTCCCCGCGTAGATTTGCGCCGCAGTGTTTAGATCGAGATCGGACTGCACCTTGGCAAAGCCCGCCTCCGTCGCTTTCACGAGCTTCTCGAGCTGTCGCACGACGTCTGCGACTGACTTCCGGTCAAACTCAACCCGGTGCTCCATCGTCGAGACATCGAGGACATGCAGTTCGCTGTGCTGGCGGCCAGTTTCTTTGCCGCGATACGTCGTCCTCACCTCGTAGCGTTTGGGGCAATCGGAGGTCAGATACGTATGCCACATATCAAAACTGTGGACGACTCGATACCCCGGCGGGAAAAGTGGCTTCGCTGATTCGAAGAACTTGTTCGCGTCCCACCCTGGTGCGCGTGAGGCTTTGAGCGGCGGGTCGAAGTGAATCTGAAGATCGGTTGCTGTCCCGTGGCCGCGATTCTCAACGACCACTTCTGCCCACTGCATCTGCTCAGTGCCAAAATATACGAGAATATGGGGGGCAAGTGCTTCAAGTCTCGCCTCTGTGGCATCTTTCACGGCCTTCGCACTGGCTTCCGCAGCCGTTCGTGTGGCTGACGCCATCTCCCACGTTTTCCAGACATACACGAGCAGACCCAACATCGTGACGATCTGCGCCACGAATAGAACCCATGCGGCGAGTGCAGAGTCAGCAGGACTCATCGGCGCGCCTCGGAATGAGACGAAGCTTTGCGTAATCCTCGATACTCGGGGAGTCCCTCACGCCACCTTCCGCGCCGCCTGATACCGCCCCTCCGCGTCGACGGTGACCTCGCCCATCAGCGCCAGCGTCTCGAGGTGCCTGACGACGAGCTCCTTCCGCGCGCCGGTGAAGCTCCCCGCCGCTTCATCTGCAGTCACGCGCCGTTGGGCGACGAGAGTGCCTAACGCGGCGAGCTGCTCGACTGCCGACTTCGGCCATGGCCGACGCTCGGCGGCGACGGGCGTCGCGGCCGCCGTCGCGACGAGGGCGAGCTCCGGGGGCGGGGCGGGGAGGTCGGCGCCGAAGCGGGGGATCTGGTAGTCGGGACGGAGCCAGCGGACGATCCCGCGCTTCTCCTCCTCGACGCGCTCGTCGTGGAGGGCGACGAGCCGCTCGAGGATCTCCTCCTTCGCCATCGGCCACGGCCAGCCATACGCCTCGGCGACGAGCGCATCGAGCTCGTCGTGCAGGTCGCGAAGGACTCCACAGGCGGCGATCTCGTGGATCGCCCGCTCCTTCGGCGTGAGCGCCTCGCCGGAGCGGAGCTTCTCGACGACGTTGTACATCCCGGTCATCGTGACCCGCTCGTCGCGGGCGATCGCTGCCTTACGATGCGCATCGAGCCGCTCGGCGACGTCGGCTATTCTGGAGCGGAGCGGAGCGTTAGGCGCGGGGAAGGGGAAGGGGTCGAAGCATAACGTCTTATTGTAGCGTGGATCGTTCCCCACACCGAGTCGCCCACCCGCCGCGAAGGCCCAGTGAGTATGGCTTTGCGACGACAACACCCCCAGGGTCGCGGGGTCAGCGCTTGCGATCACCACGAGCGCGCCGTCAGGCGCAATATTCTCTTCAAGGAAAGTGAAGAACCTGTGCCGTGATACCTCAAGGGTCGCGATATAGCGTGGCAACGCGGACACAGAAACTCGAAGATTCTCATTCGTGCGGCCGAACCGCCACCAGTTGGTCCGCCTCCCACGATCGGGATTTGCATCACGCTCGGGCTTGACCCGATCACGGACAATGTCATACAGCTGGGGATACTCGCGCGCAGCGTCTTCTGAGCGGCCCCCAAAATCGATGACACTAACGCCACGCGGACGCACAGCCAGATCACGCCCGTTTCGGTACGGTCTAATGATGTCGCCGTGCCGCGGATTGGCCGCCAAAAGGCGGAGCGCTTCATTGGCATCGAGGACAAAGCCGTCACCCACAAGCTTGAATCCCTGCCATGCCAATCCCGCGTTCGCTTGCAAAGGGATCGCTGATGCCGATGGCACATCTGCAGATGCCGAGAGGTCGGCATTCAGGCGAGCAGCCGATCTTCGACCGACAACCACGCCCTCGTCGTTGACGTACAACGCGACCGCGCTGCTTGGGCGGTGGGCTATGACTGTAATCGCCACCCGCACCGCCGCACCCTCGTTCGCGATCCAAGGGTGGTCTGCGACTGCCCAGCATACTGCGGCGCCGATTCGTGACGCATTCTCAATGACGACCCGATTCTTCGCCTGGACAAGCGAGTTGGTCGTAATCAGACCGGCGCGCTGGGTGCGCCCCACAGCAATTTCCTCAGCTGCACGATACCACCAATAAACAACGATGTCCGAGCTGTCGGACACATCAGGATAAGCGGCTCGAAGAGCATCGACGTATCCGTCGCCAAATACGTCGCGCTGCCTCTTTTCTCCCATATACGGCGGATTCCCCACAATAAAATCCGCCTTCGGCCACTCCGCCTGCCTCGCCCCGACATACTCGTAGTACGGCAGCCGCGCCTCCGGATCGGGCACCAGCTCTCCCGTCACCGGGTGCCTAACGCGCCGCGTCGGGTCCGGCCGGTCCCTCTCCGGCCGATGCACGATCTCGTCCCACGCCAGCACCGCGTCCCGGCATTCGATTGTCCCCGTGTCCTCAAGGATCGGGTCCTTTGGCGGCCTCCCCCCGTGCGCCTCGCGCCAGAACTGGTGATAACCAATCCATAA
>JAICJQ010000242.1 GCA_025928335.1 Gemmatimonadaceae bacterium
CCGCCCCCCGCCCCGTCGTCGTCTCTACCTCACGCCTACTTGTCGTACTGCTGCGCCACCCGTAGTTGCTTGATCGCCGCATCGACCGCCCGCATCGCCGCCACTCGATGGCCGCCGAAATCATGCGCCGCCGTTTGCAGCTCCTTCCGCGCCTCCACCAATTCCGCGATCGCCCCGCGAATGTGCGGGTGCGGCTCGATCGTCGCCGGCGTGAACGCGAGCGACCCCGCGATGCCAGCAGCCAACAAGAGTGATCTCATACAGTCTCCCTTTGCGTGAGTTATCGAGGCGCCACATGCGCTGAGCCTCTGCTAGTTCGACGAGCAACCGCCGGCAGACGTTAATTAGGCCTCACTTCGCCTCAGGCACGCGCCGCGGCAACTGCGGAAAGCGGCGGTTGGCTGCCTGTTCGGCAAGACGAGCCGGCGTCTGCCGCGTATGCGTTGCTTTCGCTCCGTCACACGGCGCGAACGGAGCGGGGGACGACGCTTTCGGCGGTGAGGTCTCTCCGAACGCTCGTGCATTGTCGACTTCACCGAACGTTGATTCGGGTTCTGGCCGCGCAAAAACGGCAGAGGGCTCTGCAAATCGCGCTTTACGAGGCGTCAAAAAGGCGCGACACGAGGCGTAGGTCGCCTCTTCCGCCGGTAGAAGCGCCCCGCACGCGCCTGTAAGTCTCGTTTTCGAAGCCGTAGTATCGAGTGTCGATGGCGTCATCGCGCAATTTTCTACCGACAGGCGCGACTCACCGAACTAGTGGCGGACAATGTCGCCCTGTAATCCCGCCCGACAGCTGCGACAATTCGCCGGACAGCGGCGTCAGGCCAAGGTGAATGCGACGATCGTCGTCGAGCCAGCGCGGATGACAAGTGGAACATGAGCGCTGTCCCGCGGATCTCGAGCGTTGTCCGTCGAGCCATCGTTGTCCGCTCGCGGCGCACGCCCGAATCGTCTCGGCGCACGCGCGCTGGTCACCTCTCGCACCGATGCTCGAGCGCGGATTTCTCCGGAAACACGCGTGGAACGCGGCGTTCGGGACTCGCGCTCGTGGCTACTTCGTTCGCGTCTTCAAGTATTCGCGAAGAGCACGATTGACAGCTCGCGCGCTCTTGAATTCAGCCGCGACGTCCGCGTCCAGCAGAACCAGGCTTGGACCGCCAGGGAATCGGTCCGCGTACTTCCCCCGCACACCGCCGCGAAAGTCATACTCTGGACGAAGCGCGTCTCGCGTTCGACGACCTCCGGTGCGGCTCTTCGCTGTACCAGGCTTAGTTGCCTTCTTCATAATTCTCGCGTTCTCGACGGGTCGCGAGCCGAGCACTGATGATTCGTAGTTCGTCGCCGCACTCGGCATGAGCGACGACCAACAAGCGGTTCCATACTGACATACCGATCAACAGAAATCGGATCTCGTCGCCCGAGTGATCAGGGTCCGGAATCGTGATCGAATGGGCGTCCTTGAACGCCGTCGCCGCCTCCTGGAAAGTAACGCCATGCTTGCGCAGGTTGCCAGCAGCCTTTTGTGAATCCCATGAGAAATGCGGCGGCATCTCCGCAAGCTCGCAGCGCGAAAATCAGGACCATCATCGAAACATTTCCTCGGACGTCGAATGCTTGCCCAAGCTCGATGGCGCCCTCGCGCGTTGGCTAACCGTGCGCCACGTTTACCGGCGACCGCCCGCCCACGACAGGAGACGCCCCATGCGCGCCCGCATTGCCTCTCGATCCACACGCGCCCTTATCGCCCTCTCGATCGCCAGCACGCCACTCGCCGCACAAGGCCGCGGCGGACAACAAGGCGAAGGGAGCGCCGGGCGTGTCGCCTGGGACGTCACCCAACCGCGTGGCCAAACCCGCGACATCGACTTCTCGACGTCCGAAGGCACGTGGATGTCCGCCGACCTCTCACCCGATCGCACCTGGATCGCCTTCGACCTACTCGGCCACATCTATAGAATGCCGGCCGCGGGCGGCGAAGCGACGGTGCTGACGCAGAATTCCGGCGTCGCACTCAACTTCCAGCCGCGCATCTCGCCCGATGGCAAAACGATCGCGTTCATCACCGACCGTCGCGGCCAATACAATTTGTGGGTCATGAATGCGGACGGCTCGAATCAGCGCGCCGTGTTCGCGGATCTCAACTCGACGGCGCTCGAGCCGGCGTGGACACCCGACGGTAACTTCATCGTCGTGCGCAAAGGTGGACGCGGTGGCGGCGAAAACGGCGCGCCCGCCGGTGGAATCTGGATGTACCACAAAGATGGCGGCCAAGGTGTGCAGCTCGTCGGCACCACCGCTGGCCGTGGCGGCGCGGGCGGCGGCGGTGCCAACGGCTCGCCGCAGTGGCCGAGTGTGTCAGGCGACGGCAAGTATCTGTATTACCAGGTCAGCATGCCGGTCGCCGACAAGGAACCGCTCTCCGGATCATTGCAGCTGCGGCGCTTCGAGTTCAAGACCGGCGAGACGGTCGACGTCACGGCCGGCGAATCGAGCGGCGCGGCGGCTGGGCGATTCTCCAGCGGTGGCGGCGCCGCGCCGGAGATCTCTCCCGACGGACGCTGGCTCGCCTTCGCGCGACAGATTCCCGACGGCTTGCTGGAATTCAAGGGACACAAGTACGGCCCGCGCACGGCGCTCTGGCTTCGCGACATGAAGACCGGCGCCGAGCGGTTGGTGATGGACCCGATCGAGCCGATGGTCGCGTCGGGGTCGAAGACCGTCGGCATCCTGCCGCGATACAAGTGGTCGAGCGACAATAAGAGTATTCTGATCATGCAGGGCGGCAAGCTACGCCGGCTCGACGTCGCCACGCGAGACGTCGCGACCATTCCGTTCACGGCGAAGGTCCATCGCACCATCTCGCAGATGGCGCGCAATCAATTCCGCATCGACGACGGCCCGGTCGCGATCAAGTTCTTCCGCTGGCCGACCTCGACGCCGGACGGTGGGACGATCGCCTTCCAGGCGGCGGGACATATCTACGTGCAAGACAACGAGAGCGGCGCGCCGCGACGCGTGACGCCGAAGTCGTTCGATCAACTCGAGTACGCGCCGGCGTGGAGTCCGGACGGTCGCACGCTTGCTTTCGTGACGTGGGACGACACGGGCCGCGGTCATGTCTGGAAAGTTCCGAGCGCTGGCGGGGCACCGCTGCGTCTAACGAAAGACGCCGGCGATTACGTCGACCCGGTGTGGAGTCCCGACGGAAAATCGGTCGTCGTCGCGCGCGGTGAAGGCGCGACGGCTCGCCAGCGCACGCTCACCCACAACGCGTGGTACGAGCTCGTTCGCATCTCGGCCGCACCGTCCGCTGGGGGCGACACCGGCGTCGCGCTCGCGGCGATCACACGTCCGTCGGGCGCGGCCATCTCCGGCGAAGCCCGCCGACAGATGGTGCGCCCATCGTTCGGCCCCGAGGGTCGCGTGTTTTGGATCGATGAGAAAACTGGAACGGGCGGCGGCCGCGGAGGCACCGCGCTCATGTCGGTCAAAGCGGAAGGCAGCGACAAGCAGGAGAACGTGAGCTTCCCCGCGGCCGACGAGATCGTCCCGTCGCCCGACGGCGCATACGTCGCGTTCCAGGAAGGCGACAATGTCTACATCTCGGCGTTTGCGTGGAGTGGCATCGGCGGCGACGTCCAGCGCGTCGAGAAACGTCGCGCTGAATTTCCGGTCACGCAGCTCACGCGCGACGGCGGTCTGTTCCCGCGGTGGCGCGATGCCAAGACGCTCGAGTACGGGAGTGGCCCGCACTACTACGTCCATCACATGGACACCGGCCGCACCGATACGACGCTGCTCAAGCTGAGCGTGCCGCGCGATGTTCCGGCGGGAAGCGTCGCGCTGACCAACGCGCGCATCGTCACGCTCGACCATCGCAAAGTCATCGAGCGCGGGACGATCGTGGTGAAGGGAAGCCGCATCGCGTGCGTGGGGGACTGCAGCACGTCGGGCGTCGACAAGGTGATCAACGCGAACGGCAAGACGATCATCCCCGGGTGGGTAGACATGCACGCGCATCACTATCGCGAGTGGCGCGGCATGCGTCCCAAGCGCGACTTCGAGCAAGCCATTTATCTGGCGTACGGCGTCACGACGACGCTCGATCCGAGCAGTTACAGCCAGAACATGTTCCCGACTGCGGAGCTGATCGAGACGGGCGACATGATCGGTCCGCGCGGCTTCAGCACCGGCGACAACATCACCGCCGGCGATGCCGCGCGCGCCAACGAGATCAATAGTCCGGCCGACGCCCTGGCCGCCGTTCGCAAGATGGCCGACTGGGGGGCCGTAACGATCAAGCAGTACGCGCAGCCGCGTCGCGATCAACGCCAGTGGACGGCCGACGCGTCGCGCACGGTCGGACTGAACGAGACCTCCGAAGGCGGACACTTCATGGAGGACCTGGGCTTCATCATGGACGGCCAGACGGGTTGGGAGCACGCGTTCAGCGAGCTGCCGATGTACTCCGACGGCGCGAAGTTCTTCGGCAAGGCCGGCGCGACGTATTCACCGACACTCGTCGTCGCCGGCCCCGGTGCGTGGAGCATCGAGTACTGGTTCCAGCAGAGCGACGTGTGGAAGGATGCCAAGCAGCGCCGGTGGTTCCCGTGGCGCGAGCTCGTGCCGCAGACCCGCATCCGCTGGCTGCGCCCCGAGACCGACTATGCATATCCTCTCATCGCCCAGGCAATGGCGGACGTCATCGCCGAGGGCGGCTGGGGCGCGATCGGGTCGCACGGTGAGCATCACGGGATCGCGTCGCATTGGGAGGTCTGGATGGGCGCGAGCGCGCTCGGCAATCACGGTGCGTTGGAGGTCGCGAGCCTGCACGGTGCGCGATTCTTGGGCGTCGACAAGGATCTGGGCTCGATCGAGGTCGGCAAGCTGGCGGATTTGATGGTGCTCAACTCGAATCCACTCGAGAACATCAAGAGCACGCTCGATATGAAGTATGTGATGAAGGGCGGAAAGCTCTACGACGCGATGTCGCTCGACGAAGTGTGGCCCAAGGCGGTGCCGTTCGGTCCGTACTATTGGGTGAACGACGACGTGCTCCAGCAAAACACCAAGTCGACCACGACGTTCGACAAGCCGAAGAAACCCTGACTCGTGAACCCGCTCAACGACATCGACGTCCGCGTCCTCGGCGCACTGATCGAGA
>JAICJQ010000060.1 GCA_025928335.1 Gemmatimonadaceae bacterium
ACTGCGCGCGGCGATCGCCGCGGAACACATGCGCACGACCGGCTGCGCGGCGAGCGCGGCCAACGTGATTTTGACCGCGGGTGCGCAGAACGGCGTGTTCGCCGTGTCGCTGTGCCTGCTCGAAGCGGGCGACGAAGTGATCGTCCCCGAGCCGTTTTACGAGAATTACGGTCCAGATGCGATTCTCGCCGGCGCGAATCCGGTGTTCGTCCCGTTGGATCAGCCCAACTGGTCGCTCGATCCGGACAAGCTGCGCAAGGCGTTCACCTCACGGACGAAGGCGATCATCGTCAATACGCCGCACAATCCGACGGGGCGGGTGCTGACGCGGGATGAGATGTCCCTCATCGCAAACCTGTGCATCGAGCACGACGCATGGGCGATCACCGACGCGCCGTACGAGCACATGGTCTACAAGGGACATCACCACGAGATCGCCACCTGGCCGGGGATGCGCGAGCGGACGATCACGATCTCGTCGCTCTCCAAGACTTACAGCTGCACCGGCTGGCGGATCGGCTGGATCATCGCGCCGCCGGCGCAGACGGGTCCGATTCGCAAGGTGCACGACTTCCTCACGGTCGGCGCGCCGGCTCCGCTGCAAACCGCGGCGGCCGTCGGCTTTGCCTTCGGCGCGGATTATTACAACCAATTCGCGGCGGGCTACAAGGCGCGGCGCGACTTCCTCTGCGCAGTGCTCAAGGAGCAGGGGTTCGAGTTCTCGCTCCCCGAAGGCTCCTACTTCGTCCTCGCCGACTTCTCGCAGCTGAGCGACCTGGACGACGTGACGTTCGCCAAGTGGATGACCCAGGAAATCGGCGTGGCGACAGTGCCCGGTTCGAGCTTCTACCACAAGAAGGAAGACGGCCGCAAGTACACCCGCTTCGCCTTCTGCAAGAAGCAGGAGACGCTGGAAGACGCCGCCGAACGGTTGTCGCGGCTTCGCGCCGTCGTTTGAACGCGAGAGGCGGCGGTGGGAAGTTGGGGAACGTCCCTCTACTCGGGCGATTTCGCCGCTGACCTCCGCCGCACGGTGGCCGTCGTCGCGCGATTGCCGTTCGACGCCGAGAGGCTCGTCGATTTCATCATCGAGGTAGAGCCGGGAGCGGCAAACAACCCGAGGGCCGACGACCACACTGTCTTCTGGCTCGTCGTCGCCGACCAGTTCGCGCGACGCGGCGTTCGCTCCGCGCGCGTGCGCGACGCAGCGCTCGAAATCATCGACTCCGGCCAAGATCTCGAGGCGATGGCTCGGCTTGGTATGTCCGAGCGCGATCGCGAAAAGCGCGCAAAAAATCTCGCCGAGGTTCGCGCGCGCCTCTTGTCCACTGACGAAGCGAAACGGAGGCGGGTCCTCAAACGGCCGCAGCCGTTTCTCTGGGATACCGGCGAGGTCTTGCTCTATCCGACGAGCCACGGGCGATGCATCAACCCATACTTTCGCGACAAGAGTCTGATCGCAGGCGGGTGGACGCAGGACGGTTGGGCCGCGGCTGTGATCGTCGAGCGAGGGCGCGCTTTCGAGTTCTTGCCGTGGTACCGGCCACTCGTGGTGGCGTCGGTACTGCCGGACAAACCCGGTTTCGACGAGATCGTCGCTCGCCGGCAGTGGCGCCTCGACCGACCGGGAACTGTCACGCAAGTGCACGTCGATCGCATGGAGATTGAACGGGCCGGCGTAGTGAGCGTAGATCCATCTCGGCTGCACGCACGCTTTCCCGGACTGCCGACCGGCCGCTCGGCTGCCGTCAACGACATTTCGATCGCCAACCGGCTGCACGTCACCGAACAACGCCCCTGGCACACGTCGGCGACGCGTCGCGATCCAACGCTCGAGTCACTCGCCGACCTTCTGGCTCAATCTCCCGAAACGGGGTCAGACTCGATTTAGGAAAGCCTAAATGGAGTCTGACCCCAGATGCGCGGTTTTGATGTCGGGGACGGGAGTCAGGATCCGGTGGACGTGTAGCGGCGAACGCCGAAGCGCCAAATCCGGAGCGCGACCGCGAGGAATGCGACGCCTAGTGCCGGGGCGAACGCGTACGGCATGACGGGTAAGCGGCCGAGGACAACACTGACCGGGAAATACGAGATGCAGCCAATCGGCACTACGTAAACGAGAAAATCCCGGAACCACCGCGCGTAGACGTCGAGTGGGTACTGGCCGGCCTCGACGCCGCCGTAGGTGAGGGTGTTCGCCAGTTCCAGGCTCTCAACGGTCCAGAAGGCGAGGGTCGCCTGGAGCAGCAGAATTCCGCCGAAGAGCGCGATTCCGCCCGCGACAGCGAATGCGAGGATGGCCCACGATGTCGCTGTCCCCGCCATTTGCGAGAGATGCACACCGACGCCCCATGCCAAAATTCCCTGTCCGAGTCGGCCGATCCGGGTAAGCCGCAGCTCATACCCGAGCAGTTGGAGTACGGTCGAGCGTGGCCGCACGAGGAGCCGATCGAAATCGCCGGTCTTCACGAATTGCTCGCCGAACACGTCGAAGCCGCGTGTGAGACCGTCGGCGAGCGCGAACGAAACGCTCACGATGCCGTAGAGCAGTGCGACCTCGCCGAATCCCCATCCCTCGAGACGTCGAAAGCGCGCGAAGAGCGCCCAGATCCCGATGAAGTCGGTGATCGTGGCCGCAAAGGCCCCGATCGACGTCATGATGAGGGACGTTGGGTATTGGCGCTGCGAGCGGATCGATGTCGCGATGTAACGACCGTACAGCCGGAGACTGTTCATCACTCAGCCGCCCTGCGTCTGCAAGCGAGACATCACGCGCCGCATGACAGCTCGCCCCAGGATGACGAGGGCGCAGACCCAGAACGCTTGGCGCCCCAGCGCGAGCACGGCGACGCCGCCGGCAAGATGGCCGCTGTAGATGCGGAAGGGCGTGTCCATCAAGCCGGCGAATGGCTGATTCCGCAGAATCGGCTGCATCCAATCGGGGAAAAGCGGAAGAGGTACAAGGCTGCCCGAAAGAACGATGACGAGCGGCGCAATGAGCACAGTCGCGCCGCGGTCCGACAACGTCGCGACGGTTATTGCGTCGATCAGCACCGACACAGCCGCCGAGAGTGCGACGACGAGCGCGATGGAGAGAATGAAGAAGAGTGTCGCCTCGACCCCCGATGGCGCACGCAGCGCGTACGCGGACCAGCCAACGAGTCGAAAGAGAATGCCGGCCGTGAGCAGCATCGGGACAGCGCGCAGCGCCGGGTTCGCCGTACGCCGCGCGACGGCGCGCGAGTACCAGAAGGTGTACGTATCGAGCGGCCGCAGTCGCTCGTAGGCGACATCGCCGGTGCGAACCATCCGGGCGACGTCGGGGTCGCCCGACCAAGGCAGCATGGTGAACAACGCCTGCCCGAGCCACACATAGTCGATGGCTTGGGGTAGCGTCATCGGTGCGCCGGCCGTTGCCGTGAAGAACGCGGTCAGCACCATGACCTTGATGCCGCCCCACCAGCATTGCGTCAGAAAGCCCGCGAGAGCCGCTGCGCGATACTGCAATAGCACGCTGAACCGAGCGCGAACGACGGCTGCGTACGGGCGAAGCGCGGTACTCATCGCGCCTCGAGCTCGTGACGCGCGTAGAAACGAGCGACGACTTCGTCGACCGGCGGCTCGTCGACGTGAACGTCCTCGACGTCGTAGCGCGCCGCGATCGCGGCGATCAACGTGTGCGCCGGCGTCTCACGCGGGTCGAACGACAGCTCGACGGAGCGTCCCGATCGCTGCCGCAGGTTCGTGCCGGGAATCGCGAGATCGCCCACGTCCTCGGCGAATTGAATGCGCAGGCGACGCTCACCAAGCACGTTTTGTCGCAGCGACGCGAGCGTGCCGTCAGCCAGGATTTGGCCATGCCCGATCACGATCACACGCTCGGCGAGCGCCTCCACGTCGTGCATGTCGTGGGTTGTGAGAATGACGGTGACGCCCCGATCGCGGTTGAGCACGCGCACAAAGTCCCGTACCGCGAGCTTCGCAACGGCGTCGAGGCCGATCGTCGGCTCGTCGAGGAAGAGCACGCGCGGACTGTGCAGCATGCTCGCCGCGATCTCGCAGCGCATTCGCTGGCCGAGCGACAGCTGTCGGACCGGTGTTGTGAGGAGCCGTCCCAGATCGAGCAGCGCGACAAGCTCGTCGAAAGCGCGGCGATACTCGGTCGGCGGAACACGGTAGACATCGCTCAGGAGCGCGAAGCTGTCGGCGACGGGAAGGTCCCACCAGAGTTGCGTGCGCTGGCCGAACACGGCGCCGATCCGCGCCACATGCCGGATACGCTCCCGCCAAGGGACCAGTCCGCCCACCTCGCAGCGGCCGCTCGTCGGCTCGAGGATGCCGCACAGAATCTTGATCGTAGTGGACTTTCCCGCGCCGTTGGGGCCGATGACGCCCAGCAACTCGCCTTCACGCAGCGAGAAGCTCACGCTCCGGAGTGCGTGCACCTCTCGCTTGCGTCGTCGGAGAAACCCAAACGGACCGTCACCGCGCTCGGCGACCCGAAAGGTCTTTGTCAGGTCTTCGACGATGATGTGGCTCATGGCGGGCTGAGTATTCTAGCTGCCCTCGCGGTCTTCGGCATTCTTTCGGTATATTTGAGAGCGCCGACGCGCATTGGCCTTTCATCCCCCGCTTGGTAGTGTGAAGCAATGTCACGAGCCGAGATCACCACGCCGGAAGTCATCGCCGAGGAATCGGTCGTCGAGCTGTCGCTGCGTCCGCAGCGCCTGTCGGAGTTCATCGGGCAGCAGAAAGTCAAAGAGAGCCTTCGCATCTACATCGACGCCGCGCTCGCTCGACGTGAGCCGCTCGATCACACGCTGTTCTTCGGACCGCCGGGACTCGGCAAGACGACGCTCGCCGAGCTCATCGCGCGGGAACTGGCCGTCAACATCCGGACAAGCTCCGGTCCGGCGCTCGAGAAGCCGGGCGATCTCGTCTCCACGCTCACCAACCTGCGCGCCGGCGACATCTTGTTCATCGACGAGATCCATCGGCTCCGGCCGATCATCGAAGAGTTCCTGTATCCGGCGATGGAGGACTACCGAATCGACATTCGGTTGTCGGAGGGCCCGAAAGCGCAGACGATCACGATGCCGATCGAGAAGTTCACTTTGATCGGCGCCACGACGCGGCTCGGCATGCTGACGCCGCCGATGCGCGCCCGATTCGGCATCGAGCAGCGCCTCAATTTTTACCCGGCCGAAGATCTCGAGTTGATCGTGCGCCGAACCGCCGAGGTGCTGAACGTCGGCATCGATCACGAGGGCGCGACGGAGATTGCCCGGCGCTCGCGCGGAACACCGCGTGTGGCGAATAGACTGCTGCGTCGAGTCCGCGACTTCGCGCAGGTCAAGGGCAACGGCGTCATCTCGAAAGAGATCGCCAACCAAGCCCTCGCTCTGCTCGACGTCGATACGTTCGGCCTCGACGACATGGACGCTCGGATCATCAAGACGATCATCGAGAAGTTCGATGGTGGACCGGTCGGCCTGAACACGATCGGTGCGGCGATCGCCGAGGACGCGAACACGATCGAGGAAGTGTACGAACCGTTCCTCGTTCAGCACGGTTTCCTGCAGCGGACACCGCGCGGCCGCGTGGCGACTCCGCAGGCGTACCGCCATTTCGGATTTACGCCGCAGACGCCTCAGGAGACGCTGTTCTAGCTGTTCGGCGATGTCATCCTGAGCGAGCCCTGTCATCCTGAGCGAAGCGAAGGATCTACTTTCACCATCTAATTGCTAGTTTGGCACAGTAGCGTCTTCGTCGCTACGCTCCCCAGGATGACGGGTATGCTTCGTCTCGCCCTGCTCTCCAGCATTCTCCTCGCCGCTTGCGAGACGTCGACGAAATCCCCAACGACGGATTCGTCGGCCGGAAGCGCGACGCCGGTCGTCGCGAACGGTCACGACTGGATCCGCTTCAACGTCGACGAAGGACGGTCCGGTGTGTTCACTCCGTCGACGGGAATCACCGCCGACTCGCTCGCCTCGATGCGACGCCAGCAAGTGTCGCTCGACGGGACGGTCGACGCATCGCCAATCTACCTACACGACGTCGTCGTAAACGCGGCGCACCACGATGTCTTCTTCGTCACGACGACGTACGGCAAGACGATCGCGGTCGACGCCAACGATGGATCGATCCTGTGGGAGTTCACGCCGCCGAACTACTCGCAGTGGGCGGGTTCGTATCGCGTCACGACGGCAACGCCGGTTGCCGATCCCGACCGCAGCGCGATCTACGCCGCCTCGCCGGATGGGCATATCCAGAAACTCGCCGTCGCTGACGGGCGCGCGCGCTGGAGCACGGCCATTACGCTGCTGCCGACGCGTGAGAAGATCGCATCGGCGTTGAATTTTTCGCGCGGCCACGTTATCGCGGTGACCGGCGGCTACATCGGCGACGCGCCGCCCTATCAGGGGCATGTCGTGTTGCTGGACGCCGGCACGGGATCGCTCTCTCGTGTCTGGAATTCGCTGTGCAGCGACCGCCCCGGGTTGATCGATCCGTCCTCCTGCTCGTCGAGCGGTTCGGCGATCTGGGGTCGCGCGGGGGCGGTCGTCGATTCGGCAACGGGAAGGATTCTCGTCGCCACGGGCAACGCGACCTGGGACGGCCGGACCAATTGGGGCGATGCGGTGTTGGCGCTCGACGCGAGCGCGTCGCAACTCGTCGCCAATTACACGCCGACGAATACGGAAACGCTAAACTCGACCGACGCGGACATTGGCTCGACCTCGCCGGTGTTCCTCGATGCAAGCCATGTACTGCAGGGCGGTAAGGACGGCAGCCTTCGCGTGCTCGACCTGCAATCGCTCGGCGGCACGTCCTCACATCGCGGCGGCGAAAGCCAAAGTGTTTCAACGCCGTCGGGCTCCGCGCTGTTCACGGCGCCCGCCGTGTGGCGACAACCCGATGCGGTCTGGATCTTCGCCGCCGACAATGGCGGCACGGCGGCGTGGACCTATCGAAACGGATCACTCACCAAAGCCTGGTCGGCGAGCACGGCCGGCACGAGTCCTGTCGTCGCGGGTGGAATGTTGTTCGTCTACGACCCGAGCGGCACGCTCCGCGCGTTCGATCCGACGACGGGTAAGTCGCTCGGTCAATTGTCGGCCGGCGGCGGGCACTGGAACAGTCCGATCGTCGTCGATCGGCGTATCGCACTCCCGCAGGGTAACGCCAACTCGCACACGACAAACGGGACCCTCAACATCTGGCGACTTCCCTGAGCGGTTCTCGGACCTCCGACTACGATTTCGATCTTCCGTCGTCGCAAATCGCGCAGCAGCCGCTCGAGCGACGCGACGCGAGCCGGCTGATGGTCGTCGAGCGCGCGACGGGCAGGATCAGTCACCGCACGTTCCGCGATGTTGTCGAGCTGATCGGACCGCGCGACGTCCTCGTCGTCAACCGAACACGCGTGCTTCGTGCGCGGCTGCTCGGTGAACGAGCGTCGGGCGCGCCGGCGGAAATTCTTCTTCTCAAGCCACTCGGCGAGAACCGCTTCGAGGCGATGGTTTCGCCTGGCGGAAAGCTCAAGCCCGGCCGTCGCGTAACGATCGCACCCGGTTTTACCGTCGAGATACTCGAGGTCACGGAGCGACGTACGCGCATCGTGCAACTGGCCAGCGACCTCCCGGTGGAACACGCGATCGAGAAGTACGGGCACGTGCCCTTGCCGCCGTACATCGATCGGGCGGACACCGCAAGCGACGACGAGCGATATCAGACAGTCTACGCGCGTGAATCGGGGTCAGTGGCGGCACCGACGGCCGGGCTGCACTTCACCAGCGACCTGCTCGGCGAGATCGAGCGACGCGGGGCAACGCGCGCCGAGGTACTCCTGCATGTCGGCGCCGGCACGTTCAAGCCCGTCGAAGTGGACGATCCCGCGGATCACATGATGCACGAGGAGTGGTATTCGGTGTCGCCGGAAGCCGCGCGTACGATCAACGAGCGCCGCACCGCCGGCGGCGCGGTGTGGGCCGTCGGCACGACGAGTGTGCGGACCGTCGAGAGCGCGGCGGGCGACGACGGGGTGGTGCACCCGGGTGAGGGCGACACGCGGATCTTCATTCGCCCACCGTACCACTTCCGCGCCGTGGATCGGATCATCACCAACTTCCACCTGCCCCGCTCGACGCTCATCATGCTCGTCGCCGCGTTTGCCGGCTACGACCTGACGATGCGGGCATACGAGGAAGCGGTCGCCTCGGGTTATCGTTTCTACTCGTACGGCGACGCCATGGCGATCATCTAGCGAATGTCCGCGTTTCAATTCGAAATCGAACATCAACTGGACCGCGCGCGCGCGGGACGCTTTCTCACGCCGCACGGCGCTGTCGACACACCGGCGTTCATGGCCGTCGGCACGCTCGCCACGGTCAAGGCGCTCGATCCTGAGGACCTGCGCGCCCTCGGCGCGCAAATGATTCTCGCGAACGCTTATCACCTTCATCTTCGCCCGGGTGACGAGTTGATTCGCGACCTTGGCGGACTGCACGACTTCATGTGGTGGGACGGCCCCATTCTCACCGACTCGGGCGGCTTCCAGGTCTTCTCGCTCGAGGGCCTGCGAACGGTGAGCGAGGAGGGCGTCGAGTTCCGCAGCCACCTCGACGGGTCGCTCCGCGCCTTCACCCCCGAAAGCGTGATGCAGATCGAGCACAACCTCGGCGCCGACGTGATCATGCAGTTCGATCATGTGATCCCGGGCCAGAGCGAAGAATCCGCGGCGCGCGACGCGAGCGAGCGGAGCCTGCGCTGGCTGGAACGATGCGCGGCCGCACATGCGCGGCTTTCCGGCGAGGCACGGCAGCCGCAGGCGCTCTTCCCGATCGTTCAAGGAGGCATCCACGAGCATCTGCGACAGGATGCGGCACGACGGATCAAGCAAATCGGCGACTGGATCGGTTACGGGATCGGTGGTCTTTCCGTTGGCGAGGCAAAGCCGGACATGTACCGGATCCTCGAGGTCGTGGACGCGCAGCTTCCCGAGAATCGGCCACGCTACCTGATGGGCGTCGGCTTCCCGGAAGACCTCATCGAAGGCGTGCTTCGGGGTGTCGACCTCTTCGACTGCGTCGCGCCCACGCGGATGGGTCGCAACGGCGCGGCCTTCACGCGCGACGGCCGACTCAACATCAAGCGCGCCGAGTTTCGCACGGACAAACGTCCACTCGACGAAGAATGCGACTGCAGCGCGTGTCGGCGGTTCACCCGGGCGTACATCCGGCACCTCTTCGTGTCCGATGAGATTCTCGGGCTTCGCCTGCTTTCCCTGCACAATGTACATTTCCTCGTCCGCCTGATGCGCGACGCGCGTAGCGCGATCCGCGCCGGGACGATCGCCGCGTGGAGCCGCGACTGGCTCGCGCGATATCACACTCGACCGGTACACTCGGAATGATCACGCCAGGCCTGCCGTTCCCGCTCATCCTCGCCCAAGCAGGCGGCGCGGCAGCGGGCGGCGCTTCGTCGTTGATGCCCCTGCTCGTTCAGTTCGCGCTCATCATCGGCATCATTTATTTCCTCATGGTGCGCCCGCAGCAGAAGCAGCGCCGCAAGCACGAGGAGTCGCTGCGCACACTCAAACGCGGCGACGAGGTCGTGACCTCCGGCGGCATCGTCGGCGAGGTGATCCACATTCGCGAGATGAACAAAGAGGGCGGCAACAAGCTCGACGACCGCATCACGATCAAGTCCGGCGAATCGCGGCTGGTCGTGGAACGCGGCCGCATCCAGAAGATCGTCGGCGCGACATCGACACCGTCACAAGGGAGCAGCGCGTCGTCGTGAGCATTCTCGACATTCGCGTCCTCGGCGATCCGATCTTACGCGAGGAGACGAAGGAAGTCGGCGAGATCACGGACGAGATTCGCCTGCTCGTGAAGAACATGTTCGAGACGATGTACCTGGCGAAGGGCATTGGTCTCGCGGCGCCGCAGGTCGGTCGCACCGAGCGGCTCGCCGTGATCGACGTGGACAAGCAGCCGATCGTCATCATCAACCCCGAGATCATCGAGTCGGACTCGAAGACCTCCAAGTCGGAAGAAGGCTGTCTGTCGATCCCCGACGTCTACGGCGACGTCGAACGGCCGGCGCGCGTGCGGGTGCGGGCGATGAATCTCGAGGGGGAGATGTTCGAGATCGAGTCGGGCGACCTGCTCGGCCGCTGCTTGCAGCACGAGATCGATCACCTCCACGGCAAGCTGTTCGTCGACTACCTGAGCGTGTTGAAGCGCCGCTCGGCGATGGCGAAATGGACGAAAGAGAAGGACAAGTATCCGGGGTTCATTCGCCATCTCGACTCCGACCCGGCGCGCTCACACGAGCATCCCGACGAGGAGCTCTGAGTGCGCGTGCTCTTCTGGGGCACGCCGGAATTCGCCGAAGCGCCGCTCCGCGCACTGATCGGCGAAGGCTTCGACGTCTGCGGCGTGGTCACCCAGCCGGACAAGCCCGTGGGCCGCTCGCGCTCGACGCTCGAGGCGCCGCCCGTCAAACGTATCGCGCTCGAGGAAGGGCTGACGGTCTTGCAGCCGGAGCGTCCTCGTGGCGACGAGTTCATCGCGCAGCTTCGGAAGCTCGCGCCGGATCTCTCGGTTGTCGTCGCCTACGGTCACCTTCTGCCGTCCGCCGTGATCGATCTGCCAAGACTTGGCACGATCAACATTCACGCGTCACTGCTGCCCAAGTTGCGCGGTGCCGCGCCCATCCAGGCGGCGATCCGTGAGGGACATGCGGAGACCGGCGTCACGATCATGCGCATGGTGCAAGCGCTGGACGCCGGCCCGTCGATTCTTCAGGTGAGAACACCAATCCCCGAAGACGAAACGTTCGGCGAGCTGCGCCTCCGTCTCGCCGAGATGGGCGCCCTGGCGCTGATCGAAGCGTTGGCCCTGATCGAGTTCGGAAAGGCGACAGAAACGCCGCAGGACGATGCGCACGCCACGTACGCCGCGAAGGTCGATCGCACGATGGCTCGCGTCGATTGGTCGAGCGACGCGACGACGGTGTCGCGCATCATTCGTGCATACGATCCTCGACCAGGAGCGCACACGACGTTGCGTGGCAACGAGGTCAAGGTGTTCGGCGCGCGACGGGCCGAAGGTTCCGAGGCAGGGGCAGCCGGCGAAGTGCTGTCGATCGACGCGACCGGAATGACCGTGGCGTGCGGCGAAGGGTCCGTCCAGGTATCCCACGTTCATCCGGCTGGAAAACGTCGGCTGACGCCGCGTGAATGGGCGGGCGGACGGGGCATCGCTGTCGGCGAACGACTATCTTAGGGCATATGGCTGGGATGGGAGCGGGCGCGGATCACGACCATCGGTCGCCCGGTGGAGTCGCGGTGCATCATGCCGGCGGCTCTGGGGGCGGTGGCGGAGGGCACGGCGGCGTTACCGACGCACGCGTGGCCGCCGCCGAGATCTGCAGTGACCTCCGATCTGGTGAACTTTTGGATCCGTCGTTCGACCGTCGGACGGCGAAGCTCGACGCGCGCGACCGTCGTTGGACGCGAGAGCTCGTGTACGGCATGCTGCGCCGACGCCCGCGTCTTGACGCGTACCTCGATGAACGCGTCCGCGGCGGCATGGTCCGACTGGACGCCGACCTCCTCGATTTGCTTCGACTCGGCGCGGCTCAGCTCTTCTTCATGGCCAGCGTTCCAGCGTACGCCGCGATCGCCCAAACCGTCGAGCTCGCCAAGCGGAGGCATGGGGTCGGCGCGAGCAAGTTGGCCAACGCCGTGCTTCGTCGACTTGATCGCGAACGCGATGCCCTGACACTGCCGGCGCGCAGCGACCCAGTCGATGCGCTCGCCCTCGCCGGCGGACATCCACGTTGGATCGTCGCGCGCTGGGTCGAGCGGTGGGGCATCGACGAGACCGCCCGACTGCTCGAGGCAAACAACCGAGAAGCACCGCTCATCGCGCGGCCGTATCACGTCGTGCGCGAACAGCTCGAGGCAATGCTCGAGTCGGCGGGAATTCACGTCGACGAAGCGCCGCTCGTGCGAGACAGCATTGTCCTCGCGAGCCCGGTCTCATCGCTCACCGAGCTCGGTCCGTTCCGCCAGGGCCTCTTCCATCTCCAGGACCCCGGTTCGACGCTCGTTACGCAATACGCTTGCGTGCCGACCGGCGCCGTCGTCGCCGATCTTTGTGCCGCGCCGGGCGGGAAATCGATCGAGCTGTCTCGCAACGCGTCGACGGTGTTCTCGAGCGACGCGTCGCTCGGGCGATTGCAGCGCGTCGTCGACAACGCGCAGCGGCTCGAGGTCGACAGCGTCTTCCCGTTCGTCGCCGACGCGCGAAACCCGGCGATTCGGCCTGTCGATCTCGTGCTCGTCGATGCGCCGTGCACCGGGACGGGAACGTTCCGCCGCCATCCTGATGCGCGATGGCGCCTCAAAATCTCCGATCTCGCCGTCATGGCCTCGTTGCAGCGCGCGATTCTCAAAGCCGCGGCGGACGTCGTGAAGCCGGGCGGACTGCTCGTCTACAGCACCTGCTCACTCGAGCCGGAAGAGAACGACGCGCAGATCGATCGCTTCCTCGCCGAGCATCCAGGCTGGCGTCTCGATCCGCCGCCCGAAGGCGTCGTGCCTCAGACGGTGCTCGACGAAGGACGCTTGCGCGTATTGCCCCAGCGTCACGGAACCGACGGAGCCTTTGCCGCGCGTCTCCGGCGAGGCGCTGGATGAGCGTTCGCACGTCCCTCCGTCGGTCGCTTCCCTACGCGGTCACGATCATCGGTGGTTTCCTGCTCGCGTACCTCATCGTGGCTTTCGTAATCTTCCCGTCGGGTGTGATCCCCGGGAACGCGAAGGTGCCGAATGTCGGCGGCCTGTTATTCGACGACGCGTCGAAACGACTTTCCGCCGTGGGCTTCAAGGCGGCGCGCGGCGACGAGGAGTACCGCGAGGCCACGCCGCCCGGGACCGTGTTGGGTCAGGATCCCCGCCCCGGCGAGAAGGAACCCGAAGGAACTACGGTGACTCTCACTGTCAGCACCAACTCGGCAAAGGCACCCCCCTCCCCCTCCCCCTCCCCCTCCTCTTCTCCCTGACATGACCGTCCGGATCGTCCCGTCGATTCTCAGCGCGGACTTCGCAAAGCTTGGCGACGAGGTCGCGATGTGCGAGGCCGGCGGCGCGGACTGGATTCACATTGACGTGATGGACGGATGCTTCGTGCCGAATCTGACGTATGGCGCGAAAGTCATCGATACGGTGCGGCGGTGCACATCGCTGCCCCTCGACGTTCATCTCATGGTCGTCGAGCCGGAGAAGTACTTCGACGACTTTGTTCGCGCGGGCGCGAACGGCCTCACGCTTCACGCTGAGGTGGCGCCGCATCTGCATCGCCAGTTGACGCGCATTCGCGAGCTCGGGTGTCGTGCCGGGGTCGCGCTCAACCCGGCGACACCGCTCAACGCCGTCTGCGAAGTGATTCCGGAGATCGACCTGCTGCTCATCATGACGGTGAACCCGGGCTTCGGCGGCCAGGAATTCATTCCGTATTCCATCGACAAGATTCGTCGCGCGCGACTGATGCTCGACGAAGAGGGGAGTCAGGCGGCGCTCGAGGTGGACGGCGGCATCAGCCGCGAGACGATCAATGAAGTGTGGTCCGCGGGCGCCGACACGTTCGTCGCCGGCAACGCCATTTTTTCGGCCCGCGACCCCAAGGGCGAGATCGCGGCGATGCGTGCGTCGTGCGGGGTTCCCGCATGACCATGCGGCGGCAATGGGCGATCGTTGGAAGTTTGCTCGTCGTCCTCGCCGCCGGGCTGTTCGTCGCGTCGCGCATGATGAAGCAACAGCTCTTTCCCGTGTCAGTCGGTTCACAAGCGCCGGATTTTCGCGCCAAGGTCCTCGGCGAGAACCGATACAAGACCCTCGCCGATTACAAAGGCCAGGTCGTCCTGCTCAACATCTGGGCGACCTGGTGCACGCCGTGCCAAGCGGAGATTCCGAGCTTGCAGCGCCTTTACCAAGCGTACGGCGACAAGGGCTTGAAGCTCGTCGCCGTCAGTATCGATGATTACGTGAGCGAGGATTCGATCAGAGCCTTCGCGAAGAATTTCGGCGTGACGTTCGAAGTGCTGCACGATTCGACGCATAGCATCGAGCAGCTGTATCAGGCGACGGGTTATCCGGAAACGTTCGTGATCGGCCGCGAGGGAACGATTCGGCGAAAGTGGATCGGCCCCGACGATTGGAGCTCGCAGGGCAATCGGGCCCTCGTCGCGCAGCTGCTGGGCATCGAGACGCCGCGCGTCGCCTCGGGCGAATCCGCGGGTCGTTGACGCCGCGTATGGCCGACGCCAAGCCAGCGCGACCTGGATCAGCAGGCGGAGGGGGAGCGGGAGCGAGCTCGCTGCAACGACGGGTGATCGCGGCCTTCACTCAGCATCTGCTGCTCAAAGGGACCGCGGTCTTCCTCGCTGTGGTGCTTTGGTTCGTCGTCAACGCGAAGGAGCCGCAGGTGATGATCGTTCCGGTGCGATTCACGCCGGAGCTCGACAGCTCGCTCGTGCTCCGCGAAACGCTCCCGCCGCTCCAGGCCATCGTGGCCGGGTCGCCGAAGGAGCTCATCAAGCTGAGCACCAACCCGCCCATCGTGCACCGCCAGATTACCGCCGACGCGCCGGACACGTTGGTGATCGACCTGCGTCCGGGCGACGTCGCGCTGCCGGAGGGCGTGGACGCGGTCGTCCGTGACATCGAGCCGCATAGCCTGACGCTTCGCTTCGAATCGACGTGGACGCACAAGGTTCCAGTTCGCTCGATGATCGAGATCGCCACCGAGGCCCTGCCCGGACCCATCGCGACACAACTCCAGCCCGACAGCGTCATGGTCACCGGCCCGCGGCATCTCGTGATGCGAATTCCATCCGTGCGAACGGTGAAGACGACGATCGCCGCGCCCGACTCCCTGCCCCACCTGATCGACATCGATACTGTCGGATTGGGCAACCGCATCCGCATCAAGCCAGGGCAGGTCAAAGTCCTGCTCGTCCCGCTCCCGCACATCTGATGCGTGTACTTGGCATTGAAACATCTTGCGACGAGACGTCGGCTTCCGTGCTTCATGGAAGCGGCAATGCGGTCACGCAGGACTCGCTCGTCATCCTGTCGCAAGACGTGCATCGCGTGTTCGGCGGGGTCGTGCCGGAGATCGCCTCGCGTGCGCACCTCACGTCGATAGTGCCGGTTGTCGAGCGCGCGCTGGCCGACGCGGGCAGCGATACTGTCGACGCGGTCGCCGTGACCAACGCGCCGGGCCTCGTCGGCGCGCTGCTCGTCGGGGTGAGCTTCGCCAAGGCCTACGCGTTCGCGCGGGTCCTGCCGGTGATCGGCGTGCACCACATGGAAGGGCATCTCTTCGCGACGGCGCTCGAGCATCCTGACGCCCTGCCGCCGTTCACCGCGCTGCTCGTTTCGGGCGGCCACACGATGCTGATCGACGTCGAAGCGTGGGGGCGATATCGGCTGCTTGGCCGCACACGGGACGACGCCGCGGGCGAAGCGTTCGACAAAGTTGCCAAGCTCCTCGGGCTTCCCTATCCTGGGGGGCCGCACGTCGAGCGCGTCGCGGCCGGCGCCGATCCGGGCGCCTACCGCTTCTCCCGGCCAATGCTTCGTCGCAATCAATCCCCTCAGGATTCAGAGTTTTATGATGTGTCGTTCAGCGGTCTCAAGACCGCCGTGCTGAACGCCGTCCGGGCGCCGGAGGTCGATCTGGAGCGCGATCGACCGGCAATCGCGCGCGCCTTTCAGGACGCGTTGATCGAGACGCTCGTCGAGAAGACCGTGCGCGCGGTCATTCAACATCGCCGGCCACGTGTGGTCCTCGGCGGGGGCGTGGCCGGTAACGCCACGCTCATCGCGGCGATGCGCGATCGTCTCGTGCCCCGCGGGGTAGAGGTGTTCGCCCCGACGGCGCGCCTCGCGACCGACAACGCCGCGATGATCGCCCGGGCCGGACTCTTTCACCTCGAGCGCGGTGAGCGTTCGGGGCTCGACCTCAACGCGTTTGCCGCTCAACCCATTCCAGGTCTCGTCGCCGCGTAATGTTCCCTTCTCCGATCGTCCATCATCCGTTCATCTTCGACGTCGGCCCACTGAGTCTCACCGGATTCGGGCTCGCCGTGCTGCTCGCGTTTCTCATCGCGCAGGTGGTGTCGGAGCGGGAATTGGCGCGGCGTGGACGGGACGTCGAAGCCGCCGCGGTGAGCGACGTGCTGTTCGGCGCCTTGGTCGGCACGTTGATCGGCGGCAAGGTCTATTACTACGCGGTCGTCACCCACAACCCGCGCGATCTCCTCAGCCGCTCCGGCTTCGTGTTCTGGGGTGGATTCATCGGATCCGTGCTGCTTTGCACGCTGGTCATTCGCTACAAGAAGCTGGTGTTCGCGCGCTTTGCCGACGTCGCGGGGATCGCGATCGCCGCCGGCTACGCGGTCGGACGCACGGGATGCTGGGCGGTCGGCGACGATTACGGGAAGCCGTACACCGGTCCCCTCGCCGTCGCCTTCCCACAGGGCTCGCCGCCGTCGACAGCCGCCGAAATGCAGCACGCCTTCAACGTGCAAATTCCCGTCGGAACCGATCCGGCCGCGGTGCTCTCGGTCTACCCGACGCAGCTCCTCGAGGTGGTACTCGGCATGGTGATGTTCGGCATCCTGTGGAAGCTCCGCGATCACGATCACGCCGAGGGGTGGTTGTTCGGCGTCTGGTGCGTCCTCGCCGGCATCGAACGCTTCATCGTCGAGTTCTTCCGCGCCAAGGACGACCGGTTCTCTTTCCTGGGAGGACTGAGCACGGCACAGGTCATCGCGATCGCGATCGCGCTTATCGGGGTCGTCATCATGTTCGCCCGCTCCCGCGTTGGCCCGGGCGGAACCGGCATTCGCGGAGTTCAGGCGGCGAATGCATAACGACTGGTTTCTTGGTCCGGTTGGCGCGGATCGGCCGGTACGGTTCTACAAAAAAAGGATACGGGACAAAAAACAGGATTGAACGGAAGAGTTACGGGGAAGAACTGCAGTTAGAAGAAGGTCTGGCAAGAAAGACTCTGCCCGCCGCGCGCGGCGGAGAGATTTACGCGCGCGCTCTCGTTTTCATCCAGCGAACGAACGGCCCGCCAAGCCGCCATTCGGCGTTGGCCATCGAGCCGCCGCGCAAAACTTTCGGCTCTTCGACGGTGACGAACGCGCCCGAGTCTTTTGTCGTGATGATGTCGAGGACATCCGGCAAATGCCGACGCTGCACGACTGAGTTCAAGATCTCCACCGCGCCGTCTCGCCCGAAGCCAGGGAATACCGTGACGCCGTAGCCGCCGGCCCGCAGCGCGTTCGCGATTTCGACGCCCGCCGCGCGGCTCACGATGCGGACGGTAGCGACGCCATAGGCGATGGCCTGTTCGAGCGACACGCCGACGAACGTGCCCATCGCGTACCCGCCGGCGTATCCCAGCACGTGCAGCGGGCTGCCGAGGTGCTTCACGGCGTTGCCTACAGCGTAGATCCAGACGAGCGCCTGAACAAAACCGAGTGAGGCCGCGATGCCGCGCTTACCACGGATCGCGAAGATCACACGCATCGTATCGCACGACACGTCCACGATGCGCAGGCAAAAAATGACGAGCGCGCCCCACGGCGAGGCGAAGATGGCGTCGACGTTCATGCGAGAAAACTATCGCGAATGAACGAAGCCACTCAATCGTCGCCTGGAACGCGCGTGCGGAGCGCCTCCTCGAGCAACGCGATGCGGGCGTTGAGCGCGTCGATCTCGTCGCGCAGGCGAAGCACGTCCTTCTCCGAATTTGGGGCCGCCGCCGCCGCGGCCGGTGCGGGCGTTGGTGCGTTGATCGTCGGCAGGGCCACCGATCGCTTCGGCCAGAACGTCTTCGCCACGGCGAAGACGAATAATCCGAGCAAGAGAAGCTGAGCGAGCACCGTTTGCCACGTCGGATAAAAGCCCAGCGCTTCGATCGTCGGCAGGCCGCGAATGACGCTGATCGGCATCACGTTGCCTTCCTGCAGCTCACGAATGCCCTTCCCCATGAACACGAACGCCATGTAGTAGAGCAGGACGCTCGTCACACTGAAGAACGGCCGCAGCGGGATGCGCACGCCGAAGCGATAGAACAACGTGAAGATGATGCCGAGCGCGACGAACCCGAGCACAATGCCGAGCGTGATCGGCAGCGCAACATTGGCACCCTCGTTGAACAGCGCCTGGTAGAAGAGCGCCGTCTCCGCGCCCTCGCGATACACGGCGAGAAAAGCGACGAACGCGAGCGCCCGTCCGCCGCCGTGCTCCAGCGCGACGTTGACCTTGTCGCGAATGAACGCCTGCCACTTCGCCGCCTCGACGCGCGAGATGAGCCAATAGCTCACCGAGAAGAGGACGCCCACCGCGACGAGAAGCGTTCCCCCCTCGATGATCTCCTGCGTCGCCGGCAATGCTTTGAGGACCGTGCGCAGGACGATGGCCGTGAAGGCGCTGCACGCGAGCGCCAGGGCAATCCCGACCCAGATCGACCGCAGACGCTCGCGATGCCCCGTCTTCAGCAGGAACGCGACGACGGCGCCGATGACGAGAATCGCCTCGAACCCCTCGCGAAGGATGATGAGGAAGCTCTGAAGAAACGCCTCCGACCCGCTCCCCGGCGGCTGGGTGAGCTCGACGACGCGCGGCATGTTCGCCTCGATCGCGTCGCGCGAGCGTTCGGCACTCGCCAGATCGTTGCCGCGGATCGCGCCCTTGAAGTCGGCGAAGTGCTTTTCCATCGTCGCGACGACACCGGGATTCCGTGCCCGGGCCGGCGTCTCGATCGGCTCGAAGGCGAGGTAGGCGTCGAAGGCGCGGTCTGACGCCTCGCTCGTCCGGCCGTTCCGCGCCGCGGTCAGCGACTGATCGAGCAAGGTCATCGAGGCCGCTGCCGCCGCGGTGGCGCTGCCGCTGTCGCCCTGGGGCGACGGCGTCGCGGCGATCGTCCGTTCGCGCATCGGCAGCGAGCGCAAATAGGCGACAACGCTCAGCACCTGCGCATCGTTCAGCTGCGTCGCCGGTGGCATCGGCGTCCCGGGCATCCCTGCGCGCACCACCGCCGCGAGCTGCGAGTCGCTCTGCGCCACCTGCCAGGCAAACGAGCCGATCTCTCCGGGAAGTTTGCTCAAGGATCGGCTGAGTGCGGCGTCACCCATGCCGGTCGGCCCATGACACTCGACGCAGCTTTGTGTGAATAGCCCCTCGCCTTCGGCGACCCGCTCCGGAGCGTTGTGCAGCGACGACAGATACATGACGATGTTCCAGCGCTGCTCAGGCGTGAGAGCCGTCGCGAAACCCACCATCGCCGTTCCGGCAACACCGACCGAGATCTTCCGGAACATCATCGCCGGCGCCACGTCGTGCATTTCCTTCGCGCTGCCGATCGCCGGCGGCTTGGGATTGAGCGCGGCGCCCGCGGGCCCATCTCCCATTCCCCTCGCACCGTGGCACGAGGCGCAACTCGCCGCGTACAATCGCGCCCCCTCCGCGAGATCGATCGGCTTCTTCGGGAGCTCCAGCGCCGCCTCGCTTCCCAGCGCCGTGGCAAAGCGCTGGTTCAAAGCGGCGAGTGCCGACGGTGGCTTCTTGGCCTGAATCGCCGCCATGATCGAATCAAGCAGCGTCATCGCCGTACCGATTCGATCGCCGGGAAGTCTCGATGCCGTCGCGCGCGCGTCCTTCAGGAAATCGACCGCTTCTGAGTACTCGTCGCGCGAAATCAGCCGGCCGTTTTCGTCGACGCCTTTCCGGTACTCCTCGACCGCAACGCTGACAATGTTCGCCACGCGACGGGCAGGCGACTCCTGCGCGACGAGGCGGTGTGAAAATCCCAGCCCAGCGAACGTGAGAAATACGGCGGCAGCGCGGCCGAGCTTGTCTCTGAAGCTCATTGCCGAGGGAATATATCGGAATTCACGGCGGAGATGTAGGCCGATGTCGGGTAAAGGCTTACCGCTCGATGACAACGACCGCGACCGCGGTCGCTTCGCTATGCGTGAGAGACACAAACGCGCTCAGCGCCCCCAGCTCCTCGAAGCGTTGAAGGGCCGGACCGTGCAGCCGTAGCTCCGGTGCTCCATCGCCTCGGGTCAGCACCTCGACGTCCCGCCAGCCGATCCCGCGCGCCAGCTCGTTCCCGGCGAGCGCTTTGTACGCCGCCTCCTTGGCGGCGAGACGAACGGCGAGGTGCTGCGCGGGCTCCGGCTTGGTGGCGAGATACTTCAGTTCATCGGGACGAAAGAGTCGCTGGAGCATCCGGTCGCCTTTGTCGGCATACATTCGCTCGATTCGGTCGATGTCGATGGCGTCGATGCCGAGGCCGACGATCATGCGCGCGTCGCCGAGTCGAGCGCAGTATCGAGGGCGAGCCAGGCGCGGTCGGCGGCTTCAAAGGTGTCGCGGAGTCGCGAGTACCATTGCCGGTAGGCGTGAAGGTCTCGCGGCGCACTCCGCGCGGCGGTGCCAGCCTCCTCGAGCATGCGCAAGGCTTCATGCAGTGGCTCAGCGAGATCCACGAGCTCGGCTTCCAGGGCGCGTCGGGCAGGCGCATAGTCGGCGAAGCGCGAGGTCGCGAATGAAGCCAACGTGTCGTCGAACGCTTTCGTCATCGCCGCGGCGTCGAACGCCGCCACGACATCGTGCGGGACGAGCGCCTTCGCCGCGTTCCGCCGCGCGTCGACCAGCGGCGCGAAAAAGCGCTGCTGCTCGGCGGCGCCGCCACCCCGCCGGTCACGCTGACGTCGGCGCGAGCCGAACGCCCGCAGAGCGCGGGTGATTTCGGGGAGCGCGCAGCAACGCGCCAGCAGATGATCGCGCAACTCGTCCGGCGTGCTTTCGGCCACGACCTCGATCCTCGCGCCGTCGACGAGCGCGACAATGACATCGTCTCCCTCGACACCGATCGTGTCGATGGTAGCGAAGGGCACCCGCACCGGGCGTTCCTCGGCGTTCACTGGAAGCACGATGATGACGGCGTCTTCCTCGAGAACGAGCGTTCCACCGCGGAGCTCGGCGCCGCTGATGCGTGTTGCCTTGACTGGAACCGATTGCCGGGATCCGTCGGTCATCCCGGAATCTACGCGGCGCTCAGGCGTGGCCGTCATGGCCCGTTGTTTCACCCATGATCACGCCAACGACTGTCGGCGTGTCGGCGAGATTCGAGAACACCGCCGCCGGCCGATGCCGGCGGAGGTCGTCCAACGAATACATGCCGGTCGCGACGCCGATCGCGCGGCAGCCGATTGCCAGGCCACACTGCAAATCCGCCGGCGTGTCGCCGATGACGACGATGTCGCCGCCGGCAAAGTTCAGTCCGAGCTCCTCCCGCGCGCGGGTTTGGGCAACGGCGGGTAATTCTCCCCGCATCTCATGGTCTGATCCGTACGCCCCAACGCGAAATCGGTCGGGATCGATGCCCGCCGAATTGAGCTTGGCGCGAGCGCCTTCGGCGAGATTCCCCGTGAGCAGACCGAGCACGACGTCGTCGCGCGCTTCAAGGGCGTCGAGCAACTCGAAGATGCCTGGCATGACGCGAATGCCACCACCACTGGCGCTCGCCTGGAGCTCTTCGCCAAGGTAGGCGAGGTAGCGCTCGAACAGGAGCGGCATACGAGCGTCGATGTGATCGTCGGCGTGGCCGGCGAGGCTCATGAGCTCGCGAACGATCTGCGGATCGGTCTTTCCATCGAACCGGTGTTTCTCCGGCCCGGAGCCTCCGAAAACTTCGACGAGAGCGCGTCGGACGGCGCGATTTCCCGCGCCCGCGCTGAGCATGATCGTTCCGTCGATGTCGAAGAGGACCAGCTTCATGTTCGAGTCAGCACGAGCCCGGCCATGATCGTTACCGCGCCGACAGCCTGCCAGATCGTCGGCCGCTCGCCGAGCATCGCCCACGCCATGGCGACGGCGAACAGGGGTTGAAGGTTGGAATACATCGCCGTGCGCGTGGGACCGATGATGCGGACGGCACGATACCAGAAGTAGTACGCGACAACCAGCGCCAGCATCCCGCTGAAGAATATCGACGCCCAACCGACGAGCGGCATCGACACCCAGGGCGCGTGAACGATCGCCGGCGAAGCGACAGCGAGGAGCGCCACGGCGCCGCCGATCATCGTGAACGCCGACAGCTGCATTCCCGGCACGCGATGGGTGTGGGGCTTGAGCATCTGGGTGTATACCCCCCCGCCCCCCTACCCCCCCAGACCCCGGGCGGCGCCTTAGCGCGACCCACGCCCCTCGGCGCCACGCGAGGTTCCAAGAACGACGAG
>JAICJQ010000064.1 GCA_025928335.1 Gemmatimonadaceae bacterium
GACATCGGGATCCTGCACTCGTTCGCCCGCCGCTATTTCCCGCTCGGAGCCGGTCCGTCGCTGCAATCATCGGTGTGCATGTTCACGAACACGCCCGATGAGCATTTCCTCATAGACCGCCTACCGAATCACGAACACGTGCACGTCGTGTCGGCGTGCTCGGGGCACGGTTTCAAGTTCGCGTCCGTCGTCGGCGAGATCGTCGCCGATCTGGTGACCGTCGGCTCCAGCCGTTTCGATCTCTCGCTCTTTTCGCTGGCGAGGTTCGCCGAGCCGCCGGCTTAGCGCACCTTGTGGTGAAGTTCGCGATGGCCGCGGTGCTCGAGCTGCTCGAGGTGATGCAGGACCTCGGACCCGTAGAAGGTCTTGATGTACTGCGCCTGCGTCGGCGTGAGACGACGCACCGCCCAGCTCAAGTGCACGAAGTGCGGCTCGACCGGATGGGTAAGCGGGTGCATCCCGATCTCCTCGGGGAGTCGGTTGCCTTTGCGCGTGTTGCAGGGGCTGCAAGCGGCGACGACGTTCGTCCAGTCGTTCGTGCCGCCACGCGAGAGCGGGATCAGATGGTCGCGCGTCAACGCCTCGCGGGGCTTGAGCTCCGTGAGGTGACGGCCGCAGTACTGACAGCGGTAATGGTCGCGCGCAAAAAGGAAGGTGTTCGTCACCTGCCGTCGGAAGCGCCGGGGCACGTGGATGAACTTGGTCAGCCGGATGACGGCGGGCCGGGGCAGCGTCAAACGCTCCGACCGAACGACGCGATCAGAGTCCGCCTCGACGATCTCGGCTTTGCCGTCGATCACGAGACGGAGCGCCCGCCGCATCGGGACCATCGTCAGCGGCTCGTAGGACGCGTTGAGTGCCAGACAGCCAACGACCACGAAACCCTCCCCTTTCCAATGCCGGTACACAAACTCCCGCCTGTTTGTCGGAGGGCGGGAGCGGGAACGGGTGGACAGGGCCACGCTCCTCGGACGCCTAACTACATGCGCCGGAAGGTTCTACCCGTAGCAAGCTATGCTAGGGGTACAAAGCAAACAAGGGAAAAGGTCACACTGACCCTTGCATCTCGCCCCCGGAATCGAGCCACGCCGCCAGCGCGTCGGCCAAAGACTGCATTCGCTCGGCCAAACCGGCGCGAGGCGACACGAGTTCACCGTCACGAACGAGCACTCGTCCCGCGACGCTGACGAATCGCGCGCGAGCGCCGCTGATCGAGAACACGAGCGCCGCGACCGGGTCTTGAATCGGAACGGCCGGATCGATCGCAAACGCCGCGAGATCCGCCTGCTTCCCCACCTCGAGCGATCCGACCTGCGCGTCGATTCCGAGCGCGCGCGCGCCGGCGATCGTCGCCAGCTCGATCACATCGGCTGCCTGCGGCGCGTCGCAGAGCTTCGAGACCGCGCGCTGCGCGAGCAACGCGACGCGCGCCTCCTCGAGCAGGGCCATGCGATTGTTGCTCGCCATCGAGTCCGACCCCAATCCGACGGGGATGCCCGCCTCGAGTAGATCGAGGAGCGGCGCGACGCCGTGGCCGAGCTTCGCGTTCGACACGGGACAGTGTGCGACTGAAGACGACGACGACGCGATTCGGTCGACGTCGGCGGCGTTCACGCGAACACAATGAATGAGCAACGGACGCGCAGCGAGCACGCCGCACGCGTCGAGCAATGCGATCGGTGATTCGGCCCGCCGCTCGACAGTGATCCCGCGACGACGTAACCCATCGGCAAACGCGCCTGATGCCGTCGACACGAGCTGTGATTCGAGCTCGCTCTCGGCGATGTGCACCGCGACGGGAAGCATGAGCTCGCGCGCGAGACTCGCCGTCGCCTTGAACAGCTCATCGGACACCGTGTACGGCGCGTGCGGCGACACACCGACGCGCACGAGCGGCGTCTCGAGATACCGCAGGCCCGCAACCTTCTCACGCAGATCGGCGATCGACTTCGCGCACTGCGACGGGTCCGGCCCGAACACTTCCTGGTAGACGATGCCGCGCACCGCGGCTTCACGCATCGCTTGAATTCCGACGGCGGAGTCGGACGTGTCGCCGTAGGTCGTGATGCCGGCGCGCAAACCTTCCTCGATGCCGTAGCGCGCGGAGTCGAGCAGCGCGTCGCGGTCGAGCACCGCCTGCCGGGCGCTCGTGAGGCGGAGAATCCAGCGACGAAAATCGAGATCCTCGAGAAAACCGCGCATCGCCGTGAGCTCGAGGTGGCAGTGCGCATTGATGAGACCGGGCATCAGGATCACATCACCGAGGTTGACCTCATCGCCCGGCGGGGCGGCCGAGGCCGGACCAGCGTAGGCGACGCGTTCGCCGTCGACGGCAACGATGCCGTCCGCCTCCGGGGGCGAGGTGATGGGCACGATCCATCGTGCGCGATACCGAATCATGCGCGCACCGCCGTCTTCGATCCATGTCGGCGCGGATCGTAGATGTCCTCGTCGCGCACGCCGAGGCGACGCGCCATCGCCAGCGGGGCCGCGATGTCGGCGACCTGCGCGAGGGTGTGGCCGTCCGACCCGAGCGAAATCCGTACGCCGCGCTCGACGGCGCGCTTCACCAGCCGTTCGTGTGGGCGGTACCGATTCGAGATCTCGAACGCGATCCCGGACGCGTGGAGCGCCTCGACCATTCGCTCCTCGCGTTCTTCCGTCCACAGCTCGTCAGTCGGAAGCTCACGGAATGAGAGGGTGACGAGCGTCGGATGCGACAGAATGTCGACGGGCATCTCGCGGGCAAGCGTCTCGAGCGACTCGAGATGCGCCCACATGTAATCGTCGGGCGTGATTGGGCCTGGTAACCGGCGAGAGAACGCGTGTACGAGACCACCCGTGGGAAGACGAATGGCATGCAGCGACCCGAGGCGATGCGTGAACCGCGCGACGAGATCGTCGGGCAGCTCGCGCCAGAGTGAGTCGTGCCAACAGAACTCGCCACCGCGCAGAACGTCGTATTCCTCGAGCGCGGCGATGTACTCCCGGGCCGCCTCGACCGAGTCGACGGCGCGGGCGACGTCGTGCGAGATGTGATCGGCGACCGAAGGAAAGACATTCAACGAAGCGGCGCGCTCGACCACCTGTGCGATGGTGAGCGCGCCATCAGAGAAATTCGTGTGAGCGTGACAGTCGACAGGCTGCCAACTCATGAAGGGCTATTCAAGCTGGAGTTTGCTCCGTTGTAGTGTGTCGGGCCGCGGCGGCCGTTTGAGGGCCGAGTCGCGGCGCCGCATCGAGTCCAATCTCGCGCGCAGCGAATCGGTTCGCAGCGTGTCCGGCCGACGCGTCGAATCCCGGGAAGGCAGACTAAAAATCGCCGAGTCGCGGAAACGACGCGAGGTGTCGGCGCCAGGTCGTGACGGCCTTGCGCCAGGCGGCATGACTCCGGGAGCCGTGGAGCCGGGCGGTGGGGGTATTGGACGCCCAAGGCTATCTGTCCGCGGATAGAGCGAGCCCACGCCAGAGGTATCCGGATAGAGCGCGCCGGTGTGCACGTCGCACGGCATCACCGGATCGGTTCCCGGGATGAAGTATTCGCTGACGACGACCGACGGCGGGCAGTACGGCGTGGCCAGCATGTTCGTGGTGACATCGACCTGTCGCTGCACGATGTCGGGCGGCATCGCCCAGTCGTGCGGCGCTGGCCGGCGGCGATACACCTCGTTCATGAACGCCACCCACGCCGGTGCGGCGAGAATGCCGCCCTGCGCGTTCGCTTTGATCTTCGATGGTTTGTCGAAGCCCATCCACACGCCGGCGACGAGATCCTGCGTGTAGCCGACGAACCAGACATTCGTCCCGTCGTTCGTCGTGCCGGTCTTGCCACCGGCCGGGAATCGAATCTGCGAGCCGACAGTGCCCGCGGCCGTGCCGCGCTGCACGACGTCTTTCATCACGCTGACCATGAGCCACGATTCCTCGGGCGACATGATCGGCACCGTGGTCGGCTGCGGTTCCCACAGCACGCCGCCCTTTTGATCTTCGACTTTGGTGATGGCGATCGGCGCGGCACGCGTGCCGAGCGTGGCGAACGTGGAATACGCCGCGACGAGCTCGATTGGATAGACGTCCGCCGCTCCGATGAAGATCGACGGATAGCCGGGAATCGGCGTCGAGATGCCGAATTTCCGCGCCTCGTCGATCACGCTGGGGATGCCGAGCTCGATGCCGAGTCGGATCGTCGGCACGTTGCGCGACTCGTACAGGGCGCGGCGCATGGGAATTTTTCCTTCGAAGCCGCCGTCGAAGTTCTTTGGCTCCCAGGGCGCTGAGCCGCTGAGCTCCACGCTGAGCGGCGAGTCGTCGAGGATGTACGACAGCGGACGGCCATTTTGGATCGCGTCCGCGTAGACGATCGGCTTGAACGTCGAACCCGGCTGACGAATGGCCTGGACGGCGCGATTGAACTTGCTGTCGTCGAAGTCGCGTCCGCCGACGAGGGCGAGGACGGCGCCGGTACGAGGATCCATCGCGACGAACGCGCCCTGGAGATAGGGCGACATGGGCTGATCGGCGTCGTCGTTGCCGTTTGTTTGCGCCATGTAGCGCTCGTAGCTGGTATGCGGGAACGCACCGTACTTCCCCGCCTCGATCTGGCGGATCTGGCGCTCGAGCGCACGCTCGGCGGCCGTCTGCATGTCGAGATCGAGCGTCGTGTGCACGGTGAGCCCTTGCTCGTATAGCTGCTTGCCGAACTTGTCGTCGAGTTGCTGCCGCACCCACTCGACGAAATAGGGAGCGGCTTCGCCCGCGTCGACGCGTGGGGCGAGACGGATCGCCGTCGCCTGCGCTTCGCGCGCGTCAGCCGGACTGACGATCCCTTCGTCGCGCATCAGCGCAATGATTGTATTGCGACGCTGCGTATTCCGGTCGGGGGCGCTGCGCGGATTGTAGCGCTCAGGGGCTTTGGGAATCGCGGCGAGGGTCGCGGCTTCCGCGAGATCGAGATCACGGACCGACTTTCCGAAGTAGCGCTGCGACGCCGTTTCGACGCCGTAGGCGCCGTTGCCGAGGTTGATCTGGTTGAGATAGAGCTCGAGGATTTTGTCCTTCGGGTATTGGTCCTCGATGGCGCGCGCGACCTTCGCTTCCTTCAGCTTTCGTACGAGGGACTTCTCGCGCGAGATGCGCTCGGGGAAGATGTTCCGCGCGAGTTGCATCGTGAGCGTCGAGAAACCTTCGCTGAAATTCCGATTTTTGATATCGGTGAGAAGGGCACCCGGAACGCGCACCCAATCGATGCCGGAGTGTTTGTAGAAGCGCTTGTCCTCGATCGTCAGGAAGGCTTCCCGAACGATTGGCGGAATGTCCTGCAGCTTGACGAGCGTGCGTTTTTCCAAGCCGAGCTCGGCGATGAGGCGACCGTCGGCGGCGAGGATTTTGGACGTCTGCCGGGGTTCGTAGTCGCGAAGGGCAGTGGCCGACGGGCAGCGTCCGGCGCGGCAGACCATCGCCCAGCTCGCGTACGCGAAGCCGACGCCGAAGGAGAATAGAAACGCCATCGTGAGCGCGAACGTCCGGGCGAACCAGGGGAATCGCGTTCGGAAGCGACGGGAGAATGGGATCAGCATATGGGTTGACTCACCTACCGTCTATTTTTGTGCCATGCGATCTCATGCGCTGCTCGACGAGCTGGAATGGCGAGGACTCCTGTACCAACGAACCGAAGGCGTCGCGGACGCGCTCGCCGAAAGCCAGCTGTCCGGATACATAGGATTCGACCCGACTGCGCCCAGCCTCCACATCGGCAGTCTGCTGGTCGTCATGCTTCTCGTGCACTTGCAGCGGCATGGTCACCGCCCGGTCGCCCTCGTCGGCGGCGGAACTGGCTTGATCGGCGATCCGAGCGGCAAATCGACTGAACGTCCTCTCTCCGATCCGGAGCTTGTCGCAAAGAACGCGGCGAGCATACAGCGACAACTCGAGCGCTTCCTGGATTTCACCGGCCCGAATGCCGCGCGCGCGATCGACAACGTGACTTGGTTGACGGAATTGCGTGCCGTCGAGTTCATGCGAGACGTGGGAAAGCACTTCACCGTGAACTACATGCTACAGAAGGATTCGGTGCAAGGCCGTATGGAAGCCGGTATTTCATACACCGAATTCTCGTACATGCTGCTCCAGGCGTTCGATTTTCTCGAGCTCAGGCGTCGCCACGACGTCCGCCTCCAGATGGGCGGCAGCGACCAGTGGGGGAACATCACCGCGGGAATCGAGCTCATTCGTCGCTCGCTCGGGACGGACGCGCACGCGATCACAGCCCCGCTCGTCACGACGTCGGCCGGCACCAAGTTCGGCAAGACAGAAGCGGGAACGATATGGCTCGATGCCACGCTGACCTCACCGTACAAATTCTATCAGTTCCTGGTGAACACCGACGACCGCGACGCATCGAAATACCTCCGGTATTTCACGTTGCTGTCACGTGAGGAGATCGAGGCGCTGGAGGGCGCGCTGAACGAGCATCCCGAGAAGCGCGAGGCCCAGCGGGCGCTCGCCGCGGATGTGACGCGGCGCGTTCACGGAGAGAGGGCACTCGGCGCCGCGGAAGAAGTGTCGGGCCTGCTGTTCGGCGGCGCCGATCCAAAGTCGTTGTCGCGCGAGGCGTTGCTCGCCCTCACGCTCGAGATCCCGGTGTTCACGGTCGAGCGAAAGGACGAGCTGACGACCTACGACATTCTCGAAGCGACGCTCGTCGGACCGGACGCGCTCTTTTCGAGCAAAGCCGACATGCGGCGCATGCTTCAACAGGGCGGAGTCTACGTGAACGGCCGGCGCATCGCTCCCGAACGTGAGCCGGTCACGGCAGACGACCTGCTCGCGGGTGAGTTCCTGCTCGTTCGCAAAGGCGCGAGGACCTACGGGCTCGTGCAAGCCTAGCCTACGCGGCGGCGCAAGGTCGACGAGAGCCTTGACGGAAGCGCTTAGAGATAAAATATTGTCTTGTAGCGATAATTTCTTATCTTAGCGAGCGCACCATGTGGAGTGATTTCCGCACTGCCCTTCGGTCTCTGCGCCGAGCACCGGTGTTCGCCCTCGTCTCCGTGCTCACGCTCGCGCTGGCCATCGGCAGCGCGGCGGCGGTATTCAGCGTCGTAGACGCCGTTTTCATCCGCGGCCTGCCGTATCGCGATACGGACCGACTGCGAACGATCTACGAGCAAAGCGAAACGGGCGGCTTTCGTGTGCCGTCGTTCCCGACCTATCTGGATTGGCAGTCTCAAGCGGCGTCGCTGCGCGGCGCGATCGACGGCTTCGCGTTCATCCGTGGCGATGGCGTGATGCTCGACAATCCCAGCGGTCCGGAGCGCAGCATCGATGCGTTCGTGACGCCGGGGTTCTTCGCCCTGATGGGGAGCAGGCCCGAACTTGGTCGAACATTCCTCCCGGACGACGAGCTGCCCGGGTCGCCGCGCGTCGCGGTGATCTCCCATGAGTACTTCGTGAAGCGCTTCAACGCGAATCCTGCGTCGATCGGCGCCACGATCAGCGTCGACAGCGTGCCGACGAAGATCATCGGCGTCATGCCCGGAGGGTTCGCCTTTCCCAACTTCGCCGGCGGCGGGTTCTGGCTTCCGCCCACGCTCTGGCAACCCATCGCCGTTTTCCAGGCAACGAAGACGGCGCTGACGAAGCGCAGCTTGCACGTCGACAGCCGCGCCCTCGTTCGGATCAGCGCGCACGCCGACCCTGCCGCCGCGGCGTCGGCGATGCGGACGATTCAACAGCGACTCGCCGCCGAGTACCCGGTCGATCAAGCACGATGGACGGCGGTCCATACGCGGAGCCTCGCCGACGAGATGTTCGGTCCTCTATCCACCACGCTGCTCATGATTGGCGGCGCGATTGGGCTCGTCCTCCTGCTCGCGTGCGCGAATACGGCGAACCTCATGCTCGTGCGGTCGAGCGTCAGAGCGAAGGATTTCGCCGTCCGCGCCGCCTTGGGCGCCGGCGCTTGGAGGCTCGCTCGACATCAACTGAGCGAGGTGGTGATCCTCGCGGCGGCGTCAGGTGCGGGGGCCGTCGGCTTTGCGGCACTGTTTGTCGGCGCGTTGCGGCCGTATGCCGCCGACCGCCTTCCGTTCTCGGGAAACATCCACGTCGACGGCCGGTCGCTCGGATTCGTCGTCGCGTTGGTCGTCGTAGTAATCATGCTCGTCGCCGTGCTTCCCGTGCTGCAGGTCCTTCGCGGCAGTCTGGTATCACGACTGCGTGCCGGCGCGTCAGGACGCGCTCAGGGCGTGGGTGAACGCCGGACGCGTGACGTACTGGCCACGACGCAAATGGCACTGGCCATCGCCGTGTTGATCGCCGCGGGCTTGTTGATCCAGAGCCTGCGCCGACTATCGGGAGTCCAGCTCGGATACGACCCTGACGTGTTGGAGTTCGCGATCTCGCCTCCCGCGCATCGGTACGACGCGCCCGCCGAAGCGGCGGCGCTCTACCACCGCATCATCGATGCGACGAAAGCGATCCCGTCGGTGGAAGGCGTCGCGGCAACGGGCGGTGCACTGATCAACACCCGCGTGGAGACCGACGCACAGCACAGCTCGACGGCACCCGAAGCGTTGTACCACCCGATCTCGGAGTCCTACTTCGACGTACTACGAATTCGCATCGTCGCTGGGCGAGGATTTACCGAACAAGACATTCGCGCACCGGCAGGTTTCGTCGTTACCGAGAATCTGGCGCGAAAGCTCTGGCCGAGCGGCGCGGCGATCGGTCAGCGCATTACGGTCCGTCGCCAGTCACAGGCCCGCGCCGACGTTGGCCAACCGATCACGCTGCCCGTGATCGGCGTCGTCGCCGACCATCGCGCGGCGGGCGCGACCAACGATCCGCCGATGCAGGTATTCCTCCCGTACACGCTCGAAGTGTGGCCGTGGATGACCTTCGCGATCCGTGGCCCGCAGACAGCGGCCGTCGCCGCACGGATCGACCGTGTCGTTCACGACGTCGAACCGGGAATCAATTACCTCGGGCAGAAGCCGACGCCGCGGGTGGAAAGCCTCAGCCGGCGACTACGCGACCCGCGCGTGTTCGTGATGAGTCTCATGAGCGTGTTCGGCGTCGTCGCACTCTTTCTGTCGGCGATTGGCCTGTACGGGATCGTGGCCTACGGCGTGACGCAGCGGACGTACGAGTTTGGTTTGCGGATGGCGATCGGGGCGACGTCGGCCGACATTCGCCGGCTTGTGATGCGTCATGTGGTGGTTCTCGTCGGCATCGGCGTAGCGGTGGGCGTCGCGGCAGGCGCGGCGGGCTCTCGTCTCGTGCGCTCGATGCTATTCGAGACGAACGTCAACGACGTGGGGACGCTCGTCGCCGTTCCTCTGTTGTTGGTCGTCGTCGCGGGGCTGGCGAGCCTGGCTCCGGCGCGGCGTGCGGCGCGCGTGGATCCGATTATCGCGATTCGCGGGGACTCGTAGGGCTCTCTATCGGGAGGCTCTGCTTGAACTACTCAACGCGGAGCCGCGGAGAGGCAGAGGCGCGGAGAGGGCTCGACTCGCCACTCAAGTTTCGGTCGCCACGAGCCGAGATTTCCGGCCTCGTGGTGGAAATGGCTTTACTCGCGTTAACTAGTTGCAGCAGAGTCTCCCAATAGAGAGCCACGATCACCCGATGATCGCCAACGTCCGATCGATCTCCTCTACCGTGTTATAGAAGTACGGCGACAACCGAATCCCCCCTTCTCGGAACGAGTGCACAACACCGGAATCGGACAGCCGTGCACTCGCCGCCGCGGGATCCGGCGGTCTCACGGAGATTATCGACGCATACTGGCCCCGTTTGGCCGGTGTGAGGAGGGTGACGTCGCCCCGTGCGCAGGCCCACTCGACGATCCGGTCGGCGAGCGACTGACTATATGCGGCCACGTTTGCGGCGCCGAGCTCTCGGATCAGCTCGAGCGTCGCGTTCATGGCGGCGAATTCCTGATACGGAAGTGTTATGAACTCGAACCGTCGGGCATCGTCTCGCCACGTGAGGTCGTAGTTGGTGAGGCGGGTGAAGTCGTCAGAATCCTTGACCGCGAGCCAACTCACGTCGTGCGGCTGCAGTTGCGGTATCAGGTCGCGGCTGACGTACACGAAGCCCGCGCCCCACGGCGACAACAACCACTTCTGCGCGCCGCACGCGAGGATGTCGACGGGCGTCGAGCGCAGATCCAGCGTGAGCGGCCCAAGTCCCTGGATGGCGTCGACGACGAAGTAGACGCCGCGATCGCGGCAGAGCTGTCCAAGCGCGGCGAGGTCGACGCGGGCGCCCGACGCGAACTGAACCCACGACACCGTGACCGCGCGAACGCGACCATCCTCCAGCTCCCGGGAGAGCCGATCGACATTCAGAGGGCCGTCGTCGCAGCGAAGGCGTCGATACTCGATCCCGCGCCGCGCCGCGAGCTGCATCCACGGATAGACGTTCGCCGGAAATTCCAAATCGGGCGACAGCACGACATCCCCGCGCTCGAGCGGCAGCGAGAAGGCCGCGAGGTTGAGTCCAAAACTCGTGTTCGTCCCCAGCGCGATCTCGGACTCGTGCGCGCCGATCAACTCGGCGATCAGCCGCCGGCCTCGGTCGAGCGTACCGAACTCCATCTCCTGGGAGATGCGGTGCGGAACGGCGCGATGACGCGCCCATTCGGCCAGGGTATCCATCGTGCGCCGCGGCAGCGGGCCAGTCGACGCGTTGTTCAGGTACACCACATCGTCGGCGAGCAGCAGCGGGAATTCGTTCTTGCGCACTGCCTGGACGTCGAAGGTCATGGGCGGGCGATGTCGGGGAGTCCGGCGCCGCGCGGCACGGCGGCCCGCACGGCCCGCGGATCGAGCGCGTCGCGCAGTGCGTCGCCGAGCAAATTGAAGCCGAGGACCGCCGCGCCGATCGCCAGCCCCGGGAAGACCGATGTCCACGGTGCGTGGCGAAGCTGATAGAGGTCGCGACCGTCGGCGATCATCGAGCCCCAGCTCGGCGTCGGCGGCTGAACGCCGAGCCCGAGAAAGGAGAGCGAGGATTCCGCCATGATCGCGCCGGCCACGCCGAGTGTGGCCGCGATGACGACGGGCGCCACGACGCTCGGTAGAATATGTCGTATGAGAATCCTTACGTCGCCGGCGCCGAGCGCGCGCTCCGCTTGAACGAACTCCAGCTCCCGAACGACGAGGACCTGACCGCGGACGAGTCGCGCCATCCCCGCCCAACCCACGAGGCCGATCGTGGCAAACACCACCGTGAGCGACGGCTGCAGCGCCGCGACGAGGGCAATCAGGAGAAGCAGCGTGGGAAATGCCAGCGTCACGTCTGCGAGACGCATCACCAGCTCGTCGACCCAGCGTCCATAGTATCCGGCGACCAGTCCGAGAATCACGCCGAGCGTCAGGGCGATGCCCTGCGAAATGATCCCGACGGACAGCGAGACACGCGCACCGTAGACGAGACGTGCCCACACGTCGCGGCCCTGGATGTCCGTGCCGAACCAGTGCTGCGGCGATGGCGGTTGAAGGGAGTTGATGAGATCGATGCCGAATGGATCGTGGCCGGCAACGAGCGGCGCGGCGAGCGCCATCAGCGCGAGCAGCACGATCGTGCCGCCGCCAAACCAGGCGCGCCGATCGGTTCCGAGCCGCCGCGACGCGCGGCTCACAGCAGCGGATCTCCCAACTCGCGCGGGGTTCCGGGGCGCTGATGCTTCCACCGGCGATGGTGCCAGAGATACTGCTCCGGGACGCGACGCACCCAACGTTCCAAGGCCAGCGTGTAGTCGGCGACGATGCGATCCACGTCGGCTTCGCGATCGCCGGTGTCCACGACGTCGATCGGTTCGAAGGTCAGATGATAACGCCCCGACGGCCGGCGGATCGCCACGCCGAACACGATCGGCGCGTTGAGGCGCAGGGCGAACACCGCCGGCCCGCGCGGCGTCTTGGCGTACCGGCCGAAAAACGGAACCCACGTCGATGCGAGGCCGAGCGCTCCCTGATCGACGAGGAACGCGACGGCCCGGCCGTCGCGCAACGATCGAGGAACGCGGCGGACGGCATCTTCGTCGTGCACCACCGTCATGCCGATCCGATGCCTCGTGCTCGTGAGGTATCGATCGAAGAGGGGATTGGCCATGTGCCGCGCGACGGCGTCGATCGGCAGTCCGCGCGCCGCCAAATACGCACCGCCCAATTCCCAATTGCCGAGATGACCGGTGACGAGGATGAGCCCTCGTCCACGCGCCAGCCGCTCCTCGATGATACTCCAGCCGTGTACTTCCTCGAACAGCTGAACGATCTGCTCGGCGCGGTACGATGGCAGGATCGCCGTCTCGATGCTCGTTCGGCCGAGATGTCCGTACGCGGCGCGTGCGATCGACGCGATCTCGTCGGCGTTCTTCTCGGGAAATGAAACAGACAATTGTCGCTCGACGACCGCTCGCCTGATCCCGATCGGCGCGTAACCAAGTCGTCCGATACGTTCGCCGATCGATCCGGCACGGGTGAAGCTCAGCCGCTCGACCGCCGCCACGGCGCTGCGCAGCGCGGCGTATTCGGCACGATGCGCGAGCGACGGCTGAATCGCGCTTGCCGCGGTCACTGGGCAGCCCGTGCCGGTGCGCCGATAGCGGCGGCGAATGCTTGCTCGAGCGCGGAGATCATCGCCGACTCGGGAAAGTCGCGCTGTGCTCGCCCCCGACCGGCAGCGCCCATCGAGCGACACTTCTCATCGTTGGCGATGAAAGCGGCGACGTTCGACGCGGTAGTGGCGGGATCCGCCGGCGACAGCAACAAGCCGGAGATGCCGTCTGCCACGTAATGCTGATAGAGCACTGTTCGCTCGGCGATGACCGGCAGTCGCAATCCCATCGCGTCCAAGCACCCGTACGCACCGCCGTCGCCGTCGGCAACCGCCCACACGACGTTGGCCGCGCGCATCACCGGCAGCGGCGCGTCGATGTCGCCGAGGAAGCTGATCGCCGAGCCGACGCCAAGCGCCGCCGCGTGAAGCCGCAGTTCGTCGTCCAGCGAGCCGGGTCCGAATACCACCGCGTGCATGTCGGGGTGCCGCGGACCGAGAAAAGAAAGTGTGCGGAACAGCGTCGCAATCCGATTTCGCCCAGATCGCTCATAGGGACAAGCAATGAGCACTCCCTCGGTTGGAGCACCGATTTCGGCGCGCGCAACCGGCTGCGCCTCGTCGTACGAGGCGCCGTCGACTCCCAGCGGGACGACCGAGCTCGGAATCGTCCAGCCCGGGCCGTGCGCCTCCTTTGCTTCCTTTTCCGTCGTGAAGACCAGGCCAGTTGCCGCCATCCGCAACGCGAGCTTGCCGCCACGTGTGAGCTCGACGCGGCCAAAGGGCGGAATGCGTCGCAACAGGGGGATTCGACCGCCGAACAGCTTCGCGGAGCTCGTGAGCACCTGGTCGCGTTGCGTTGTGACCATGACCACTTCAATGCCACGCTCATTCAGGATTGGTCGAAGATCCCACGCGCCGCCGGTCGTCGACGCTTTGCCGTTGATTTCGACAACGTCGATTCCCGCCTCGACCGCCCACGCGCCAATGCGCGTCTCGGCACAGCAGGCGATCGTCGTTTCGACGCCGCGCTCGCGGAGCTCGGAGGCCGCGGCGAGGAGAAAGCGTGCGCAACCCGACCAGACGCTATCGCTGAAGTAGAAAAGCGCGCGCATCGTCAGACTGAACCGACCCGCTCACCAGCATCGGCTTCTCCGAACTGCAATGAGTAAAGGCGGTAGTACATCCCGCGCTCGGCGAGCAGCTCCATATGGGTTCCCCGCTCCACGATTCGTCCGGCGTCGAGCACGAGGATGAGATCGGCGTGCACGATCGTCGACAGTCGGTGGGCAATAACGAAAACGGTGCGCCCGGCGAGCAATCGATCGACGGCTTCCTGAACGAGGCGCTCGGATTCGGTATCGAGCGCCGACGTCGCTTCATCGAGAATGAGAATCGGTGGATCGACGAGGAGCGCGCGAGCGATGGCGATGCGCTGGCGTTGGCCGCCGGAGAGCCGCGTGCCGCGCTCGCCGAGCACGGTGTTGTAGCCGTTGGGAAGTGCCGCGATGAAGTCGTGCGCGTTGGCGGCCCGAGCCGCGCGCTGAATCTGCTCGTCGGTGAACTTGCCGCCGGCGCCATACGCGATGTTGTTGCGGACAGTGTCGTTGAACAACACGGTGTCCTGGCTGACGATGCCGGTCAGAGCGCGCAGCGACGGCAGGGTGATCTGCCGAGTGTCGATACCATCGACGAGAATGCGGCCGGCAGTCGGATCGTAAAAGCGCGGCAAAAGGTCGACGAGTGTGCTCTTTCCGGAGCCGCTCGCGCCGACGAGCGCGACGACATCCCCCTTGGCCGCCCGGAAGCTGATGTCGCGCAGCACGGGCTCGGTCTCATAGGCGAACGAAACGCCGTCGTACTCGATGGACGTGTCGAAACGATCGACGACGTGCGTGCCGCGATCGGTCTCCGCTTCCGTCTGGCGGTCCAGCACGTCGAACAGGCGCTCGGCGGCGGCCATCGACTGCTGCGCGGTCGTCGGCGTCTGCGAAAGTTGTTTGAGCGGCGGCAGGAGCTGCATCACGAGAATCATGAACGTGATCAACGTTGCAGCATCGAGGCCGGAGTTCGGGCGTATGACCGCCTGCGCGCCGATCCAGAGGATGATGACGGCGATCGACGTGCCGATGATCTCGGTGAGGGGCTGCGAGAGGAGCGAGACGCGGGTGATCCGCACCATGCCGCGGGAGTATTCGCTGCTTGCGCCGACGAATCGGCCGTCCTCGTACGGCTCGCCTCCGAACGACTTGACGAGGCGGATACCGCTCACGACCTCCTGGAGCACGCTGGTGATCTCGCCGTACTCGTTTCGGAGCCGTCGATGCCCGCGACGGAGTTTGCGGAGGATGGGCTGAAGCGTGAGCGTGAGCAGCGGGGCGATGATAAGCGAAAGCAGCGTGAGCCGCGGCGAGAGCGAGACCAGCGCGACGACCGTCGTCAAAACGGTAGCGCCGTTCTGTATGGTCTTGGTCACGAGCTCGGTGATGAGCGCCTTGGTCTGGTCGGTATCGTTGAGGATCCGCGTCAGGATCTGGCCGACCTTCGTGGTGTGGAAATAGCCGAGGGGCAGCCGCTGCATGTGTCGGAAAACGCGATCGCGCAAATCACGAGTCACGTACTCCTGGAGCGACGCGCCGAGCTGGCCGGCGAGCCAGAGGAATACGTTCTTGACGAGAACGATCGCCACGATGGCGATCATGATCACTTTGAGCGTGCCGAGGCGGTCGGTATTCGGTCCGACCCAGGGATTGATCAAACGACTTTGCAGCGCGCCGAGCCAGCCGCCCGTCGAGATCAGCTTGTCCTTGTTGAAGATCTCGTTCTGGAAGGGCATGAGCAGGGTGAACACGAAGGTGTTCAGCGCCGCCGCGATGACGTTGCTGACGACGTTCCCCGCCATGCGCCACCAGTGTGGGCGCAAAAAAACAAGCAGCCGCCGATAGTCGGCGAACGCGCGCTTGCGAGTGGAATCCGCCCGAACGGGTAGAGTGGCCTGCTCGCCCATCAGCTCAACGTCGGGGCGTGAGAAGGGCAACGGGGAGGATGCATTCCTCCGGCGTCACGCCGCCGTGCAAGAACGAGCCACGATAACGGCTCTGATACTCGCGCAGCTTTGTCGGATAGACGAAGAACGAATCGCCTGTCGCGAGCAGCGTGTTGGCGCCGAGACCGCGGCGCGGCAGGCGCAGCGAATCTTCGTTCTTGAACAGCAACCCATACTCCGGGTTCTCGGCGCGTAGGTCCTCGCCAAATTTGTAGCGGAGATTTTGCGTGGCGTCGCGCTTGGCGAAAACGGTCGCCGGCGTTCGGCAATGAATCGAGCCGTGGTCGCTCGTGATCAGCACTTTCACCTTCCGTCGCGCCGCCTCCTGCAGCACCGAGTACAGCGCCGAGCGACGGAACCACTGCTGCGTGAGCTGGCGCAGCGCGATCTCGTCGCGCGCCACCTCGAAGAGAATCGCCGACTCCGACCGGCCGTGCGTGAGCAGATCGACAAAGTTGAAGACAAACGCCGAGATGCCGTCGGGGGCGATGACGCGCGCCAACCGTCGCTCGATGTCATCGCCTTCGGCGGCGGTGGAGACTTTCTCATAGCGAACAGGAATCGCGAGCTTGAGCTCCGAGATCTGCGCCTCGAGCAGGTCGCGCTCGTGGGCGTTGAGCGTCTCGTCTTCGCGCTCACCCCACCAGTCGGGAAAACGCGCCGCGATCTCGCCGGGAAACAGGCCACTGAACAGCGCGTTGCGCGAATATGGAGTGGCGGTCGGCAGGACGCTGAAGTAGTGCGTGGTCTCGACGTCGAACATCTGCGCGACCGTCGGCTCGAGCGCGCGCCATTGATCGAGCCGCATGCAGTCGATGACGATGAAGATCGCCTGCTTGTCGGTCTTGAGGATCGGCAGGAGAAATTCGGGCACGATGTCGATCGACAGCGGAGGGCGATCGCCCTCCAGGTCGCGCAACCACTGGGGGTAGGCCGTTTTCATGTACAACGCGAACTCGCGGCGGAGATCGGGATAGAGGCCCTGCAGGGACTCATGGAGGCCGGTCTCGTTCGCCCCGACCAGATCGAGATCCCAGCGCGTGAGCTCGGCAAAACGATCGACCCACTCGCGCCAGCCCATGCCGCGAATTGGCTCCGTCTGCAGCTGGCGAAAACGGTCGACGAAATGACGCGCCACAGCCTGCTGCCGGATCTTGGCGCCGTCGAGAAGTCTCGTGATCGCCGCGTAGACTTGGCGCGGCGTCACCGGCTTCACGAGGTAGCCTTCGAGCGCGGCGCCGATCGCCTCCGTCATCGTCGAGTCTTCTTCACTCTTCGTGACCATGACGATGGCGACGTTGGGGTCCGCCTCGCGGAGCTCGTGGAAGGCCTCCATGCCGCGCTTTCCCGGCATCTGCTCGTCGAGCAGAACCAGGTTGAACGGACGGCGTCGAACCATCGCGACGGCGTCTTCGGCGTTGGTGACCGTTTCGACCTCGAAGCCTTTGTCTCGCAAGAACATGCGATGAGGCTCGAGGAGCTCCGCCTCGTCGTCCACCCAGAGTACGGATTTCGCCGGTTGCGCCATGGCGGAAATATACAGCACGAGGTGCCGCGCCCGTCCCGCTCGGCTCCCGCTTCCGGCCTGTGGAGCGGACGCGCAGATTCTTGCCGTGCTTCTTTCCGCGCCGCCCTACGCGCTCGCCCCAACGAGCTTTCGCTTCCCCGCCCTCGCCACCCTCGCGGGACGGGCACCGCTCGGAGGTCAGCGCGAGGTGGTGCTGGCGGCATACGTGGTCGCACGACTGGCGCACGACACGCTGGCCGAGCGTGGGGTGTCGTCGGAGACGAGAACGGACCGCGCGACTCATGCCCGAACCTGGTTGGCGACACTCGCTCTTCCCGCGGCGGCGCGTACTGCACTCCAGCGATCGATCGAGGCCTCGGCGACTCACTCGCGCGGCGCGGGCGAGGCGATCACGGGACTGATCAAGGCGATCGACAGCTTCCTCGATCAACCGTCGCGTCTCGAGCTGGCGCAGCTGGTCACCGTGCTGTGCCCGACTGCTTGATCGTCAGTTTCGACGGTCAGCCAACGAAGCGACGCTCATGACTCGGACTACGGACATTTCACCGCTCTCGACGCTGCTGTCGCGGGTCGATGCGGTCAGCGATGGACAGTCGTCGCCCGAAACGATCTCCTGCGGATTTCCCAGCATCGACAACCTGCTCGGCGGCGGCTTCCGCCGGGGCGATCTCGCGCTGCTCGGGGGCGACACGTCAAGCGGAAAGTCGTCCCTTGCCCTCGCGTTCGCGATCCGCGCCGCGACGCGTGGACAGCGCAGCGCGTTTCTCACGGCCGAGATGACGCGCGAGCGTTTGCTCGAGCGCATTTTGGCGATAGAAGCACGTGCGCGCGTTGACGATTTGCGCCAAGGGACCCTGGATGACGAGGCGCGAAGCCGAGCCGGTGCCACGGCACTCCGACTGCGCGACAGCCTTCCGATCGTTGAAAGGCTGACCACGCGCGACACCGCCGGTCTCGTCTCGGTGGTCGGTGGGATGGACGACATCCAACTGCTCGTCGTGGACCCGCTGTCGACGTTCCTTCAGCCCGGCGGGTCGCTCGACAACTCGCTCGCCTTCGCCGCGCGCGATCTCAAAGCGCTGGCACTCGACGCACATGTCGCACTCGTCGTAACCGCTTCTCTTCCTGCGCTGTCGACCCGCGCCGATCGACGGCCGACGCTCGACGATTTCGGCGGCTCCGGCATTCTTGCCGAGCACGCGGACGTGGTATTGGCGTTGTATCGGGAAGAGATGTATCAGCCAGGCCGGGACATCGAGGGCGCCACCGAGCTGATTGTGCGGAAGAACCGAAACGGGGCCAAGGGCTACGTCGATCTCTATTTCTACGAGAAATGGGAGAGGTTCGAAGAAGTCATCGACGAAGCGGCGAACGGCTGACGGCGGGGGCGCCCGAACCGCGCGGCTGCCAAGCGGCGCAGAGGCGTCTGCGAGGAAAGCGCAGAAGCTAAAGACCGGATCTAGGGTTTGCGTTGTCCTCGCCTTTCGTTTTGCGACCGTTTGGCAGCCGCGCCCTCTGGCAGCCGCGCCGTTCGGCAGCCGCGCGTTTAGCCGCCGCGCCGTCCCAGACCCTATATTGTACGTGTCTTTTGCCTCGCGCTTATGGCCGGCCACAGTAAATGGAAACAAATCAAGCACTACAAGGCGGCAGCTGACGCCAAGCGTGGTGCACTGTTCACGAAGCTGATTCGTGAGATCACTATGGCCGCCAAGATCGGCGGCGGTGATCCGTCGGGAAATCCGCGGCTTCGACTTGCCATCGATACCGCCCGCTCGAGCTCCATGCCCAAGGAGAACATCGAGCGCGCGGTCAAGAAGGGAACGGGCGAGCTCGAGGGTGTCGAATATCACGAGGTCACCTACGAGGGTTATGGCCCCGGGGGCGTCGCGCTGCTCATCGACGCGGTGACGGACAACCCCACGCGCACCGTCGCCGAGGTCCGCAGCAAGATGTCGCGGCTCGGCGGCAACCTCGGGACGCCCAACTCCGTGGCGTGGATGTTCGAGAAAAAAGGCCAGGTCTACGTCGACGCCTCCAACGTCGATGAGGATTCCTTGATGGAGAAGGCGCTCGACGCGGGCGCCGAAGACGTGCTCCGCGAGGATGATCGGTTCCTCATCTCGACCAGTCCGGCCGACTTCCATTCGGTGCAGGAAGCGCTCAAGGGCAAAGGGGTTCAGGTCGTCGAAGCCGAGCTCGCCATGGTGCCGAAGAACACGGTCCAGATCGGCGGCAAACAGGGCGATTCCCTGCTCAAGCTCCTCGAGACGCTCGAGGACCTCGACGACGTCCAGAAGGTGTGGGCGAACTTCGACATGGACGTGAGTGAGATGGCGAGGGCCGAGGGATGATCCGGTCCACGGCCGAGTGATCATCCTCGGCATCGATCCGGGAACGGCGAACACCGGCTACGGTGTCGTACAGGGAGACGGCCTCGGGCTCGTCTCCCTTGTCGAATGTGGCGTGATTCGTACGAGGCCCCGCGATCCGCTCGCCGACCGGCTATTCGAGATCTTTGAAGGCGTGTCCGAGCTGATCGCGCGTCATCGACCGGATGCCCTTTCGGTCGAAGACGTGTTCTACGCCAAGAACGTCCGCACGACGGTCGTCCTCGGGCATGCGCGGGGAGTCGTTTTGCTCGCTGGACGGAAAGCGAACCTCGACATCCACGAGATTCCGCCGGCCGAGATCAAGAAGGCGGTCGTCGGCACGGGTGCGGCAACCAAGGAGCAAGTGCAATTCATGTTGGCGCGTCTCCTCAAGCTGAAATCGGTGCCCCAGCCGTCGGACGCCGCGGACGGCGTCGCTGCGGCGCTGGCTTGCTTGATGGAGCTGCGCGTTCCGTCGCTCAGCGGAATTCGCGCCCAGGCCGGCCGCTTGTGATCGCGCACGTCAGTGGGATGCTGCTCAGCAAGGATCTCGATCGAGTCGAGATTATGACGACGGGCGGCGTCGCGTACGAGTTGTTGATCCCGCTCGGCGTCTTCGAGTCGTTGCCCCGAGCCGGTGAGACGGTCTCGCTGCACACGCATCTGGTCGTGAAGGAAGACGGCTGGCAGCTGTTCGGTTTTTCGAACGCGTTCGAGAAGCGTGTCTTCCAGCGTGTGCTCAATGCGAAGGGTGTCGGCCCGTCCCTCGCGTTGGGTCTTCTATCGACGTTGACCGCCGAACGGCTGGTTCGGGCGCTGCGAGACAAGGACCTCGCAACGCTTCAGAGCGTGCCGCGCGTAGGTCGAAAGAAGGCCGAACAGCTCATATTGGACCTCGCCGACAAGCTCGACGACCTGCAAGTTTCCGTTCCCGGTTTGGCAGGCCCCAGGCCGGAGGGCGCCGGCGCTGAAGACGCGGTTCGCGCGCTCGTGTCCCTGGGATATTCACCGGGCGATGCCGAGCGTTCAGTGCGCCAGGCGATCGATGAATCGGAAACAGGCTCCGGGGGCGGGGCGGCGGAATTGATCCGTCGCGCCCTCGGCAAAATTCGAGGATAGAACAGTGCTTGCTGCTCGACGAACCGCGACGTTTACCGAATCGGTCATCCGCGAGATGACGCGCATTGCTTCCATGCACAATGCGGTGAACCTTGCGCAGGGTTTTCCCGATTTCCCGATGCCCGACGTGATGAAAGCCGCCGCGTGCACCGCGATCAACGCCGACATCAACCAGTACGCGGTCACCTGGGGCACGCCCGTGCTACGTCAGGCGATCGCCGAGAAGTATCGGCGGTTTTACAACATGGAGGTCGATCCGGACGCGAACGTCACGGTGACGTGCGGCGCGACTGAGGCGATGGCGTCCGTGTTCATGGCGTTGATGGAACCGGGCGACGAAGTGATCGTCCCCGAGCCGTTTTACGAGAATTACGGTCCAGATGC
>JAICJQ010000256.1 GCA_025928335.1 Gemmatimonadaceae bacterium
CCTCGACCTGGGCGGATCGCGCCGGTCGCGACCGAACACCTTCGATCCCGGGACACGAGCTGGCCGGCGTGGTCACCGAACTCGGCTATGGCACGACCGGGGTCACGGTCGGACAGCGGGTGTTCGGCCTTGCGGATTGGCATCGCGACGGCACCCTGGCGGAGTACGTGGCCGTCGAGGCACGCAACCTTGCGCCGCTGCCGGGCGACGTCGACTTCACGGTGGGCGCGAGCCTCCCGATCTCGGGCCTGACCGCGTGGCAGGGACTGTTCGAGCACGGCCGGCTTCGGGCAGGGCAGAGCATCATCGCGCACGGCGCGGCCGGCGCAGTCGGCTCGATGGTGACGCAACTCGCACGAGAGGCCGGCGCCTACGTCATCGGCACCGGACGCGCTGCCGACCGTCACACGGTGCTCGACTTCGGCGCGCAGGAATTCGTCGACCTCGAGAGCGACGCCCTGGAAGACGTCGGCGACGTCGATCTGGTGTTCGATCTCATCGGCGGCGACATCGGGAAGCGGTCCACGCGCCTGGTTCGAGCCGGAGGAACTCTGGTGTCCATCGTGGGGCCGAGTGAGGCACGGCCCGACGACGGTCTGGCGGTCGACTTCGTTGTCGAGTCCGATCGTGCCCAACTGAGCGAGATCGTCCAGCGGGTGCGGGACGGTCGACTGCGGACAAACATCGGGACCGTCTCGACCCTCGACGATGCCGTCGCCGCCTTCAACCCGACCAAGCGGACCAAGGGGAAGACGATCATCCGCGTCCCTCCGCTCCATTCATCATGATCAGCTTGAGAGCGAGAGGGAGATGGCGAATATCTCAGACTTTTTCACCTAAGAGGCACAGCGTTGGCTACGAAAACTGAACGCGCAATTCTTGCGGGTGGTTGCTTCTGGGGAATGCAACAACTGATAAGGCGCCGCCCAGGCGTCCTCTCGACCAGAGTCGGCTATTCCGGTGGTGACGTGCCGAACGCGACGTACCGAAATCATGGCACCCACGCCGAGGCGATCGAGATCGTCTTCAACCCCGACGAGACGACCTACCGGGATCTGCTCGAGTTCTTCTTCCAGATCCACGATCCGACAACGCCGAACCGCCAAGGCAACGACCGCGGCACGAGCTACCGTTCCGCCATCTTCTACACGAGTGACGAGCAACGTCGCACGGCCGAAGAAACGATAGCCGATGTCAATGCGTCTGGCTTGTGGCCGGGGCGCGTCGTTACGGAAGTGGCGCCGGCCAGCGACTTCTGGGAAGCGGAACCGGAGCATCAGGATTATCTTGAGCGCATCCCGCATGGCTACACCTGCCACTTCGCTCGCCCGGGCTGGAAGTTGCCACGGCGAAACGCGGCGTAGTGTGTAGTGCAGAGGCGTGCGCGGGCTCGACATAACCTCGGGCCCATCCCTTCGTTGGAAGTGGGTTGGTGAGCGACGTGTATTGCATGCCGCGGTCGCCGATTCAACGTGATCGCTTATCGCGGAATTTCTCGAGCACGTGTGCGTTGACATGGAGTGGTCCCGTGACGATCACGGCGGCGCGCCCAAACCGGGCTTGACAGCATGTTCGAATGTCTATACAAGTGGCGCGATGCCGAAGGCCGATGGCGCCCCCGACCCGAACGAGTCCGCTTCCCGCAGCTTCGATCTCGCGGCGTTCCATGCGCAACCGGCCGTCGCGCTGCACCATCAGATCAAGGAGGACCTTGTCCTGCACCTGCGCTCGGAGCGCTTCGCCCCCGGACTTGCTCTGCCATCGGAAGCGGCGCTGTGCGCACACTACGGCGTAAGTCGCGGCACGTTGCGTCGGGCGCTCGCGGACCTCGTTTCCGACGGCTATCTCGAGCGCCACCGCGGGCGTGGCACCTTTGTCACTCGCTCGAAGCTCGAAAGCGGGGTCGTCGGTGCGTACAACAGGTTCCACCTCGTCGGGCCGCCGCTCGACGCGGGAGGGCGCATTCTGCAACGGCGCCGCATTCGTGCCTCGAAGGACATCGGCGCCATGCTGGATGTGAAGACGGGAACTCAACTATGGATGCTCGAGCGCGTGCGCTTTACCCAAGGAACGCCCGTCGGCCTGCAGACGAGCTTTATTCCTTTCGATCTGTGCCCGGGTCTTGCGCGACAGGATCTTGCCGCGCTTCACTTGATCGACCTGCTGCGCGAGGTCTACGGCGTGCATCTCGGCAGTGCGCGGGAATACGTCGAGCCAACCGTCGCGGACGGCTACGCCGCGCGCCACCTCGGTATTCGCCTGCGCACGCCGCTGTTCCAGATCGAGCGAACAACGTACACGGTCGCGGGCGTCATAGCCGAGTATCGGCGGGCCGTTCTGCGCGGCGATATCTACCGTTACCGGATCGAGTTGCGATGAAACGCAGAGCCGTTGGCGAACGTGGATGCGAGCTCTTGGAGCCGCGATGCAATCATGCGCGCCTGCGTCGGCGCGACTGGTCGACATGAGACCGACAAACGTTGTCGTGGTGATGTCCGATGAGCACAGCCGGCGGGTCCTCGGCTGCTACGGGCATCCGATGATCAGGACGCCGCATCTGGACCGGCTCGCCGATCGCGGAGTTCGCTTCAGCGACGCCTACTGCAACGTGCCGATCTGCGTGCCGTCGCGGGCGTGCTTCGCGACCGGTCGCTACATTCACCAGATACGATTTTGGGACAACGCCATTCCCTACGACGGCAGCGTTCCCTCGTGGGGGCATCGGCTCATTGCCCACGGCCATCGATCCGTTTCGATCGGCAAGCTGCATTACCGAAGCAGCGAGGACGATAACGGATTCGACGAAGAAATCATGCCACTTCATGTAGTTGACGGCGTGGGCGATTTGCTCGGCCTGATCCGCGACGATCTGCCGGTTCGCACGGCGGCACTCAAGCTCGCCGAGGAGGCGGGAGCCGGCGACTCGAGCTACCAGCGATATGACGACGACATCACTGCGGCGGCGCAGCGATGGCTGCGCCACGAAGCGCCGAAGCACCGCGACAAGCCATGGGTGTTGTTCGTCTCGCTGGTGTGCCCGCACTTTCCGCTCAAGTCGCGCGAGGCGTTCTACCGTCTCTATCCGGAAGACGCGGTGCCATGGCCAGCGCTTTATGCGCAAAGCGAGCGGCCGGACCATCCGTACATCGCCGCGCTGCGCAACTGCATGGTGTACGACGAAGCATTCGACGAGGTCAAGGTGCGCCGCGCGATAGCCGCCTATTTCGGCATGGTCACGTTCCTCGACGACAACGTGGGCAAGCTACTGTCGACGCTCGAGGAGACGGGTCTCTCCGAGGACACGCGCGTTATCTATACCAGCGATCATGGCGACAACCTCGGTACCCGCGGCCTGTGGGGGAAATCGACCATGTACGAGGAGTCGGCTGGCGTCCCCCTCATCATCGCCGGACCGGATATTCCGTCGGGCATGGTGTGTCGCGAGCCGGTCACGCTGGTCGACTGCTTCCCGACCATCCTCCAAGCCGCCGGTGTGCCACGCCACCCCGACGACCGCGACCTGCCCGGCCATTCGCTCTTCGATGTGGCCCGCGGCATGGTTCCACGGCGAACGGTGCTTTGCGAGTACCACGCAGCCGGTGGCGTGACCGGCGCGTTCATGACTCGTCACGGGCCGTTCAAGTTCGTCGATTACGTCGGCATGCCGCCGATGCTGTTCGACCTGGATCGCGATCTCCAGGAACGCAACGACAGGGGCGCCGATCCCGGCTACGAGGGCTTGATCCGCGACTTCCGCAACGACCTCCGGCGCATCGTCGACGCCGAAGCGGTCGATCGCCGGGCACGTGCCGACCAGGCGGCGCGTATCGCACAGTTCGGCGGTCGCCAAGCCATCCTCGCGCGCGGTTCGTTCAGTCATTCTCCAATCCCTGGAGAGAACGCGTCCTATAGCTGAAGCGAGTTTCTGGCAGTCCTTTCGACATCGATCGTCCGGAGGCCATATGAAAAAACCGACCCGCACCCAGTCAGTCAGCCGTCGCCGCTTCCTGGGCCGCGTGAGCGCTGCGTTCGGCGCAACGTCCGGCATTGCGCGTGAAGTTTGGCCACTGCGCGCGCTCGCGGCGTCGGCCGCTGTCGTGCCGGCGCTGGCGGCGAAGGTCGCAAGCGCCGCGGACGTCGCCAAGGCGAAGTCGGAAGGGAACGTAATGCTCTACACGAGCCTCGACACGAAGATCGTCGACGCGATCATCAAGCCGTTTCAGGAGCA
>JAICJQ010000158.1 GCA_025928335.1 Gemmatimonadaceae bacterium
GGACGTGATCGGCCAGACGCGTTTGAGATCGCTCGCCAGCTGCTGTGACTGGAAAATGCTCCAATCGGGCGTCGGAAGCGCCGGGCGCGTCGTCGCGACGATGATGATGTCTCGATTCGAGATCTGGAAAATCGAGTACGTCGGGAAGTGCTGCGAGAGGGCCGACATCACGCTGAGCAGGAGCGCGTCGTCGATCTCGTAGAGATGCAGCCACTGCGCGAACACGCCGGTCGGCGTCAGATAGTGCGTGATCCGCTCGTAGAACTCCGCCGTGAACAGACCGGAGACTCCGGACACCCAAGGATTCGATGGTTCCGAGACAATCAGATCGAACTGCTGGCCGCGCGCCGCGAAGTACGCTCGCGCGTCGTCGATGACGAACGTCGAGCGCTTGTCGTCGTAGGCGCGCGCGTTCGCCGGATAGAACACACGTGAGGCATTGATCATTTCCGGTTCGATCTCGATCGTCGCGAGACTTTGGAGAACCGGACTGCCGAGCAGCGCGTGCGAGGTCATGCCGGAACCGAAGCCGATCACGGCGGCCGTCTTTGCTTGCGGCACGTACGCGAGCGGAATGAGGGGCACGAACAGCTGTGTCGGCGCGTCGTGGGTGAACGCGCCGGGGGTCGGTTCGACTTTGGGAGTTAACCATTCCGGTCCGAGCGATGCATCCGGCTTTCCGTTCGTGGCCAACGTCAAACCGTGCGTGTCGGGAATGCGACGCACACTCACGGTCGCCGTTCGTCCATCCTTGTAGAAGAGGACCTCTCTCGAGCCGGGCGCCTGAACCGTGCCGTATCGGAAGACACCGCTCGTCAGCACCGTATGATCGAGATTCGTCCGAAGCGAAAAGACGATGACCGCCGCGGCCAGCCCACCGGCGAGCAGGAGCTGCGGATTCCATCGAGCTCTCCCGTCACCCGCCGCCCGTCGCCCGCCGCCCGACAAGAGCGCCAGACCGAGCGCGATATCCACCGAGGCGCCGGCGACGAGTAGCCACTTGAGCCCCAGCAGCGGCATCAGCACCAGACCGGCGACGCCGGCGCCGACGATCGAGCCGAGCGTGTTGACGCCGTACACCTGTCCGATCGCCCGCTCGCCGACACTCGCACCAACGAGCACGCGCGTGATCAGCGGAAGCGTCATGCCGGCACAGAACGTCGCCGGCAGCATCACGGCGAGACAGATCACGTATCGCGAGAGGCTGAACATGGTGTAGCCCTGTGGCGTCTTCGCGAACGCCGCCATGAACGACACCATCCAGTCGAAGGTCATCAAATAGACAGGGAGCGTCGCGATGGCGAGCGTCCCCATGGCGATCTGCACGACGCCGAGAAAACGAAGCGAGGTCGCTCGCTCGTCGGCGCGGCGCCGGACCCAAAGCGCGCCCAGCGCGAGGCCGAGGATGAACGCCGAGAGCATCAGCTCGAAGGAGTGCGTCGCGCTCCCCAACACGAGGGCGAGCATGCGGATCCAGCCGATCTCGTAGATGAAGCTCGACAGCGCGGTGCCGAAGCTCACGGCGAGCAGCAGGCGCCAGAGTCGCGGCCTCGAGAGTCCGTCCATCTGTTGATCTGGGACCGCCTCGATGGCCGCTTCGATCTCGGCGCCGCGAGTCGTACGCACCGACACGAACACCACAGCCGCGACGAGGATGTTGAGCATCGCGGCGGTGAGGAGGGTTCCGGGAAGTCCGACCACGCCGACGAGCCAGAAGCCGGCGATCAATACGCCGACCGCCGCGCCGAAGCTATTCGCGAAGTACAGCGTCGCGAGCGCGTCGCCCACTCGCCGCGGCACGCGTCGCACGACGCCCGCACTCATGAGCGGAAAGGTCGTGCCGAGGAGAATCGACTGCGGCAGGATGAGCAGACCGGCGATGCCCCACTTCACGATCGTCTGCGCGGGGCCAAGCCCGACGACCGGGAAGATGCTCGCGTAGGTGAAGTTCGTCGTCGCCACGAAGACGTCGTGGAAGACCAGGCCAATCGTTCCGGTCGCGAGCTCGACGATCGCATACCAAAAGAGCGGTCGGGTCAGGCGCTCAGTGCGTCGGCCCACCAGGAGCGCGCCGAGCGACATGCCGCCGAGGAAGATTACGAGGACGATGACCTGCGCGTACGCGCTGTGGCCGACGAAGAGGCCCAGGTAGCGCGTCCAAATCGACTCGTAGATCAGGCCCGCGGCGCCGGACAGGACGAAAACGATATATAGGATGGGAAGCATGCCATCTCGACTGTGCTTCGGGACACGCCGTAACACTTGACTCGGCGACTCGGCGACTCGGCGAACCAAAGGGCGACCGGGATTGTCTGATCGAGATAGGCTTATTCACCCCACTCGCCGAGCCAATTATGGACAGCTTCCTCCGCGACATCGGCTACAGTCTCCGCCGGCTGAGAAAGAGCCCCGTTTTCACGACCATCGTCGTCCTGACGCTGGCCCTCGGCATCGGCGCGAACACGGCGATCTTCACGGTGGTCAACACGGTGCTGCTGCGCGCCCTGCCCTACCGCAGTCCGAGCGACCTCGTCACGATCATCCACGATTATCCGTCGCTCAAGCTCGAGGCGCCGATCTCGGGGCGGCGGTTCACGGACTATCACACCAAGCTGACGAGTTTTTCGGCCGTGGCCGTGGAGACGGGTTTCGGTGCCAACCTCACCGGCACGGGCGATCCCGAGCGCGTGCCCGGTTCTCGGGTCTCGGGCGACTGGTTCCGCGCCCTCGGCGTAGCGCCGCTCGTCGGACGTACGCTCCAGCCGGATGATGACGTGCCGGGAAAGGAGCACGTAGTCGTCATCAGCCATGGCCTGTGGACGCGACTCTTCGCCGGCTCTCGGGACGCCGTGGGCAAGTCGGTCGAGCTGAACGGCGAGCAGTATCAGGTCGTGGGCGTGATGCCGGCGTCGTTCAAGGCGTTCTTCGGCCAGAACTCGGATCTGTTCGTGCCGCTCGCGCTGCGTCCCGCGCAATTGACCAGCAACAACGAGTTCCTGAATGCCGTCGCGCGTCTCAAACCGGGTGTTACCGCTGCCAAGGCGCAGGCGGAGCTCAAGCTGTTCGCCGACAACATCAAGAAGGACAATCCAAATTCCTATCCACCGACGTGGAGTCTGAAGCTCAAGACACTCGACGAGCTGTCGACGGGGCGCATTCGTCCCGTGCTGCTCGTACTGCTCGGCGCGGTGGGCTTCGTCCTCTTGATCGCGTGCGCGAACGTGGCGAACCTCTTGCTCGCCCGAGCGGCCGTACGTATCAAGGAGATCGCGATTCGCTCGGCACTCGGCGCGGACCGCATGTCCCTCGTTCGGCAACTCCTCACCGAGAGCGTGATTCTGGCGCTCGGCGGCGGAATCATCGGGCTTATACTGGCCAGATGGAGCGTCAAGTCGCTCGTGGCGCTCAACCCGAACTTGCCTCGCGCTTCCGAGATCACGGTCGACGCTCGAGTAATGTTGTTCACGCTGGGCGTCTCGGTGATTACCGGTCTCTTGTTCGGTCTCGCGCCGGCGCTGCAGACGTCGAGCACCAACCTTCAGGAAACACTCAAGGATGGCAGCCGGAGCGGGACGTCGGACATGGCCGGCCGCACGGTGCGACGCGCGCTGGTCGTCGCCGAGGTGGCGCTGTCGCTCACGCTGCTTGTCGGCGCGGGGCTGTTGATCAGAAGCGTGGCGAAACTACAGGGTGTCGATCCGGGCTTCGAACCGAAAAACGTCCTGACCTTCAATCTCGCCCTGCCGCAGGTGAAATATCGGAGCGACACGTCGCAGATCCTGTTCACACATCAGCTGCTGCCGCAGCTCTACGCCATTCCTGGTGTGCGCGCGGCGGGAGTGACGTCGGTGCTGCCGTTCAGCGGCGGGTGGGCGACGTCGACACTGAGCGTCGAGGGCGTCACGGTTCCTGAAGGACAGAACGGTCCGTGGGGCGATGTGCGCGTCGTGTCGCCGCGTTTCTTTGAAGCGCTCCGCATTCCCCTCAAACGCGGCCGCCTGCTCAACGATCAGGACCGACTGGGCGCTCCGCTGGCGATGGTGATCGACGAGCAGTTCGCGAAGAAATATTTCCCGAACGGCGATCCAATCGGCAAGCGCGCGACGTTTGGCGGCGGCAACTCGAAAGCGCCGGACTCCACTTGGATGACGATCGTCGGTGTGGTCGGCCATGCGGCGCACGAAGGACTCGACGCCGATCCGCGCATTCAGTACTACCTCCCGGCCGCTCAGGCGGGGGGGCGATTCATGAGCGTTGCCGTAAGCACGAAGGGTGATCCGAACAGCGTCGTGACGGCGGTGCGGAACGCAGTGCACAGCGTCGACCCAGGATTGCCGATCGCGAACATCAACACGATGGAGAAGCTGGTCGACAACTCGGTGGGTCAGCGGAAGCTGTCGATGATATTGCTCGGGCTGTTCTCGGCTATCGCGCTGTTGCTGGCGTCAATCGGTATTTACGGCGTGATGAGTTATTCGGTGGCGCAACGGTCGCGCGAGCTCGGCATTCGGATGGCACTCGGCGCCGAGCGCGGACGTGTGCTGCGTCTCGTCGTCGGCCAGGGGATGGGGCTGGCGGGGCTCGGCGTCATCATCGGGCTCGTGGCTGCGTTCGCGCTGACGCGGTTCTTGTCGAGCCAGTTGTACGGCGTGGCGGCCACGGATCCGGTGACGTTTGGGACCGTCGCTGGGCTGCTCGTCGCGGTGGCGCTGTTGGCGTCGCTGCTGCCGGCCATGCGGGCGACGCGGGTGGATCCGGTGGTGGCGCTTCGAGACGAATAGCCCGCCCGGCATCGACGACCCTGCGCCGCGGCGGGGAGCCAGGCGCTAGCCCGGGCGATTGCCGTTCCCTATGTTCGCTTGTGGCAGAACCGCGAGCGACCATCGAGTGACGGACCAGCTTTGGGACCAGCTGCAAAGCACGCTTGGTGACCTCTACGTTATCGAGCGTGAACTCGCGCCGGGCGGCATGAGTCGCTTGTTCCTCGCGACCGAATCGTCGCTCGAGCGAAAGGTCGTCATCAAGATGCTGCCACCCGAGACGGCTAGCGAGGTCAGCGCGGCTCGGTTCCACCGCGAAGTGCTCGTCGCCGCGAAACTCCAGCATCCGAACATCCTCCCCGTGCTCTCGACAGGCACGAGCGGCGACGTCTTCTACTACATGATGCCGTATGTCGCCGGCGAGTCGTTGCGACATCGTCTCGAGACGGGCGAGCGATTTCCGATCCCGGAGGCGCTCCGCGTGCTGCGCGAGATCGCCGATGCATTGGCACTTGCCCACAGTCGCGGCATCGTCCATCGCGACATCAAGCCGGCGAACATCCTTCTGCAGGAAGGCCACGCCGTCGTCACGGACTTCGGCATCGCGCGCGCCGTCGAGGAAGCGCGCATGGACACGACCGCCGAGCGTCTGACGGCGACCGGGATGAGCATCGGAACGTTGGGGTACATGGCACCCGAGCAGTTGTCGGGCGAGCGGGACCTCGACGCGCGCGCCGACGTCTATGCTCTCGCGGTCGTCGGGTACGAGATGCTCGCCGGGAAGCCGCCGTTTTCGCGGTCGACCATGCAGGCGCTGGTCACGGCACATCTCACGGAGCCTCCGCCACCGCTGTCGGAGGTCGCTCCGGACGTGCCGCCGGTGATCAGCGGCGTGATCGAAAAGGCGCTCGCCAAATCGCCCGCCGACCGGTACGGCAGCGCGGCGGAATTCCGGGACGCCCTCGACCTCCAAATGACCGCGGCGTTTCAGGTCGCGCCGCCAAAGCGCCGGGTGCCGCGAAGCGTGTTGGCGGCCGTTGGAGTCGTGGTCATAGCATCCATCGTCGCGGGAGTCTACGCCCTGACGCGCCCGCCGAAGCTCGACGGCAACTACGTGGTCATTCTGCCGTTCAACGTGCAAAGCGCCGACTCGTCGTTGAGCCAGGGCATGGTCGACATGCTGCAGCCGATCGCCGGCGGATGGGTCAAGACGGTCGCTCCCAATCGGTATTTGCGCGACTGGAAGAAGGCGCATGCTGACGAGGAGAGCGCGGCGACGCTGGCGAAGCGCATGAAGGCCGGTCTCGCGGTTTTCGGCACGGTGGCCGGCATGCCCGGAGATTCGGTATCGCTTACGGCGTCGATCATGGATGTCGCGCGGAATGCGAAGCTCGGCGTCACCTATCAGCGAAGGGGCAGCAAACAGGACTTGCCGCGGCTCGCGAATGAATTGGTGAAGGACCTTCGCGGCGAGTTGAACAAGGTGAAACCACTCGCCGCGTTTCGTTCGACGTGGCTGGAAGAAACCACGCTGCCTGCGCTCGAGGCATTCCTGGCGGGCGAGCAATTCTATAGAAGGTCGGCCTGGGACTCGGCGACCGCCTACTACAGGCGCGCGATCGAGTCGGACAGCACGTTCGCGCTGGCCTACCGGCATGCCGGACTCGCCCTGAGCTGGGTGCGGAGCGTGAACGACTCGCTGTCACGCGCATACCTGGCCGCGGCTGCTCGACACAACCGTGGACTGCCGGCGCGCGACAGTGCGCTGGTTGTGGCGGACGTCATGCGCGATTCGCTCGCCCAATTCGTCACGGACACGAACTACATCGCGAACGTTCGTCGTCTCTTCCAGACGCTGCGCACGGTCCGGGACAGCTTTCCGGCGGATCCGGAGGTGTGGTTCGCGCTCGGCGATGCCTACTTCCACTACGGCTTCGGACCGGGGCTGAGCGTCGCCGAGGATACGATACTCGCGACGTTCGACCGTTCGATCGCGCTCGATTCCGGTTTTACACCGGCGTACATCCACGCGATCGAACTGTCGCTGACGCGTGACGGCCGCGATGCCGGTCTCCACTACGCCGACCGCTACCTGTCGCTTCAACCCACCGATGAGGAGGCCGACGGCATTCGCGTGTTGACCCTGCTGCTCCGCGAGGCGGGAATCAACAGTCGTACGGCGGAGATCCTCGATACGCTCTCGGCGCAGGCCATTCAGACGGCGTGGCTCATCGCCCGTCGGTGGCCTGACTCGAGCGACATTTCCCTTCGGCTGTTGCAGTTGCCGACCAAAACTCGCGCACCGAGCTCGGCTTTCATCTACAACCCCGGCTTGCGTCGTGTGTACGTCGTGAACGAGCTGGCGTATCGAGGCCGGCTGCGGCAGGCGTTCGATACACTCGGCACCAACGTCGGGCGGCTGGAGGCCGAGCCGTTCGGGTTTCTCGCCCTCATGGGGGCGGTACCAACGGACACGGCGGCCGCGGTGTTCGCGCGTCTCCTCCACGACGCGTCGATATTCCCATTCGTCGCGCTTCCGTGGTGGGCGCTGCACCGGGATACCAGTTCTTTGATCGCCGCCGAAGCTCGCGCCGATAGCGACTTGGCGAGCGCGACCACGCCGGTCCAGCGTCGGTCCATGAGCTACCGATTGGCGGCGACGCGTGCGTATCTGTCGCTTGGGCGCCACAGCACTGATGCGCTGGCGCGATTCCGGGAGATCCCCGATTCGCTGTGTCCGTCATGCTATGTCGATCGCTATATCAAGGGTCGACTGCTCGACAGCCTCGGCATGCATGCTGAAGCAGAAACGCTATTTAGAGAACGATTGTACTCGCTGCTCACGCCGATGGAAGTCGTCGTCGGATCGCAGCGCGCTCTAGTGGCAGAGAAGCTGCAGCATTACGACGAGGCCGCCCGCGCGTACGCGCTGGTGGCTCGTGCCTGGTCAACGGGCGACGCGACGCAGCGTGCGCAGGCGACGCAGGCGACCAAGAAAGTAGGCCAGCTCGCCGGCGACCAGCCTCGGCCGGCCAGGCTTGGCGCTACCGATCGGTAATCGTTCGCAGCCGCCGCCGGCGCGTGGAGCCGGCACCTCTACAAAGGAAACGTCGCTATGCAACGGCTCGTTGCGGGTCTAGCCATTGTCGCGTTCCTCTGCGCCTGCTCGGATTCATCGACCACGGCGCCGAGGCAACTCCATGCCGGACCGGCCCTCAACGCGGGCGATCCACCGCCGCCGCCGCTGAGCGGCGCGGGATCAGGGTTTGTGAGTGCGGGCTTCGATGACGCAACCACCGCGAGCGCGACAACTACTGCGTCGCCGTCCACGTGCTTTTTGAGCCATAATTTCGACCAAATCACTTACGCCTTCAGTTATCTCGTCAACAAAACGGCCACGAACGAGATGGCCCATTTGGACCTCACGGGTACCACGTCCGGTCAGATAACGATGCACGACCTCGGGAATGGGAAGTCGAACGCCACGGGAAAGGTGCAGGACGCGGACTTCGTCTTCGACATTACCGATGGCGAGGGTACGATCGACGCGGTGGCAGCGGAGGGAACCGTCGACGGGGAATTCAACTACAGCGTCAGCGGAATGCTGACGGAATTGTCGACGGGTCAAAAGTGTTCCGTCACCGGCTTCCTCTCCGGGAGTTTTAGCCAGCCGATCTTTACGAACTAGAGAAGGTTCCTGGACAGGCGTCGATTTCGGCGCGGCGCCTTCAACGAGCGGCGACGATCAAGAAATCGACTCCCGGCGCAGCGTGGACGAGCTGACGAACGAGGCGCCGAGAGTCCTTGGTGATCCAGAACGTCGCCGATCGCCCGCCGAAATCAACGTCCAGCCGCCAGGTGGCGCCAAAAGGACGAAGTGTCTCTGAGCCGACGACCTTGGCGGAGAGCGTCTTCGCTCCCTGGCGCCCGGAGAACGCAGGGATCGTGATCGCGTAGCCATTGGCCAACGGCGCCGCGCGGAGGATGAGATCGAAGCTCGCGCTGCTGACCACTCCGTCTGCCGCGGCGGTGTCGATCTGTCGGGCCGGTCTCCCGCTCTGCTCAATGGCACCAGTGATTCGGCCGTTGCGCCATTCCTCGTGCTCGACACCGCCGCCTTCCGAGCGCGAGGCAATCATCCGGAGCGTGATGTCAGCGAAAGCGTCGACGAGCGTGTCGACGCCGTCCCCGAGGAGTGCGTCTGTTCTCGTGTAGACGCGTCGCAGGTGCAGCTCGCCGTTCATGCGCACGGTGTCGAGCGCGTCGACGATCGTCCCGGAGCGCCCCTGCTTCCCTTGGCGCACGACGTACACCTCGAGCGAGTCCGTCGTGAGTTTGAGGAGCTTCGGGTTGAGCCCTCCGAAGGGTCTCGCCTGAGCCTCGACGGTACCCGCTAGGAGGGCCGTAGTCCACAGAAATCGGCGCAGCATGGCCGTAATGTACGACAGAATGTGGGCCGCTGCCGCGCGAGACGTTGCAAATACGTCGGTGCTGAGACTGACAAATGGATATGGGACAACAGACAGGGCCGAACACGATGCCGACTGGAGTGCATTGGACAATCATTCGCCCGGCCGGCAGTGCCCAAAGGTAGATCGGCGGCGACCTGCTCGAGCCTTTGAACATTTCTAAATGCGGTTCTCCTGTCTTTGTCCGTCTATCCCGTTACTTGTCCCGTATCCTTTCTGTGCTAGCCCTATGTGTTGTACGAGGGTTGCTACGCCGAGCAGTCCGAACGGTCAATCTTGCCGCAGCGCCGTGAGCGGGTCCACGCGTGCGGCGCGCCGCGCCGGCAGATAGTTCGCGACCGCCGAGACGACGACTAGCGTGACGACGACCGCAGCCAGTGTCAGCGGATCGCGGGGCGATACACCGTACAACAGCCCCGACGCGAGTCGGGTGGTGAAGAGCGCGATGATCAGCCCGACAAGCACTCCAGTGCCCGCGACTCGCAACCCTTCACCGACCACCGACCGCGCCACGCGTTGCGAATCGGCGCCGAGCGCCATGCGGATGCCGATCTCGCGCGTGCGCTGCGAGACGAGATACGACGTCACGCCATACGCGCCGATCAACGCCAACGTGAGCGCGAGCGCCGCGAACATTCCGACCAGTGTCATGCTGAATCGGCGCTGCGCTACTCGGCCCGAAAGCATCTGCTCCATCGTTTGCACATTCGAGATCGGCTGTGCCGGGTCGATTTCGCGCACGACTCGTCGAACCTGACCGGCGAACGATAGTGCGTCACCCACGGTGCGAACCACGACCAGCTGCCACGGCGACGCCGACTGAGCGAAGGGAAAGAACGCTTCGTCACGCACGGGCTTGTCGACTCCCGTTCGCCGCATGTTCGCGACGACGCCGACGACGGTGACCCAGGGATTGTCGGCCGTGTCGCTTGATGCGCCCGTGCCTTGCCGGAAGCGTTTGCCGATGGCGCCGTTCGGCCAGTAATTCCTTACAGCCTCCTCGTTGACGATCGCCACACGCATAGTGCCCGCGCGGTCGCTCGCGGTGAGGTGCCGTCCGGCGACGAGCCGCGCCCCGACGGTGTTGAGGAATCCGGGACTGATCCCATCGAACGTCATTTCCTTGTCGTCGGGGCGGGATGCGCGCCCTTCGACCGTGATGCCGGTGGAGTTTGGCGTCGCGCTCAACAACATCGTCTCGATCGTCCCGGCACTCTCCACACCGGGCAGGGCGCGCACACGGTCGAGAAGTCTCTCATAGAACGAGACGATGTCCGCCGGCTTCGCGTACTTGGCGCCGGGCAACTGTACTGTCAGGGTGAGCTCGTTTTTCGGCGAGAATCCGAGCTGCACTTGTTGCAATGTCACCCAGGTGCGGAGCAGCAGTCCGGCGCCGGTCAGCAACACGACGACCAGCGCCAGTTGCGCAGCGACAATACCGCGGCGGAGCTGCTGCCGGCCGCGCCCGGTCGTTCCGCCACGTCCTCCCTCGCGCAGATTCTCGCTCAACCGCGTGCGCGACGATTGCATCGCGGGGACGAGACCGAAGAGCAACCCGGTGAGCACTGTCACCGCTGCCGTCACCAGTAATACCGTTCCATTCAGGTGGATGGTCGACATCCGCGGCAGATCAGAGGGGGCGAGTCTTGGGAGAACGCGCAACGCCCCGAAGGCGAGCGCAATTCCCGCTACGCCGCCGAGTGTCGATAGAAGAAGACTCTCCGTGAGCAACTGGCGCACGAGACGACCGTTGCTCGCACCGAGTGCCATGCGCACCGTGACTTCCCTTTCACGTACGGCAGCTCGGGAAAACAGCAAATTCGCGACGTTGGCGCAGGCGATGAGCA
>JAICJQ010000203.1 GCA_025928335.1 Gemmatimonadaceae bacterium
GACCTTGTCGTGACGCGCGCGTGCTTGGGCGATGGCGAACGCGTCATCGAGTAGCGGCGTACCGTGATCGTTGCGTTGGATTATTGCGACGTGCTCGACGCTGTGGCGCAGGGCCGCCTCTCGAATCCCCTCCTCGTCGCCGAAAAGGATGATCTGTATGTCGGGCGCGAGTCGCCGCCAACTGGAGAGGCTGTTGTCCTGCGCGGTGGCGATCGCGCCACGGAAAGGTTTCGGGATGGTGAACAGCGTGATCATGTTCCCGGGAAGCTCGTTACGAGTTCGTCGATGGCGGCGACAAGGCGGCCGGTTGCGCCCGGTCGCCAGCCGAGCTCGGCGGCTGCGCGCAGCAGCTCACGACGTGACCGGCGGTGATGCAGTGCGTGCCGCAGGGCGGCGGGGACCTGGGCGGCCTCTGTAACCGGGGTGGTCAATCCGACTCGATTGGAGAGTAACGTGTCCGCGCCGCGCAGATCCGGCTGCACGCTCAGGACAGTTGCTCCGAGGAGAGCAGCCTCGGCAAGCGCCATCGTCATCATGCCCACGACGACAGGACCGTGCGCGATCGCGTCGGCGAGAGTGCCGTCCGCGCGCACGTGGCTTGCGCACGGAAGTGTCGCCGCGAAGCGGCGGAGCTCGACCTCGTTTTCGCGCGGGTGCGGCCGTATCGTCAGCGTGGCGCCGAGATCGCGCACGGTCGCAGCGACGAGCGCCAGTACCGTTCGCTCCGTATACCCCGGATGGCCGTCGCGAGATGGGTCTTCGCCGAATAGCTCCTGCAGTGGCTGTGACAAGAAGAGCACCTCGCGCGACTCGCGCGGGCTCGGAGGCGACGGCATCGCGAAGTGTGGGTCGAGCGCGGGAGAGCCCGTCGTCACGATGCGCTCCCGCGTGATGCCCGCGTCAACGAGCTGATGCTGCATGAACGCGTCGGTAGCGGCGATGCGGTCGGGCAGGGCGCGCAAGTCGGCGGTTCCGGGATACGACAGACGCTCGACAAGCCGCGCCGCGAAGTCGATGATTGTCAGCGACGGGACACCTCGATCGCGCGCAGCGATGACGGATCGCGCCTCGAGCCGCAGCCCCCAGCAGGTGCTCGCCGTCAAGAGAGCGGACCATGGCTGCGCGAACAAACCCGCCACGGCGGCGGCGACGGCGGCGTCATCGTCGACCGGCGTGACGTCGATGCCGGCGTCGACGAAGCATCGCGCCGCGACGGGACCGCAGAGGAATGACACCTCGTCACCGCGCTGCTGAATCGCAGCGATCGCTGGCAGGACGCTCCTCGCGCCTCCGGCGTCTTCGCAGGCGACGAGGAGCCGAATCACGAAACGCCGCGCCCTTGCAACGCGGCGCGAACGTCCGTGCGGTGCTCCACAATCTTTTCGACGGCGTCGCACAGCTCGCGTGCGTCGGCGTCCGTCAGGTCGGCGCGGCAGATGTTCGTCGTCATGAGCTCCGCGAAATGCATTTGCTCCGTCGTGGGGCAGATGCCGCGCTCGTAACGCACCGGTGAGCCGTCTCCGGGGTACCAGATGCCCGCACCCAGACCACGTTTACGGGCCGCGACCCTGCGCTCGTACATCGGGTAGAGATAGATGGGTCGCACATAGCCTTCGGCGACGGCGACGCCCTCGGCATCGAGCGCGGCGCGCAGCTGGCCCCGCGACAACCCGAAGCGCGCGGCGTCGATCTTGAAAGCGTACAGGTAGTAGACGTGTTTGTTACCCTCGCCGACATACGGCGGCGTGATGCCCTCGATATTACGGAGACGATTCGTCAACGTCGCGGCCATGGTAATGCGATTGTCGGTCAGCTCGTCGAGACGACGTACCTGTGCCAGGGCGACAGCACTTTGCAGCTCCGTTAATCGGAAGTTGTAACCCACCAGACCCGCGATCTCGTCAGGCACGTGGTCGCGCATCGATTGGACGACCTCGCCATGATTGCGGACGAGCCGGAGTCGATCCGCCAGCACTGCGTTATTTGTCGTGACGATGCCGCCTTCGCCGCATTGAACAGTCTTGTGGCAGTTCAGACTGAAGACCGCCATGTCGCCGAACGTTCCCGTCGAGCGCCCGGCGATCGTGGCGCCGGGCGCTTGAGCATTGTCCTCGATCAATACGAGACGGTGCTCGTCGGCGATCGCGCGTAGTGTTTGCAGGTCGGCGGGACCGCCGAACAGGTTCACCGCGATGATCGCCTTCGTACGCGGCGAGATCTTGCGGCGTACGTCGTCGGGATCGAGACAAAATGTATCTGGACGGATGTCGGCGAACACCGGCGTCGCATTGGTCATGACGACCGCCGTGGCCGTCGCCGACATCGTGTACGGGGGCACGATGATTTCGTCACCCAGCCCAGCAAGGGATGCCGCGACGGCAGCATGCAGCCCGCTCGTGGCCGAATTGACGGAGACGGCGTACGCGGCGCCGAAACGTTTGCAATACTCGTCCTCGAGCGCATGCACGAACCACCCACCATTGAAGTGAGGGCCGGCATGTGCAACGTAGTCCGATAGGACTCCGGAGTCGAGCACCTCGGCGACGAGCGCGCGCTCGGAAGGGCCGATGAAATTCGGCCGCGGATAGGGTCTGTTTCGAACGGGCCGCCCGCCAAGGACGGCCGGAAGCGTCATGCTGCTCATGTCACGACCTCTTGCCTTTCGCACATCGGATGGCGCTGTCGATCAGCTCGAGCGAGCCGTTGAACGTCTCGGGTTGCACCGCGAGCGGCGCGCCGGTCTCGACAGCCGCCGCGAGGGCGGCGACGGCCCGCGTGAACGATGATGGAAGTGTATCGCGCGGCAGTGACTCTCGTGTCTTCAGATAGTGATAGCCCGGGAAATCGCGGCTCGGCATGGGATGGGAGAAACGGATGTCGTTCCCGTTGTCGACGAGCCGAACGCGGCCCGCGCTGCCGAACAGATCGAGCTCGAAGACGAAGTAGCTCGCGTCGTCGACGGGAGCCAGGTGTGCACGCGCGCCGCGGGATGAGCGCAGCACGACCGCGACGGCGCCGTCGTCGGTCGCCGAGGTGAGCGCGCTCGTCCATTCGATTGTCCATTCGTCGCCTGACAGCATGCGCAGCGTGTCGACGAGATGAGAGCCGTTGCCGCGCAGGGAACCTGTGTAGCAGCCCCACGCCGTCCGCAGCTCGCCGGCGGCGCCCTGCCGCAATTGCTCGACTGCACTCTGGTGCGACACGTCCCAGCGCCGGTTGAAGTTCACGACGAGCGGAACCGCCCGCAATCGGGCGGCGGCGCATACGCGGGCGGCGCCATCGGCATGGCCCGTGAACGGCTTTTCGCACAGGATGCCGCGCACGCCGGCATCGAGGCCGATCAGGCAAATCTGCTCGTGCGTCTCCGGCGGCGTCGCCACGATCAACAGATCGGGTTTGCTCGTTGCCAACATCTGCGCGGGATCATCGAACAGCGCGGTTACGTTCCACCACGCGCCGAAGCTGTCGCGTCGCGCAGGGTTTGGATCGGCGGCCGCGATGATGTCGATGCCGAGCTCGCGGCACGCGGCCGCGTGCGTTCCGAGGATGGGGCGGCCCTGTCGCACCGGGCCACCCGCAATCATGCCGCATCCGGCAATGGCGACACGGAGCTTCACGCCGGCGAATCTCTGAGCGCAGCGCCGTTCGGATGCTGCGCGAGGTCCGGCGTCCGCCGAATCACGTCGAGCACGTCATAGATTCCGAAATCCGGCTTGCGCGGATACAACTCCTCATAGATGCGGCACACGAACTCGTAGTCCGCCTGTTTGTTGATCGTCAGGTCGAGCTTGGGGTAGCGCATGAGCGGCGGCGTCTCGATGCACTCGACGCGGAATCGATCCGGGTTTTGGTAAAGGTAGGTCGTGCCGTGTTCGCGATGATAGGCGCTGTCGCGCGTCTCACGCTCGGCGCGCTCCAGCGCCGGCACGCGCAGCGCGATGACGTCCAATCCGTATGGCAAGAGGCGCCCGGAGACGAATCCATTGCCCACGAGATCGTTGTCGCTCGCCAGCAAACGCTCGACGACTCGATCGATTTCCGATGGCTCGACGAACGGACAATCGCCCCAGCACTGCACCTGGACTGTCGCGCCTGCCGCCTGCGCGGCACCGAGAATTCGCGCGAGGACATCGGCTTCGCTGCCGCGATAAACGCCCACACCGACCTCACGCGCGAGGTTTTCGAGGACGTCGTCGCCCGCACCGGTCGTAGTCGCTAGAACGACGTCCTCGACCGTGCGCGCGCGCCTGATTCGTTCGAGGACGCGCGCGACGAGCGGCCGGTCCGCGACCGGCTTCGCGCTCTTGCCCGGAAGGCGCGACGAACCCATCCGTGCTTCGACGACTGCGATGACCCGGTCGCTCATGGCTCTCCCGTCGGGGTCCAAGCGATAACCGATGCCGGAAGCAGCGGATTCGCACCGAACACGTTCGCGCGCTCTTCGAGAATTCGGATGCGGCCGGCCGCCTCGCACCCGCGCAATAGCGACATCAGATTCAGGTTGTAGCCGTTGACGTCGACATACCGCCGTCTCATCAGCCCCAGCAATGATTGAGGCGCGAAATGGTCGTAGCAGGGCTCGAAGTGGACGATGATGCGTGGCTGCCAGGCACAGATCGCATCGACAAACGATGGCTGCAGCTGTCGCACGTACATCGTGGCGAACGATGTAAAAACGATCGCTCCCGCCGCTGGCCGCACCCGCGCAAGCTCCGCCGAGCCGAGATCGCACGTTACGGCATGCAGCTCGACTCGTTCCGCGCGTGCGAGGCGCTGCAAGATTTCGACACCATTCGGCGCCAGCTCGCCAGCGGCCAGCGGCAGTCCCGAAAACGGCGACCGGCGAGCGAGAGCGAGCAGCAAGGAGCCGTAGCCCGCGCCGAGCTCGACGAGCTGTGAAGCCGGAACATAGGCGGCAAGAGTCGATGCCACCAGGTCGAGATGCCGGCGGCGGGCGTCGCTCGCTTCCATCAGCTCGAAGCCATCTCCAACGGATGCCAGGGAAGCTGGTGCGTCGCGCGTGAACCAGCCGTCGACGGTTTCGACCGTCGCCGTAGCCTCCTGGCGGAGTCGGTCGAGCAGTGGTCCCCACTTCTCGCGGTCGAACTCGCGGATGATCTCGGCTCGGTTCTTCGTTCGAGGGGCCCATGGATCGGCGCCGAGCAGACGAGCCGGCCACGGCGAAAATCGTGGCAAATCGTCGATTCCGTAGGGCGCGCCCATGGGCGATAACCATAGAAAGTCCCCTCAGGTTGTCAAGGACGTGACCAGGCGCGGTTCGCTTGACTCCGACAGGGCAGCAGGTAAGGTCCCTCCATGACGATGGACAGGCAGCAACGCGAGTCGGAACGCCTCGAAGCGTTGTGTCGGGGAGAGTTCGGCGACAAGTATGTGGATCGCAACGGCGACGCCGGCGACCGAGGACAGGCCTTCTGGACGTCCGTGCTCTCGGAGTTCCCGGCCAAACGTATCCTCGAGGTTGGTTGCAACATCGGTGGCAACCTGCAGTGGATCTCGAAGCTGGCGAATCCGGCCGACGTGTTCGGCGTCGATGTCAATCAGAAGGCGCTCGGCATCATTCGAAATCGGCTGCCCGGCGTGAACGCCATTCAAACGGCTGGACGGGACCTGCCGTTTCGCGACGGTTTTTTCGACCTGACGTTCACAGTCGGGGTCCTTATCCACCAACCGCAGGAGACGCTACCGCTCGTCATGTCCGAGATCGTGCGAGCGTCGCGTCGATGGGTCTTGTGCGCCGAGTATTTCGCGGAGCAACTGACGGAGGTTCCGTACCGCGGGCAACATGGTGCGTTGTTCAAGCTCGATTTCGGCGGCATGTATCAACGACTGTTTCCGTCCCTGCAACTGCGGCGGAAGGAATTCCTGCCCGCATCGGCGGGATGGGACGACCATACCGTTTGGATTTTCGAAAAAGCGTAACGAGGTTTAACCGCGATGTTCGATCTGGTCGGCAAGGCGATTCTGATCACGGGTGGTACCGGTTCTTTCGGCAAGCGCTTCGTCAAGAGTGCGCTCGAACGGCTGCGGCCGAAGCGGCTCGTGGTGTTCAGCCGCGACGAGCTCAAGCAGTACGAGATGCAAGCGCGGTTCTCGGACCCGTGCCTGCGCTATTTCATCGGCGACGTTCGCGACCGCGACCGGCTTCATCGCGCGTTCGATGGCATCGACGTGGTCATTCACGCGGCCGCGCTGAAGCAGGTGCCGACCGCGGAATACAACCCGTTCGAAGCGATCAAGACCAACGTCCTTGGCGCGGAGAACGTAATCAACGAGGCGATCGATCAGGGAGTGCAGCGGGTGTTGGCGCTGTCGACGGACAAGGCCGCCAATCCGATCAACCTGTATGGCGCGACCAAGCTCTGCTCCGATAAGCTTTTCGTAGCCGGGAATGTGTACGTCGGAAAGCGCGACACCCGGTTCTCTGTTGTACGCTATGGAAACGTCGTCGGAAGCCGCGGCAGCGTCATTCCGTTCTTCCTCGCCAAGAAGCGGACTGGCACGCTGCCGATCACTGATCCACGCATGACGCGGTTCTGGATTACGCTGCAGCAGGGGGTCGACTTCGTCATCGATTGCGTGCAGCGCATGCACGGCGGTGAGATCTTCGTTCCAAAGATTCCGTCGATGAACATCATGGACCTCGCCGCCGCGGTCGCGCCCGAGTGCCGCACTGAGATCGTCGGCATTCGTCCCGGCGAAAAGCTTCACGAGGTCATGGTTCCCGAGGACGATGCACGCGCCACCGTGGACGCCGATGATCGCTACGTCATTCTTCCGGCTTTCAATCGATGGGAGGCGGAGCCGTATCGGAATTTTCCGCAGTGCCCCGATGGATTCCGTTACGGATCAGACACGAACACGAAGTGGTTGTCTCGACCCGAGTTGCTCGAGATGGTCGCGCGTCTCGAGAAGAGCGGCGCCGAAGAGGCATGAAGCGCGTCGTCATCATCCAAGCGCGGATGACGTCGACTCGCTTGCCGGGAAAGATTCTCGCCGACCTCGCCGGCAAACCGATGCTCGCCCAGCAGCTGACTCGGCTCAAGCAATGTCGTAACGTCGACCAGATCTGCATAGCGACGACTACGAACCACAGCGACGATGCCGTCGTGGAACTCGCGCGCGGCGAGGAGGTCGCGTTCTTTCGTGGCGACGAGCAGGACGTGCTGTCGCGGTACGTCGGCGCCGCGCGGGCGACCGACGCCGATCTCGTGGTGCGCATCACCTCCGACTGTCCGCTGATCGATCCCGAAGTGACCGA
>JAICJQ010000180.1 GCA_025928335.1 Gemmatimonadaceae bacterium
GATCGCGACGCCCAAGCACTTCATTGCCAACGTCGGGGACGGTGGGCGCGACAGCTACCCGATTCAATTCAGCGATCGCTTGCTCGAGGAAGAGTTTTTCCCACCCTTCCGCGCCGCGATCGGCGCCGGTGCTCGGTCGGTGATGAGTGCGTATAACTCCGTGGATGGATTGCCGGCGACGCAGAACCACCATCTGCTCACGGACGTGCTCCGCGACGACTGGGGTTTTTCAGGAATTGTGATTTCCGACGCGGCGGCGACGGGTGGGGCGACGGTTTTGCATCACACCGAAGCCAGCACGGCGACGGCGACGAAGCATGCGCTCGAGAGTGGTCTCGACGTTGTCTTCCAATCGACGTACGACCAGCACCGCCCGTATCTCGATGCGCTGCAGGCGGGTTTTGTCAGCGATTCAGTGATCGACGCCGCCGTGAGCCGAGTGCTGCGCGCGAAGTTCGGGCTTGGACTGTTCGAGCATCCGTTCGTGAATCCGGAGAGCGCGTCGTACTGGGCGACAGGCGCCGGCCATCGCGCTCTCGCGGCTGAAGCCGCGCGGGCATCGATCGTCCTCCTGCAAAATCACGGAGACGTGCTGCCGCTTTCGCGAGCGGTTGGCTCCGTTGCCGTGATCGGCGCAGACGCCACGGAGGGTCGCCTCGGCGGCTACAGCTCGCCTGTCGCGAAACCCTCGACGATCCTCGATGGCATCCGCGCCAAGATCGGCGGGGCGAGAGTTCGCTTCGCGCCGGGGCCGGGACGATTTGCGGTCGAGCAGGTCGTTGTCCCGGCTGATTATCTGTCCTCGATCGACAGCGGTCGAACGGTCCGTGGTCTTCGGGCGGAGTATTTCGACAACCCACGACTCGCCGGCGCGCCTCGCCTCATACGTGTGGACCAGCGGGTCGATTTTGGCTGGACGCTCAACTCACCGGGCCGCGGCATTCCATTCGACTGGTATTCCGTGCGATGGACCGGCACGATCACCGCGCCGGCGAACGGAGCACGGCGTCTCGGCGTCGAGGGAAATGACGGCTATCGACTCTATCTCGACGGCAAGCTCGTGGTCGACGATTGGGAGAAGCGTGGCTACGGCGTCAATCTGGCGACCGTCGATTTCGCGCCCGGCTCGTCGCATCAGGTCCGCCTCGAGTTTTTCGAGAGCACCGGGAACGCGCGCATCAAGCTGGTTTGGGACGCGGGCGTCGACAACGCGTGGCGATCGTCGATCGATAGCGCTGTCGCGGCGACACGCGCGAGCGATGCCGCGATCGTCGTTGCCGGTATCGAGGAAGGTGAGTTCCGCGATCGCGCGAAGCTCGGGCTTCCGGGGCATCAGGAAGAGCTGATCGAGCGAGTGGCCGCAACGGGCAAGCCGGTCGTCGTCGTGCTCGTCGGCGGGAGCGCGATCACGATGCCCTGGCTCCCGCGCGTGAAGGCAGTGCTCGACGTCTGGTATCCGGGTGAATCGGGCGGAGACGCCGTTGCTGACGTGCTGTGGGGTGACTACAACCCGGCCGGTCGCCTTCCGATCACCTTCCCGGTCTCCGAGGGACAGTTGCCGCTCGTCTACAATCACAAGCCCACCGGACGTGGCGACGACTATCTCGATCTCACCGGTCAGCCGCTCTTCCCCTTCGGATACGGGCTGAGTTACACGACCTTCGAGTATTCGAATCTCGCGATCACGCCCGACGTGATGTCACCGGCCGGACAGGCCACCGTCCGATTTCGCGTGAAGAACACCGGCCGGCGCGCCGGTGACGAAGTCGTTCAGCTTTATGTGCGCGACTTGCTCGCCAGCGTCGCGCGGCCTGTGATTCAGCTCGAAGGGTTTCAACGAGTGCATCTCGCGGCGGGCGAAGCGCGCGAGCTGACCTTTACGATTGGGCGCGATCAACTGCGAATGCTCGATGCCGGAATGCGCTGGATTGTGGAACCGGGCACGTTCCGAATACTTGTCGGCGCGTCGTCGAAGGACATCCGGCTACGCGGTGATCTCACGGTCCAGTGACACCGTTTAGGCAACAGCTTTTGAAACACAGAGAGCACAGAGAACACGGAGAAAGCACTGGAGGGTGGTTCTACCCACGCCGGCCCAAAAATTTATCAAGGAGCCTCAGGACGCTTCGAGATAGAAGCGTCCCGAGGCGTTTCATGCAATTCCTTCGGCTCGTTGGGGGATCTACTCTCCCTCGGTGCTTTCTCTGTGTTCTATGTGATCGCCGTGTTTTAAGAAGTTCTTCTTAGGCGAGCGTCCTTCGGACGTCCGCCGCGATCTTGCGAAGCGCCGGCAGTACGTTGCCAATCGAAATCGGAGACGAGTCACGTTGGCCGAGGCTGAAATACAGATCGCGGTAAAGTGGATGCAGCCGCTCGTATACCGAGGATTCGCTTGCGCGCGGTTCGATGACGCGGTATGACGGGCAGAGCGCTCGCTGTGCGTCTTCGATCGTTGCAAACGTGCCGGCGGCGAGAAAGGCAAAGATCGCCGATCCGAGGCTCGTGATCGATCGTTCAGGCACGAGCACCGGCATGTTCAGGACGTTGGCATAGACCTGGTTCAACAAGTCATTCTTCTGCGGAATCCCGCCGCCATGAATGACGCGCTCGACCGGGACGCCGTGTTCGCGCGTGCGGTCGAGGATGATTCGCGTGTGCATGGCGGTCCCTTCGATCGCCGCGAACAGCTCGTCTTCGGCGGTGTGCGTCAAGTTCCAGCCAAAGGTGACGCCGCCGAGGCTCGCGTTCACGAGCACGGTGCGATCGCCGTTGTCCCACGCCATTCGCAACAGTCCTGTTTGACCAGCGCGGTGCTGTGCCGCGCGCGACGAGAGCGATTGGACCGAAGAGTTGGCGCGCGCGCCGATCGCCTCGAAGATGTCGCCGACCGCGGAGAGTCCTGCTTCGACGCCGACGAAGTGAGGGTGCACCGAGCCGGGAACGACGCCGCAGACTCCGGGGACGCATTCGGCATTTTCCGCGATCGCGATCATGCAGGTGGACGTGCCGATCACATTGACGACGGCCCCCTCGGCGACGCCCGCACCGATCGCGTCCCAGTGCGCGTCGAACGCGCCCACCGGGATCGGAATTCCCGCGCGGAGTCCGAGGCGCTCCGCCCATGTCGCATCGAGCCGGCCGGCGACATGATCCGACGTTCGATACCCGCCGCCGAGTTTCGATCGAACCCCGGCCAAGAGCGGATCGACGCTCGTGAGAAAAGCTTCGGACGGCAGCCCGCCGAACTGCTCGCTCCAGAGCCATTTGTGGCCCATCGCGCACACGCTTCGAGACACGCGCGAGGGATCGGTGATGCCGCTCAGCGTGGCGGCGACCATGTCGCAATGCTCGAGCGCCGTAGCGAAGCGCGCCCGCTTGTCGGGATTGTGGCGGAGCCAGTGCAGCAGCTTGGCGAATCCCCACTCCGATGAATAAACGCCCCCGCACCACTCGATCGCCGGCAGCGCGCTCGCGCGCGCGGCAATCGTGATCTCTTCCGCCTCAGACTTCGCGCGGTGATCGCACCAGAGGTAATAGTCATCGAGCGGCTCGAGGTGCGCGTCCACGGGAACCACCGTCGACCCGGTGGTGTCGAGCGCGATCGAACGGATCGCGTCGCCGGACACGCCCGCGTCCTTCAACGCGGTGCGCGTCGCTTCGACGAGCGCGTTCATGTGAGAGGCGTGCGACTGTGTCGCGAAGTCGGGATCGCGCTTGTCGCGTTTGACCGGATACTCCGCGATGCCGGCGCCGATTGGCCCGCGCTCGCTGTCGACGATCGATACGCGGACGCTGTGCGTGCCAAAATCCACTCCCGCGACGACATCGCTCATCGCGCTGCCCTATCGCGCGTCGGCGTGGCGGTAGACGTCCCACCCCATGTACTTCGTGACGGCTTCGTGAATCGGATCGGCAACGTGCGAGAACGTCCCCGCGACGTGGTGCTCGAATCCGTGCTCGCAGATGTGGCGCAGCATCGATTGCAATTGTGGAATGCGCACGACGCCGGCGCCGCCGAAGGTCTTCAGTGGATCCTTCGTGAACTCGCCCTGGCCGACGTAACCGCGAATGCGCCCGGTGCGGTCATCGGTCGAAAAGCGCGCGAACGTCATCGCCCCCGGTCGCACTTTGCCGACGATCGTGCCGTATGTGTTCTCCCGACCAACAGTCCCGGCGATGATCGCCTGATAATCCATCTCCGCATCGTCGAAGAACGCTTTCGGCAGGTTGCTGCAGTGAAAGCAAACGGCTTTATCCGGATCGTCGCCGTAGTTGTTGTTCCAATCGAGCAACGCGCTCGGGGTTTCTGACGCGAGTGTCAGTGCGTACATGCTGATCGTGCCGCAGACGTCCACTTCGCAGGCGCTCGGCATGTTGGCGTTACTCATGATGCTCATGAGCGTACAGGGGACGACGCCGAAGAATTCTTCCATCGCCGTCCAGCATTGCACGGCGCTGACCGTCACGTCCACCTCGCGCATCCATCGGTCGATGACGAGGCCGAGCTTCGCCATCTTCACCAGCGCTTCGTTCGGGATGCCGTCGGTCGAGACGTACGCCTGGATGTCGTCGAGCTTGCGTCGGACGTCGGCGTCTCTGTCGGCGAGCTTCTGGACGCGACCCATGATGTCGAACAGATCCACCGGTTCGACGGCGATGCCGCTCGCCTCGAGGATCTTCTCGCTGTAGCGGACCGTCTTGAACGCGCCGGGGCGCGCGCCGATTGCGCCGATGCGCGCCGAGCGAAGTCCTCGGGCGACGCGGCACACGGCGGCGAAGGACCGTAGGTCTGCGCGGAACGACTTCGATTCAGGATGCTGTGTGTGCTGCGACGTGAGCGTGTACGGAATGCCATACTGCGACAACACGTTGCAGACGGACATCTTTCCGCAGAACGCATCGCGCCGGAAATCGATACCCATCTTCGCCGGATCGTCGGCCGTTGCGTGAATGAGCACCGGTACGCTGAGACCGGCCAGTCGCAGTGTCTCGGCGACGCCCCGTTCATCCCCGAAGTTCGGCAGGGTGACGATGATCCCGTCGATGTTCTCGCGATTCGCCCGGAAGAGCGCGGCGCAGGCTTTCGCCTCGTCGCGGCTCTCTACAGCGCCGTAGTTCGTATCTTCGGCGCCGAGTATGACCGCGTCGTATCCTTCCTCCGAGAGTGCACGCAGAATTTCGTCGCGCCCCGTTCTCGCGAGATGGCCCGGGAAGAAACCGCGATTGCCGACGAGGACTCCAAACGTCACTCGGCGCGTGGGCGTCGCGCGGGCTGGCGTCGGTGCCGGACGGCTAGCGCGTTTCGCGGCAGTTTTTCCGCCGGCGTTGGATTCGAGTTTGTGAAGACGCATGGCCAGACTGGTTGTCGGAAGCTCCGGTGAGCGGGTCTAGTCTATCCCGTGACGCGGAGCGTTGTAACCGCATTAGACACGGAAACGGCACGGATTTGCGCGGAAAGGCGCGGAGACGGCGTTGTCAGTGATTGGGCGGTGAGGCTTCGACCCGAAGTGCTTCGACTATGGCTTCGTAGACCTCGTCGATGTCCGCGTCCGTCATTCGATGGACATGCGTGCAAAGGCGTAGTGAGAATCGGCCGCGAAGCTTTGTCGAGGAGATGAGAAATCGACCCGTCGCGTTCACGCGCGCGTTGATGCGGTCGTTGAGTGCGTCGAGGGCCGGGGCATCGAGGTCGGCGGGGCGAGCGCGGAAGCACACCACCCCGAACTGCGCCGGCGACAGAATCTCGAAGTCGTGGTTCGCGGCGAATAGCCGCTCGGCGTATTCGGCGCGGTGGATTCCGCGGGCAATCGCCTCGCGAATCTCGGAGACGCCAAAATACTGGACGGAGAGCCAGATCTTCAGCGCGTGCGATGAACGGGTCAACTGCTCGCCGTAGTCGGCGAAGTTCACGTCCTGGTCGCGGGCGCGCACGTCGGTGAGATACTCGGGATGGACGCTGAACGCTTCCTCCAACGTTCGCGGGTCGCGAGCGAGGAGGCACCCACACTCGAAGGGCACGAACAGCCATTTGTGCGGATCGAGTGTCACGGAATCGGCGCGGCCGAGTCCGTCGAGCGCCGTTGCGCCTTGGCGGGTCAGCGCGGCGAAGCCGGCATACGCGGCGTCGACGTGCATCCAGAGCTGCTCGGCCGCGCAGAGATCGGCGATGGCATGCAACGGATCGACCGCGCCGGTGTTCGTTGTTCCGGCGCTTGCGACGACGAGAAATGGCGTGAATCCGGCCGCCCGGTCGTCGGCGATGGCGCGACGAAGTGCATCCTCACGCATGCGGTACCGGTCGTCGGTGGCGATCGAGCGGACATTGCCGCGGGGAATTCCAGCGATCCATGCGGCACGCTGCACGGAGGAGTGCGCCTGCTCCGACGTGTAAAGCGTCAAGCGGGCACTTTTCTCGGCCGAGGCATCGGCGGCGTGCCGAGCGGCGACGACCGCGGTGAGCGTCGCCGTGGATCCGCCTGAGGTGAGAAGTCCGCTGGTGCCTTGCGGCATTCCGAGCCAAGCCCGGAACCAGTCGAGCACGGTGAGCTCGATCTGATTGGGTCCTGAGGCCACCGTCCAGACGCCGGCGAAGAAATTGTAGCCTGCGGCCATCCAATCACCTAGGACAGCGGGGAACGTGGGTGAGCTTGGGATGTATCCCATGAAGTGCGGATGCGGCTCTCTCGCGTGATACGGAAAGACACGTTCACGGAGGAAGCTCATGAGGTCGTCGAAGTCGCACCCATCCTCGGACGCTGGGCCGCTAATGAGCGATTCAGTGTCGTGACGCGAAAGCGACTGCTGAGCCGGCTCATCGCGAAGCGATGCGAGATGGTCGACGACGAGGTCTGCGACGCGATGTCCCATGCGGCGCATCGCCGCGTCGTCCAGCTCGAGGTTCGAGCGAAGAATTCCGTCGGGCATGGCGTTGAAACTACGTGTGCCAGCCTGACGTTGCTCGACCAACGGCCAATGGAACCCTTGACGCTGGCCGGCATTCTAGTGATTTACCAGACGGGGAATTCCGTCTCGATTGTTGTTCGGGAGCCCGCCTGCCACAACGATCGACGCGCGCTCTTCGTCTCCCTGTTGAGCGTGTGAGCACGATGCTATGATGGCCCCTTGCAGAGCAGCAGTGAGAAGCCGATGACCCACGTGCAGTTGCGTCCCCTGCAACCGATGACGGTGCTGGGCGGAGGCCGATACCGGCTCGAGCGAGAGATCGGGCGCGGGGGCATGGCCACGGTCTGGCTCGCCACTGACACGAAGCTGAATCGTGAAGTCGCCATCAAGTTCCTCCTCGGCGAACTGGCGTTCGCGATGGGGCCTGAGCGCTTCAAACGCGAGATCGAGGTTGTCTCCCGACTCTCGCATCCGTACATCCTGCCGATCGACGATTACGGCGATTATGAGGGGCAGCTCTACTATGTGATGCCGTTCATCGCCGGCGAGACGATCCACAAGCGTCTCGAGCGCGAGAAGCAGTTGCCGGTGCAGGACGCGATTCGGATCGCGCATCAAGTCGCGATGGCGCTCGACTTCGCGCACCAGCAGGGGATCGTCCACCGGGACATCAAGCCGGAGAACATCCTTCTTCAGAATGGTGAGGCGCTCGTCGCCGATTTCGGCATCGCGCGCGCGATCACCGAGGGCGGCCCGAAGCTGACGAGCACCGGTGTCACGCTCGGCACTCCCACGTACATGAGTCCCGAGCAGGCGATGGCCGATCCGTCGCTCGACGGACGGAGCGACATCTATTCGTTGGGCTGCGTGCTGTACGAGATGCTCGCCGGCCAGCCGCCGTTCACGGGACCGACGGCGCAGGCGATTATTGCGCGTCACCAACTCGATGATGCCCCGTCGCTGGGCATCGTGCGCGGTACGATTCCCGAGGAGGTTGAGGACGTCGTCGCCCAGGCGATGGCAAAACTCCCGGCCGACCGATACGCGACCGCGGGCCAGATGGCGGAGGACCTCCGCAACATCATGGCGACGGGAGCGCGACCGGCGCGGGTGTCGCAGAGCCGCCGTCCGCGCACGACTCAGAAGCGGCGGGCGCAGCAGCAGGCGAAGAAGCGGAACATGATCATCATGGCCGCGGTCGCGGTGCCGCTGTTGGCGGCCGGCGCGTGGGCTGGCGTGCATTTCATGGGGAAGGGCGGGAAGGCCAAGAGTCGCATCGGGACGGAGACCGATCCGAACCACATCGCCGTGATGTATTTCGACGATCAGTCGGACGGGAAGCTCAAGGCGCTCGCCGCCGGCCTGACCGAATCGCTGATTGACGAGCTGGGAACGGTCAAGCAATTGACCGTCATCTCGCGGAACGGTGTTGCTCCGTTCAAAGGGAAGACTGTCGCGCCGGACAGCATTCAGCGGGCGCTCAAGGTCGGCACGGTCGTCACGGGGTCTGTCGCCGAGTCTGGCGACAAGTTGCGGGTGCGGGTGGACCTGGTCGACGCGGCCGATAACAAACAGATCGGAACGACGACGATTGAGCGCACCCGAGCCGATCTGTTCGCGCTGCAGGACACGCTCGCCAAAGAGGTAGCCCGAGCATTGAGAAGGACGCTCGGCACCGAGATCGGCGCGATGGTCAGCCGGACCGGCACGTCGAACACCCAGGCGTGGGAAGCGCTGCAGCGCGCGAAGCAGACGTTCACGGGGGTCGACAGCGTACTCGCAACCGGCGGAGTGAAAGCCGGGATCGCCCAGCTCGATGCCGCGGACAATGACTTCGCGGCGGTGGAGGAGATGGACAAGAAGTGGGCGGCGCCGATCGTCCAGCGCGGATTCATTGCGTTTCAGAGGGTCCTGCTGCTTGGCAATGGCGATCCGACGCAGATCCCGAAGTGGCTCGATGCTGGGGCAAAACACGCCGAGCGGGCGCTGGCGCTCTCTCCACAGGACCCCGACGCGCTCGAGCTGCGAGGAACCATCCGGTCGTTCCTCTGGAGCTACAACCAGACGTCGGACCCGAACGCGTTGCGAAAGGCGATCGGCGACGCTGAAGCCGATCTCAAGGCGTCAGTGGCGGCGAATCCCGCCCAGGCCACGGCGTGGAACGCGCTTAGTTTCGTGCTTAACTCGGAGAACAAGTTCGCCGACGCGAAGATTGCGGCCGAGCGGGCCTACCAATCCGATCCCTATCTGAAGGATGTCAACAGAACGATCTGGCGCTTGTTCCAGAACTCCCTCGAGTTGGACAATCCCCAGGAAGCGGACAAGTGGTGCAAGGTAGGAGGCGAGCGTTTCCCGGACTATTTCCGATTCACGGAATGCCGGCTCTGGCTATACAACCTTCCGGGTCGGAAGGTGAGCGCCGACTCGGTGTGGCAAGC
>JAICJQ010000279.1 GCA_025928335.1 Gemmatimonadaceae bacterium
CGAGGCCATAGATCTCCTCGATGCCGCGGGTCGCGAGCAGGCAGTTGTCGAACTTGCGGAGGTCCAGCACCTCGAACTCGTCGGCCGCCGATTCGGCGTATTCGGGAAGCTTCTTGTCGACGCCGCGGACCCAGTAGCCCTTGGCCTTGAGGTAGTTCACCAGGTGGTGGCCGATGAAGCCGCCGGCACCGGTGACGAGGACTTTGGTCTCGGAATTGGGCTTGGTCATGGGTCGCTGCGGTGGTCGGAAGTGGCATGGCGCCAAGCGCGGCGCCGGGATACGGATCGCTGGTTGGCTGACGAAGAGTAGGGGATGCCCGGCTCGTCCGTAAGCGTTGTTCGGCCCTGCACGCCCGGCTCGAGGGTCCCAAAAATACCCTCAGCCAGTAATGGGGGTCCTGAAAACGATGAAGCCCCCTCTTGCGAAGGGGCTTCGATCGTCCCGGCTCGTGACCGACGTCCGCCCCCCGACGGAGCGCCGACTCGTTTGCGCGGATCACTGCACCTCTCACCGTTCGCCGCTAGCGGCAGTGGTGTATTGGCGAGTATTTCCTTTGCAAGGCGCGGGCCAACAAGCGAAGTAATTATACGGGATCGGCCGGCGCATGAGCGAGCGCTCGAAGGCCTGCCTTCCCACGTGCTACCATCGGGCCGAGCCGCGCTGGAATGGGGACGTGGTCCTGACGCGGGCGCGCCGCGCGCGCGGCGGGGTCACCGAGCAGCTCGCTGCAGCGGGCGAGGACCCGTTCAGCTTCGAGCGCGTCCATGCAGATCTTGTGGGCGCAGTGCGCCAGATAGCAGCCGCTGCACGGAGGAAAGGACCGCATCACGATCTCGCCCTTTCCCCAGCCGGCCCACCGGTCAGTGTCGTCCTGGGACGACATGATGACGACGTGCGGACACCCCGAGGCCCGCGCGATCTGCCGCGGACCCGAGTCCGTCCCGACAAACAGGCCGGCCATCGAGCAGAGCGCTGCGAGCTGCGGGATATCCGTCACGCCCGCAAGCGAGATCGACGGTCGCGTCATCGCTGCGCGGATCCGTTCGATGTACTCGCTCTCGCCCTGCGATCCAGCGAACACGATCGTCGCCTCGTGACGCGTGCCTAACGCGTCGGCGAGCGATGCCCACCGGTCGTGATACCAGGTACGCGACTGCCAGTTGGCGCCGGTGTGGAGGACGACCACTCGCTGCGCGCTGTCATGGCCCCCGTCGACGAGGAGTGCGCGCACGCGCTCGGAATCGGCCGCGTCGAAGGCAACTTCCTCCCGCGATGACCGTGGCGAACCCCCGACGATGCGCACGATGTCGAGGTTCGCGTCCACCCAGTCCGCATCAGCACGAAAGGGCACGCGAACGGTGTGCAGGAAGCCGCGGCCACCGATATCGAAGCCGACCCGCACTGGCGAACCTATGAGCCAGGCGACCAGCGAATATCGAAACGCCTGCTCGGTGATGTCGGTGATCGTGCAGTCGTACCGCACCGCGCGAAGGGTTCGAATCAGCGGCAGCATCGGTCGGATGCGCGCTCCCTTGTTCCCCGGCAGCCACGTTCGCGCCACGTGGATCTGGTTGACGAAGGACGACTTCTTGTAGACCTGAGCGGCCGCTGGCGTCGCGAGCAGGTCGATTCGCGCGAGCGGAAATCGCTCGCGCAGCGCGCGAAGCGTCGGCGTGAAGATCACGCTGTCGCCGAGCTGCTGAAGCTGGAGGACGAGTATACTGCCCGGCTCGAGGGGAGCGTTAGGCGCGCGCGCGCGGAATACGGCGCCGACCGCGGTGAACAGCAACGTCTTCGCGCGCTGCGCGATCGCGTGCGTCAGTCCAACGAGCCAGCCCCGCACACCGTTCATACGCTCGTGCGAGGCCGGTGCGTGCGCGTCACGGCACGCGTGTCCGCGCGCACGCCGGCGTCGCGTTCACCGGGCTGCGCTGGCCTTCACCGCCGGCACGCGGCGAATCATCGTGTCGTTCAACACGATGACGTCCATCCGCGTCCGGAGAAAGCAATCCAGCGCCTGCGCCGGCGTTTCGACAATCGGCTCGTTCTCGTTGAAGCTCGTATTGAGCACGATCGGCACTCCGCTCAGCTTCTCGAACTCCTTGA
>JAICJQ010000190.1 GCA_025928335.1 Gemmatimonadaceae bacterium
CCGGAGAGCCGCCCGAAGCGAGGATCACCGCCAGATAGGCTGTTACCGTATCGCCCGCGCCGACGACGTCATACACCTCGCGAGCGGTCGTCGGTACCTGCATGATCTCGCCGTCCGACGAAATGAGCATCATCCCTCGCTCGCCAAGCGTCAGGAGCAGATTGTCGACACCGAGCCGCTCGAACGTGGAAGGAAGTGCCTTCGGGTGCTCGAGGTCCACGGCCGCGCCGAGCGCCGCCTCGAGCTCGCGTCGATTCGGCTTGAAGATCGTCGCACCGCGATACAGGAAAAAATTGCGGTACTTCGGATCGACGACGATCGGAATTCCCTTGGCGCGGGCGGCCTGGATCGCCGCCGCGATGACGCGCGGAACAAGCACGCCCTTGTTGTAATCTTCGAGCACGAGGGCATCGGCCGCGCCGATGGCTTCGGCGACGGCACCGAGGAGTCGTTCGACTTCCCCCCCGTCGAGGTCCGCATCCTCTTCCTCGTCGACGCGAACGACCTGCTGCGACCGAGCGACGATGCGGGTTTTCGTGGTGGTCGGGCGATCGACCGCCACGAGCGATTCGACCGACGCGCTGATCTGCTGGAGCATCGATCGCAGGCGGGTACCGCCGAGGTCATCTCCGATCGCCGCTACGAGCCGGCAGTGTGCGCCGACCGCACGAACGTTTTGCGCGACGTTTCCGGCACCCCCCAGGGCATACCGGCGCTCCCGGACTCGAACGACGGGGACGGGAGCTTCGGGGGAGATACGGTCGACGTCGCCATGCAGGTAGACGTCGAGCATGGCATCGCCGATCACGGCGACCCGCCGCTGTGAGGCCAAGTCGAGGAGAGCGGCGACGCGTTCGCGCGAGACGAACTGGGGCATGGGCGGTGAACCTAGCAACGGCTGCCTTCGGCACAAGCTTTGCCTTTTCCGGGCTCGACCGCCGCCGCAATCGACGTTCGACGGTTGCAAGACCCCCGACCGCAATCGCTTGCCCGAATTCCTTGTACGGCTCAACGACGCCGCCAAGTCGAGAGTCCTGACACTTCAGGAATACTTCGTCCTCGCCGGCAAATCACTCCGGTTCATTTTCGCGCGGCCGTTCTACGCGCAGGATGTCGTCCAGCAAATGGACGAGATCGGCGTGAAATCGCTGGGGATCGTGCTCCTGACCGGAATGTTCACCGGGATGGTGTTGGCGCTCCAGTCGTCGGTCCAGCTCAAGACCTTCGGCGCGACGATGTACATCGGCAACCTGGTGTCGGCCTCGATGATCCGGGAGCTCGGGCCCGTGCTGGCGGGCCTCATGGTCGCGGGTCGCGTTGGTTCGGGGATCGCGGCACAACTCGGATCGATGCGCGTCACGGAGCAGATCGATGCCCTGAACACGCTCGGCACGGACCCGATCAAAAAGCTCGTGACGCCCCGCGTACTGGCGGCACTGGTGATGCTTCCCGTGCTGACGATCATCAATGACTTCATCGGGATCATCGGCGGGAACATCATCGCGTCGCTCGTCGTCGGCGTGCCGACCACGCAGTACTGGCGAACCGTCTGGACTCAGATCGCGGCCGACGGCTTCACCCTTCGCTACGTCCCCAACGATTTCGTGCAAGGCCTGTCCAAGCCGTTCGTCTTCGGCGCGCTCATTTCGATCACGGCGTGTTATTTCGGCCTCGGGACAACCGGAGGCACCGAGGGGGTGGGGCAGGCGACGACGCGCACCGTCGTGACGTCGAGCATCCTGATCCTGATCGTCGACTACTTCATCACCCAAATCTTGCTCTCGGTGCTGACGTATGGCCGATGAACCGACACGCCGAGGCTCGGATCGGGGACGGTCGGTCCGCGCGGCGATCCGACGCGAGCTCGCCGACGGCGTATCCGTTGATGAGCAAGAACAGCCGCCGGGCCCGAGTGACGAGGAGCGCACGATCGTCGAGCTCGATCACGTCTGGCTCGCGTTCGACTCGCCCGTGCTCGAGGACGTGTCGTTTCGCGCGCTCAATGGTGAGACGGTGGCGATCGTCGGCGAATCGGGGACCGGAAAATCGACGATCCTCAAGCTCATTCTGCGGCTTCTCGTCCCGGACCGTGGCCAGGTGCGGATCGATGGCGAAGACATCACCTCGCTCACCTTCGACCAGGCGCTCGAGGTCCGGCAGACCATGGGCATGGTCTTCCAGGGCGCGGCGCTCTTCGACTCGATGAGCGTGTTCGAGAATGTGGCCTATCCGCTCCGCGAACACACGCAGATGGACGAGGACGAGATCGAGGCCCGGGTGCGCGAAAAGCTCGAGTTCGTGGATCTCGACGCCGACCGCGTCATGGAGCAATTCCCAGCCGAGCTCTCGGGTGGCATGCGGAAGCGCGTCGGGATCGCGCGGGGCATGGCGAACAACCCGGAGATCATGCTCTACGACGAACCGACGTCCGGCCTCGATCCGCTGACGACGGCGACGATCACGAAGCTGATCATGAAGCTGCAGCGTGAGCTTGGCGTAACGAGCGTCGTCGTGTCCCACGACATTCGATCCGTCTTTCGCATGGCGAGCAAGGTCGCGCTGCTCAACGACCACCGCATATCGTTCTTCGGCACCCCTGAGGAGATGACCGGCAAAGACGACCGTTATATCAACGACTTCCTGGGCGGGCTCTGAGTATGAAACGATCGTCGTTCATCACCTGGGACCAGTTGAAGGTCGGAGTCGTGATCCTTGCGGCGCTCGCGGTGCTTGCTGTCGCCATCTACAAGCTTGGGCAAGCGGCAAATCTGTTTCATCGTCGCTACGAGCTGACCGCGTATCTCGCCAACGCCAGCGGGTTGACCGCCGGCGGCACGGTGCTCGTCGCGGGACAGTTCGCCGGCACGATAAAGTCGATCGAATTTTTGCCGGTGGATAACGACACGACCCGCAACCTGCGCCTCCGGTTGGCGGTCGACGCGTCGCTGCGCGACCAGATTCGCGGCGACTCGAAGGCAAAGGTGCGAACCCTCGGTCTGCTCGGCGACAAGGTCATCGATATCTCGATCGGCACGCCGCGCTACGGCGTGTTGCAGGCCGGCGACACGATCGCCATCGCGCCGTCGCTCGATTATGAGGCCGTGCTGGCGCAAGCCGCCGGCGCCGTCAACGACATGGTCGATCTCACGCACGATCTGCGGAAGCTCACCGGGGGAATTCTCGCCGGCGAGGGAACGGTCGGACAGCTCATCACGAATCGCGCGCTCTACGACCAATTCGTCGGCACCATGGCGCGCGCGAATTCGATGCTCACGAAATTCGAGAACCCGAACGGAACCATCGCCCATCTGCTCGACGATCCGGCGCTGTACAACCGATTCGTCACGCTGATCGGTTCCGCGGACTCGCTGGTCGTCGCGCTCAACAACAAGGACGGCACGATCGGCAAGCTGCTGCGCGACGACTCGTTGTATACCCACTTCGTGGGCATCGCCGCGGCGGGCGACTCGCTCATGAAAGTTCTTTCCAACGGACAGGGTCCATTGGCGCGCTTCATGAGCGATCCGACGCTGTACGATCGTTTGAACAAGCTGACGACCGATCTCGGTGCGATCCTCGATGACGTGCGAAAAGATCCGGGCCGATACACGAAGGGGATCATCTGCGTGTTCCGGTGTAAGTAACCGAACGCTGAGCCGGTTCGAACCGCGGATCCCGCCTGCGGCGTTGGCACTCGCATGCCCGATTAGCTTTCGATCGTTGGGCAAACGCCGCCACCGAGTCGGTGGTGCGCGGACACCGCGGGCGCTACCGGATGAAAACGATCGAGCTGGACGTCGTCGCCACACGTGGCGACGAGATCGAGTCCCGACACCACGTGCACGCCGCGGTCGTCGGCGCCGACGACACGCTTATCGCGGTGTCGCGCGATGCGCGGTTGGTGACGTCGTGGCGCTCGTGCGCCAAGCCGTTTCAGGTGATGCCGTTCCTCAACGCCGGCGCGTTCGACGATCTGCATTGGGGCGACGACCAGCTCGCGCTGTCGTGCGCGTCTCACGGAGGCGAGCCCGAACATGTGGCGATCGCCGGCGCCATGCTGCGCGACATCGGCCTCGAAGAAGGCGATCTGGCCTGCGGGCCCCACGACCCGCTGTCCGCGCGCGGCATGAAGGTATTGCGCGAATCCGGCGCCAGGTTGACCCGACTTCACAACAACTGCTCCGGAAAGCATGCGGCCATGCTGGCGCGGGCACAGACCGCCGGCTGGCCGACGTACGGCTACGAGCGGCGCGACCATCAGGTGCAGCGGTGCTGCCTCACGAGCGTGGCGACCTGGGCCAACCTCGACGAAGGCTCGATTGGCCGGGCGGTGGACGGTTGTGGCGTCGTCGCGTTCTCGCTGCCGTTGGAGAACATGGCGCTTGCCTGGTCGCGCTTCGCGCGGAGCGAAAGCGACGACGCCGCGTCACGCGTTCTCAATGCGATGCGAACGAGACCGTTTCTCATCGGCGGGACCGATCGCTTCGACTCGATTCTCATTGAGGAGACGGAAGGACGAGCCGTGGCGAAGATTGGCGCGGAGGGCGTGCACTGCGTCGCCGTGCCGGAACAGGGCCTCGGGATCGCGGTGAAGGTGGACGACGGTGCCCAGCGCGCCCAGTTTCCGGCCGTCATCCGTGTGCTCCAGGCGTTCGACGTGCTTCCGGCTGCGCTGTCGCCCCGCCTCGACGACTTCTTGCGACGTCAGGTTCGAAACACCCGAGGCGAAGTCGTCGGCGAGATCCGGCTCGTCGCGTGATGACGCTGTTATTGGTCCGGATCGCCACGAATTGATGACGTCCGCTGGACCACTCCCCGACAGATTGCTCGACATGGATTCGGCAACGCGCGGGCTCGTGCGTTTGTCCGCAATCATCACAGCCGGCGACGAGGGCGCCATCCGTGAGGCGTTTGCGTCGCTTCGCGGGATTCCGGCCGTGTGGATTGAAGAGCTGGTCCTCCAATGTCACCTGTTCGCCGGTTTCCCGCGGGCATTGAACGCGATGCGTGAGTGGCGGCGATGGCAGCCCGAGCCGGCCGCCGTCCCGGACGCGATCCCAACGAGAGACTGGCGCGCGAAAGGGGAAGCCACGTGCGCCACCGTATACGGGGAGATGTATGAGCGGCTTCGCGACAACATTCGACGGCTGCATCCCGCCCTCGACGACTGGATGATCGTCGATGGGTACGGCAAGGTGTTGTCCCGCCCAGGCCTCGACCTTGCTCGTCGCGAGCTGTGCATCGTCGCGGCATGCGCGGCCTCGAAGCAGGACCGTCAGCTCCATTCGCATTTGCACGGCGCGCTCAATGCCGGCGCGCCACCGGCTGCAGTGAGTCAAACACTTAGTGCGATCGAGGATCTCCTCGACCGCGATCACGCACAGTCCGTCCAGCTGCTCTGGTCGCGAGTGCGAGGGAAATAGGCGTCGTGTTCATCGATCGCGTGGTGGTGCGCGTCAAAGCGGGCGACGGAGGCTCGGGAATCGTTTCCTTCCGCCGCGAAAAGTTCGTACCGATGGGAGGTCCCGACGGCGGTGAGGGCGGGCGCGGCGGCGATATCGTGGTCGCCGGTGATTCCAATCTCTCGACGCTTCTCGACTACACCTATCGCGATTCCTGGGCGGCGCCGAGCGGCGATCACGGGTCCGGGAGCAACAAGACCGGCAAATCCGGGGGCGACATCGTGCTCCCGGTGCCCGTGGGTACCGTCATTCGAGATCTCGAAACGCAGGAGCTGATCGGTGAGATCCTCGAGGACGGCGATCGGGTGATCGTCGCGCGCGGGGGACGGGGAGGCAAAGGGAACAGTTACTTCGTGACCGCGACGCATCAGTCGCCCCGCGAGTATCAGCCCGGCGAAGACGGTGAATCACGCTCGCTCGAGCTCGAGCTCAAGCTGATCGCCGACGTCGGACTGGTCGGCCAACCGAACGCCGGAAAGTCGACGTTGCTGTCAGTCATCTCCGCGGCGCGTCCGAAGATCGCTGATTATCCGTTCACGACGCTTAGCCCAAACCTTGGCGTCGTGCAGCTGTCGGACAGCCGAACGTTCGTCGTCGCGGATATCCCCGGCATCATCGAGGGGGCGCACGAAGGCCGAGGACTTGGTCTTCAGTTCCTTCGACACATCGAGCGGACGCGCCTCCTGGCCTTTCTCATTCCAGTCGATTCGATGGACTGGCAAGCCGAGTACGATCAGCTTCGCGCCGAGGTGGCCGCGTACTCCGTGGAGCTCGCACAAAAGCCGCATTGCGTCGTCTTCACGAAAATGGATCTGCTCGGCGACGAATCGGCGCCGCCGATCGACGCCGACGAGGCATTCGGCGTGTTCGCGATCAGCGCGGCCGGTCGAACCGGCCTCGATCCGATGATCGCCGCGTGGTGGTCGCGTTTGCTCGAGTTCAAGAAGGTGACGGTCAAGCGAGACGACTCTGTCCCACTCCCCTGATTCGTCGCCGACGCGGCCGCGCATCCTCGAGATTGGCGACGAACGCTACCCCGCGCGGCTTCTCGATTTGCCACGACCACCCAAGCGACTCTGGTGGTGCGGTGAGCTGGATCTGCTGAATCGCGTGGTTGTCGCTGTCGTCGGTACGCGACGCGCTACGCACTATGGTCGCCGCATGACAGCCGAAATCGCCGGCGCCCTTGCGAGAGCAGGAGCCACGGTCGCCAGCGGGATGGCACTTGGAATCGATGCCGCCGCGCACCGCGCGGCGCTGGACGCGGACGGCGCGACCGTCGCGGTTCTCGGCACGGGCGCGGATGTCGCATATCCGCGCGCGCACGTCGCGCTGCACGAGGAGATCTCGCGGCGTGGCGCGATCTTGTCCGAGATGCCGCCCGGCGCGCGTTCGCATCGCGGCTCTTTCCCGGAACGCAATCGCATCATCGCCGCGCTTGCCACCGTGACCATCGTCATCGAGGCGCCATTCGACAGCGGTGCGCTCATTACCGCGAACCGGGCGCTTGAACTCGGTCGCGAGGTCGCCGTCGTTCCAGGCCCGATCGACTCGCCGCAGAGCCAGGGCTCCAACGCCTGGTTGCGCGATGGTGCACACCCGATCGTTGCCGTTGCCGATGCGCTCACGCTCGCCGGGCTTGCGCCGCCGGGGGTTCCGGGTGCGCCGCGATTGGAGAGCGACAGCGAACTCCGAATCTGGCGCGCGCTCGACGACGGCGACGCCACAATGGATGAGCTCTGCACGCGCACCGGTCTCCCGGTGACCCAGTGCCTGACCACTGTCACCGCGCTCGAGCTCCGCGGGCTCATTGAGTGCGCGCTCACCGGCGAAATCCGGCGTTTCTAGCTGGCGTTCGCCTATACTTCGGCGTGCGCCCCGCCCACATCTACGTTCACGTTCCCTTTTGCGCGCGCCGATGCGTGTACTGCGATTTTTCGATCGTAGTTCGTCGTGCCGTGCCCGTGGACGACTTTGTCGCAGCGATCGCCGACGAGCTGGATCTCCGCTTTTCTGCGGACCAAGCCGCCGAGGCGCGCACGCTCTACTTCGGGGGCGGAACGCCGTCGCGCCTCGGCGGCGACGGACTGGCACATCTGATCGACGAGGTGCAACGACGACTGCCGCTCGCCGGCGGCGCCGAAGTCACGGTCGAGGCGAACCCGGAGGACATTTCAGCGGACGTCGTTCGCGCGTGGCGCATCGCGGGCGTCAACCGATTGTCGCTCGGCAGTCAATCATTCGACGACGAAGTGCTCGCGTGGATGCATCGCACGCATGACGCCGACGCGATCGGCCGCGCGGTGGATGTCGCGAGAAAGGGAGGGATCGACAACGTGTCGCTCGATCTCATCTTCGCGGTCCCGGAACGACCAACCGGATCCTGGGAAAGCGACGTTGCGCGCGCCTTGGACCTCGAGCCGTCGCATATCTCGCTCTACGGACTGACGATCGAGCCGGGTACCGTGCTGGGCCGACGGCAAAAGCGCGGCGAGTTGACTGAATCGCCGGAAGATGCATACGAGCACGAATTCCTGTACGCGCACGACGTCCTGGGTAGCGCGGGCTTCGAGCACTACGAGGTTTCGAACTTCGCGCGGGAAGGTGCGCGCTCGCGGCACAATTCGGCGTACTGGAGCGGGGCGCGTTATGCCGGGCTGGGACCGTCGGCGCATGAATTCGACGGTGATGCGCGGCGATGGAATCTCACGGCGTACACGGACTGGCTCGCGGCGATCCACTCGGGGGAAGACCCAATCGCCGGCCACGAACAACTCACGACAGAAAATCGCCAGGCCGAAGAAGTGTATTTGGGTCTGCGGACCGTGGACGGTCTCTCTGTTTCGGAAGAGGAATTGGC
>JAICJQ010000132.1 GCA_025928335.1 Gemmatimonadaceae bacterium
CTGGTACTCGGGGGGGGGGTCTACCCCAACCCAACCCTGTTGGCGCGCCCCCCCCGGGCTTCGCCCTATTATCCGGCCCCGTTTGGGTCCCTCTCACCCCCCGGCCCGCCCCGCCCCGGGGGGGGCCCCGCCGGTCGGGTCGAATGAGGCGACGATTGCCTAGTCGCCGACCGAAACTTCCTCGGCGCGATCGGCCGGTGTCGTCGAGCCGGCTAGTCCAGGAGACGGCTCCGGCTGCACTTCATCCGCCAGTTCGTCGGACACCGGCTCGAGCAACGCCAGCCGCAGCACCTCGTCCATGCGTTCGACGAAAACGAACGACATGTTCTTCCGCACTTCCTCGGGCACGTCGCGGAGATCCTTCTCGTTCGACTTCGGCATGATGATCTCGCGGAGTCCGGAGCGATACGCGGCGAGCACCTTCTCCTTCACGCCGCCGATCTCCAGCACCTTGCCGCGCAGCGTGACCTCGCCGGTCATCGCCAGGTCGCGTCGTACGGGGCGGACGCTCAGTGCGCTCGCGATCGCGAGGGTGAGCGTGATGCCCGCGCTCGGTCCATCTTTGGGGATGGCGCCCGCCGGCAGGTGGATGTGCAGATCGTACTCGCGGAAGACCGAGTCTTCGATACCGAGTTGAGCGGCGCGCGAACGAACGTAGGAGTACGCGGCGTCGACCGATTCGCGCATCACGTCGCCGAGCTGTCCGGTGACCGTCATGCGCCCCTGTCCCGGCATGCGCAGCGCTTCGATGAGCATGATGTCGCCGCCCGTCGACGTCCACGCGAGTCCGGTCACGACGCCCACCTCCGGCTCCTTCTCCGCCTCTTCGACAGCGTATCGGGGAATGCCGAGGAACTCCTCGACCTTCTCGATGTCGACGACCCACGCGCCCTCTTCACCCTCGGCCTTTGCGCGCGCGCGCTTGCGCATGATCGCCGCGAGGTTGTGCTCGAAGTTTCGAAGGCCGGCTTCGCGCGAGTAGCGGTTGGAGATGAACGACAGCGACTCGTCGGTGAACTGGAGATCCTTGTCGCTGATGCCGTGTTCCTCGAGCAATCGCGGCAGCAGATATCGCCACGCGATCTCGACTTTCTCCTCGACCGTGTAGCCGACGATCTTGATGATCTCCATGCGGTCGCGCAGCGGCGCCGGGATGTCATAGAGATTGTTCGCCGTGCAAATGAACAAGCACTGCGACAGATCGAACGGGAGGTTGAGATAATGATCGACGAACGCGTTGTTCTGGCTCGGATCGAGCACCTCCAGCATCGCCGCCGTCGGGTCACCGGATGGTCCGCCTCCCGACATTTTATCAATCTCGTCGATCATCAGCACGGGATCTTTCACCGAGACGCGGCGCAGGGCCTGGATGATCAATCCCGGCATCGCGCCGACGTACGTGCGGCGATGTCCGCGAATTTCCGCTTCGTCTCGCAGGCCGCCGACCGAGATGCGATAGAATTCGCGCCCGATCGACTTGCCGATCGCTTCGCCGAGTGAGGTCTTGCCGGTGCCCGGTGGACCGACGAAGCAGAGGATCGGACCATGCGGATCGCCGCCGCGCAGTTTGCGCACGGCGAGATACTCGATGATGCGTTCCTTCGCCTCATCGAGCCCGTAGTGCCGTCCGTCGAGCGCCTCTTCGACTTTCTTGAGGTCGATCTCCTGCTCGCCCGATCGCTTGTTCCACGGCAGCGAGAGCACCCAGTCGAGATACGTGCGCACGACCTGATACTCGCTCGACGCCGGCGACAGCATGCGCATTCGCTCCGTCTCGCGGCGTGCCTCCTGGGCGACTTTCTCGGGCAGCTTGGCGTCTTCGATCTTTTTGAGGAGATCGATCGCCTCTTTCTCGCCCGGATCAGCTTCGCCGAGCTCCGCCTGGATCGCGCGGAGCTGCTGGCGGAGATAGAACTCGCGCTGATGCTGCTCGATCTTGATCTCGGTCTGCTTCTTCACGTCTTCCATGACGCGGGCCCGGGCGACTTCGCGCTCGAGGCGTGACAGAATGAACCGAAGGCGTTGCCCGACGTCGAGCCGCTGCAAGACCTCATCCTTGTCAGAGATCTTGAAGTTCATGTTCGTCGCCGCGAGGTCGGCGAACCGCCCCGGGTCGGAGACGTTCATCTTGAGGATCGCCGGCACCTCGTCCGGGATGCGGTCCACGAGCTCGGCCAGCGTCTCGGCCGACGACACGACGCGCGCGACGAGATCGTCGAGCTCCGTCGGTTCCGGAGGCGTCTCGCGCGCCGCGCGAATGTTGGCGATCGGGAACGGATCGATCTGCGAGAGATCTTCAATGACGATTCGCCGAAGTCCCTGGAGCGTGATCTGGACGGTGTCCCCCGGCAGATTGATGCGCTCGTGCACGCGTGCCGCGACGCCGACGCGCCCGCGGAACCGCTGCGAGTCGATCGGCTCATCGTGATCGCCGCTCGCGACGACGAGCGCGACGATCAAACCCGAATTCTCGTTCGCTCTGAGAAGAGCGAGGTTCTCCGGCGCCCCCATCTGGACGGCGATCGTACCGAGTGGGTACACGATCGTCGACCGGAGCGCCATCAACGGCAGCGCCGGCGGGAGCTCGGATTTGAGGATGTCGTCCTTGCGCTGCGCTTTGGCCATGCGGGCGGCTCTCGAGTCGCTGGTCAGGGGATCTTCGCGCGTAAGTATAACACCGATAGCGGATTACGGACCACCACGAACTTGTTCGCGACAAGGGCCCCGACTATCTTTCCCCGTCTATGTTCGATGAGCTGTCCGAGAAACTCGAAGCGACGTTTGCGCGGCTCCGGGGCCGCGGCGTCCTCACCGAAGCCGACATCAAAGAAGGGCTTCGCGAGGTGCGTCGCGTCTTGCTCGAGGCCGACGTCAACTTCCAGCTGACCCGTGAATTCCTCGAGCGCGTCGAGAAGAAAGCCGTCGGTGTCGCGCAGCTTCGCACCGTCTCGCCTGGGCAGCAGCTCGTCAAGGTCGTCTACGACGAGCTCACGACGATGCTTGGCGAGCAGCGCGAGGGACTCAAGCTCAGCTCGGTGCCGCCGACGATCGTGATGATGGTCGGACTGCAGGGCTCGGGCAAGACGACGACGGCCGCGAAGCTCGCTCGCAAACTCAAGGGCGAGAGCCGCGCGACACGCCTCGTCGCCTGCGACGTCTATCGGCCCGCCGCCATCGACCAGCTCGAGACGCTCGGCCAGCAGCTCGACATTCCGGTGTACGCGGAGCGCGGCACACAGGATGTCGTGCGCATCGCCAAAGCCGGTATCGAGCAGGCGCGCCGCGCGCGCGATCGTGTGGTCATTGTCGATACCGCGGGCCGTCTCCAGATCGACGACGAGATGATGGCCGAGCTCGACCATCTCAAAGCGGCGATCCATCCCGACGAGATCCTGCTCGTCGCCGACGGCATGACCGGCCAGGACGCGGTGAAGATCGCGCAAGGCTTCGATCAGCGTCTGCACGTCACCGGCGTCATCCTCACGAAGATGGACGGCGACGCCCGCGGTGGCGCGGCGCTCTCGATTTACGGCGTGACGAAGAAGCCGATCAAGTACATCGGCGTCGGCGAGAAGGTCGATGCGCTCGAGGAGTTCTATCCGGAACGCATGGCGGGCCGCATTCTCCAGCAGGGCGACATCGTCAGCCTCGTCGAAAAAGCGCAAACCGCGTTCGACGCTGAGGAAGCAAAGCGGCTCGAGAAGAAGGTGCGCAAGGAGGGCATGGATCTCACGGACTTCCTTGCCGCGATGAAGCAGATCGAGCGCCTCGGACCACTCGAGGGCATCCTCAAGATGCTCCCGGGCGTGAATTCGAAGATGCTCAAGCAGGTGAAGGCGACCGATCCCAAGCGACTACGGCATCTCGAGGCGATCGTACTCTCGATGACCCACGCAGAGCGCAAGAAGCCCGATATGATGAACGGCTCCCGCCGCGCCCGCGTCGCCAAAGGCTCCGGCCGTCCGATCAGCGAAGTGAATCGGTTGTTGGAGCAGTTCAGAGAAATGCAGAAGATGATGAAGAAGGCTGGAAATCTTCCCGGTGGTGGGGGGAAGTTCAGGCCGAATATGTTTGGTATGCGGTAGAGAGAGAGAGAGGAGAGGAGATCTCCGATCGAGTACGTCCGGGTGCGGCTAGTCGATTGATTAGTGCGCGAGGAGCCCGGAGCAGCACACAGAACCCAACGAGGATCCAATGGCCGTCAAGATTCGTCTCCGGCGCACCGGCCGGAAAAAGCAGCCGTCGTACCGTATCGTCATCGCCGATTCGCGCAGCCCGCGCGACGGGAAGTTCATCGAGGTCATCGGACAGTACAATCCTCGTCAGGGTGAGCAGGCGCTCAACCTCGAGACCGAGCGCGTCCACTATTGGCTCGACAGCGGCGCGCAGCCGACGGACACCGTCCGCTCGTTGCTGCGTCGCGCCGGTGTGCTCAAGTCGCGTCACGAGACGCGGCTTGGCCGCAAGCTCACGGCGTCAGCCGTGCCGGTGAGCTCCGCCGAAAGCTGATGTGAGAACGTGATGCGGTTCGTGCCGATTGGCCGGTCCGCATGTTCGTCCGCGCGTGTGATCGCGGCCGTCGCCATGGTGGCGCCGGCCGCTTCCATTCAGGCGCAAACCGGCGCGCTGGCCGGAACCGTCGCGCGCGACTCCGTCGGTCACATGGTTGGCGGCGTCGAGATTCGCGTGCCGCAGCTCAATCGCGCGGCGACGACAAACTACCTCGGCGAGTTCGGCATCGCCGGCATGGCGCCGGGTCGTTATGTGGTCACTTTTCGCGCCGTCGGTTTTACGCCGATGACCGATACGGTCGAGATCAAGGCGAACGCGGTCACCGAGCGCGAATTCGTGCTCGCCCAACTTGTCGTCGCGCTCGACACGGTGAGGACAACGACCGCGGGCCAGCGCCGTCTGCCGCCGGGTCTGGCCGGCATGGAGGAACGCCGGCGCTCGGGGCAGGGGGGATACTTCGTTACTGAGGGTGTTTTGCGGGACAACGATTCACGGCAGATGGCCGGCCTTCTCTCGGCGCGAATCCCTGGCGTGACGCAGGTATTCATCGGCTCCGCGGTGTATCTGGCGTCTGGCCGAACCGTCGGCGACGGCGGTCCCGTGTTCCGAAAGAAGCCGGCCGGAAGCCCGAATCAGTGTTTCGTCACGGTGTACATCGACGGCGTTCGCACGTGGAATGGTCCGTGGGATGGGCCATCGGATCGCGAGCACGGTCCACCGCCCGACTTCGGCCACATGGGCGTCAACGAGTACGGCGGCATCGAGTACTATCCGGGCGGCGCGAGCCTCCCGATGCAGTTCAACGCCACCGGCACCGGCTGCGGCACGCTGCTCCTCTGGACTCGCGACCGTTAGCGAGGTGCAACACCCCGTACCACAACTCGATTTGGGGTCAGACCCCAATCGCGATTTTCATCACTCCCGCGGCGATGTGATTCGAGCGAATTCGCACCCATGGGGGTCAGACCCTGTTTCTGTGTCGAGCGACGAGCTGATTATTGTAGGGCGGGTGCGCAAGGCGCACGGCGTGCGTGGCGATCTTGTCGTCGAGGCGATTACCGATGATCCCGACGGCGTGTTCGCCGCCGGCCGAACGCTCGTTGCCGGTACGGTGACGGGCGATCCGTCGAAGGATCGCCGCGAGCTGACGATCGCGTCGGCGCAGCCATTCAAGGGCGGCTTCATCGTCCACTTCGACGAGATCAGCGAGCGGTCGATCGCCGACACGTGGCGCGACCGCTATCTGCTGCTGCCCGCCTCCGAGCTCGAGCCGCTCGGCGACGACGAGGTGTATGTCCATGACCTGCTCGGGATGCGCGTAGAGCTCGACTCCGGGGAGACAGTCGGCACCGTGGAGGAACTGTACGAGCTTCCGCAGGGACTCACCCTCGATGTGCGCCGGGACAAAGGGACGGTCCTCGTGCCGTACGATCGCATCGTCATATCGGTCGATCGCGACGCCCGGGTGATTCGCATCGATCCACCGGCGGGCCTGCTCGATGACTGACGTACGGCCCGCGAACGTCCGTCCGCTTCGAATCAACGTCGTGACGATCTTCCCCGATTTCTTCACGACGCCCCTCGGCTTGAGCATTCCGTCACGCGCTCGCGAGGCCGGGGCCGTCGAGTATCGCGTCGTCGATCTGCGCGACTTCACCCACGATCGGCATCGCACCGTCGACGACTACCCGTACGGCGGCGGGCCGGGCATGGTGATGAAGCCCGGGCCGTTCTTCGAAGCCGTCGAGGGACTCGGGGCCCGCGCGCCGATCGTTTTGATGTCGGCGCGAGGGAAGCGATTTTCACAGGCCGACGCGATCCGGTTCTCTCAGGGTGACGAGCTGACACTGCTCTGCGGCCACTATAAGGACGTCGACCAGCGAGTGGCCGATCACCTCGCCACCGAAGAATTGTCGCTCGGCGATTTTGTGCTGTCCGGTGGCGAGCCCGCCGCGCTGGCCATCATCGACGCGACGGTGCGCCTGTTGCCGGGCGCGATGTCGGACGTCGAGAGCGCGCGTACCGACTCGTTCTTCGAGCGCGGGTTGAGTGCGCCGAGTTATACGCGGCCGCCGGAGTACCGGGGGCTCATGGTGCCGGACGTTCTTTTGTCCGGCGACCACAAGCGGGTGGCGGAGTGGAAAGAAGCGGAAGCCCGCCGTCTCACGGAGCTGTCGAAGGGGCCTCAGGGTTCATAACCCCTGTCTCCCGCCGGCCGCGCCGCATCTAGACTTCGCAGCCACAACGGTTTAGTATCCCATGTCTCTACCAGAACCGATCAACCGGGCCCTAGCCCCGAGCGTCATATGCATGCCTTCATTGAAACGCAGAAAGAGTGGCTTCGGAACGTGCCTCCATTCCGTCCCGGTGACACGCTTCGTGTGAACGTGCGGGTGAAGGAAGGCGAGAAGGAGCGTATCCAGGCGTTCGAAGGCGTTTGCATCGCCCGTCGTGGCGCCGGTGTCAGCGAGACCTTCACCGTTCGCAAGATCTCGAACGGCGTCGGCGTCGAGCGCATCTTCCCGGTCCACAGCCCGATGCTCGCCGAGATCGTCGTCGTGCGCCGCGGCCGCGTCCGTCGCGCCAAGCTTTACTACCTGCGCAATCTGACCGGCAAGGCCACGCGCATCCGCGAGAAGAAGACGCGCGTCGCGGTGCCGGAGACCGGTACCGCCGCGAGCGAGTAGCCCCGCGTAGCGGAAGGGGACGCCCAGCCATGGCGCGAGATCGGTGGAAGCCGATCGAGCGAGAGCTGCGGAAGGCGGTCGGGCCCCTCATCGCTGGAGTGGACGAAGTCGGACGGGGCCCGCTTGCGGGTCCCGTTGTCGCATGCGCGGTCATCATGCCGCCCGACGCCCGCGCCATTCCGGGCGTCGACGACTCGAAGCGCCTTTCTGTTGACCAACGTAATCGGCTGGCTCCGAAAATTCGGGAGCGAGCCTTGGCGTTCGCGATCGGTGCGGCGTCGGTTCGGGAAATCGACCGCGTCAACATCTACCAGGCGACGGTGATCGCCATGCGGCGCGCATTGAGCCGCCTTCGTATGACGCCGCATCACGTCCTGGTGGACGGCAAGCCTTTTCGGACGCTCGAGATTCCGCACACGGCGATCGTCGATGGCGACGACCTGTGCTACAGCATCGCGTGCGCGTCGATCCTGGCGAAAGTCACCCGCGATCGACTCATGCAATCCCTCGCGGGGCGGTACCCCGACTATCGGTGGGAGCGGAATGTCGGGTATGCGACGCTGGCCCACCTGCAGGGGCTCGCCGACCGCGGCGTGACGCCGCATCATAGGCGCTCGTTCATCCCCGTTCAGCAACTGACGTTGGATTTGTCCGCACCAGCGGTGGACGTGGCTCAGCTGGCCGCGATTCTGGATTCCGGGTCGGACGCCGATCCGCATTTCGCCGGCGATTAGAAGTTCTTAGCGGTCCGCGCTGTCGGATTCCGCCTTCTTGCGCCGGATTCCGATCGCGTATACGCTTCCGCCCGACGAAACTGAACCGGTTCACAAAATTGGGAAACGTTTGAAGCCCGATCATACCGGCGATGTGACGTCCTACGTCAACTGGTGGGTTTATTCCACCGGCTTGACACGCATGGCTCTTGGGCCATGTCCGCCGTAGTCGCTCCTTCCAATCTCCTCCGGCAAAGGAAGTCGATCATGCGACACGTAGAGATTCCACGTTGGGCACGCACTTTCGTCGTCGCCGGCCTCAGCATCTTCGCGGCAGCTCCACTCGCCGCCCAAGGGGCCACTATTACGGGGCGCATCACCGAGACGGCCGCTGGTGCTCCGATTCAGGAAGCCCGAATCATCGTTCTCGGCACGTCACTGTTCACGACGTCAGGACAAGACGGCAGGTACACCGTGCGGAACGTTCCGGCCGGGACCGCGGAAATCCGCGTCATTCGGGTCGGATTCACGGAGCAGAAGAAATCGGTCCGCACGATAAACGGCGAGACGGCGACGCTCGACTTCGCGATGACGCAGAGCGTCGTGCAGCTTGAAGAAGTCGTCACCACGGCGACGGGACAGCAGCGGCGGACCGAGCTGGGCAACTCCGTCACGAACCTCGACGCCAACAAGCTGCTTGCCAACTCGCCGATTATGAACATGGGCGACCTTCTCGTGGCAAAGGCCCCCGGCGTCCAGGTGCTTCCGTCGAACATGACGGGTGCCGGCTCGCGCGTTCGTGTGCGTGGAACCGCGTCGCTCTCGCTGTCGAATGATCCGATCTACATCATCGACGGCATTCGCATGACGAGCGACAATGGCTCCGGCGGCGCGAACACGAGCATCAGCGTCGGCGGCACGGGGCCGAGCCGCGTCAACGATCTCAATCCGGAAGACATCGAGAACATCGAAATCGTGAAGGGGCCGTCGGCGGCGACGCTGTATGGGACGGCGGGCGCCAACGGCGTCATTCTCATCACGACGAAGAAGGGCCGGGCCGGCGCGCCAAAGTGGAATTTCTATGGCGAGCAGGGGTTGGTGCAGGACAAGAACAACTACCCGGCACAGTACGCGATCCTCGGCCATTCGCCCGGTTCTACGACGCAGCGCAAATGCGTCTTGAAAGAACTCTCAGCGTCCGCGAGCGCCACCGGCGCGACGTGCCTGCTCGACAGCACGACCGTCCTCAACATGTGGACGACCGACAGCGTGACGCCGATCCACGACGGTTATCGGAACGAGTGGGGCGGCCAGTTGAGCGGCGGCATCGATCAGATCCGCTATTTCGCCAGCGGGAACATCGAAAATGAAAATGGCCCGCTCCGCATGCCGACCGCGTCGCAGAATCAGCTCGCGGCCCTCAAGACGCCGATGCGCGGTGAGTGGCTCTGGCCCGAAGCGTTGCAGAAATCGACCGCTCGATTGAACCTGACCGCGACGCCGACGCCGCAGCTCGATCTCTCGCTGCAGACGGGCTTCATCAAGCAGGATCAGCGTCTGCCGCAAGTCGACAACAACGTCAACAGCTTCTGGTACAATGGCGAAACCGGCTGCGGCTACGTCAAAGGCCCCGGCTGCACGGGCACGGGCTCGCTCAACCAGTCGCTGATGGGCTGGGCGGGCTACACGCCCGCGGAAATGTTCCAGAACACGACTGACGAAGGCATTCAGCGCTTCATTGGAAGCGGCAACGGCAACTGGCGTCCGCTCAGCTGGCTGGCCGCGCGCGCCGACATGGGTCTCGACCTGACTGACCGCGTCGGCTACAACCTGTGCCGACTCCAGCAATGCGCGGACTTCGCGACGAACCGCCTCGGCTTCGCCACCGACAGTCGCGCCAACACGCGCAACTTCTCGGCGAGCCTCGGAGCCGATGGGACGTGGCAGGCGAGAAACGCGCTCGGATTGAAGACCAGCGTCGGTGCTCAGTACAACAACTATCAGCTCGACCGCACGACGTCGACGGGCTCGATTCTTCCGCCGGGCGCTCAGACGCCGTCGCAGGGCACAACGCCGTCCATCACGAACGCGGTCGTTCTATCCAAGACACTCGGTCTCTTTGCTGAAGAGCAGGCCGCGTGGCGCGATCGCATGTTCTTCACGGTGGGCGCGCGCACGGACCAGAACAGCGCGTTCGGCACGAACTTCCAGCGCGTCGTGTATCCGAAGGCGCAGATATCGTGGGTCGCCTCGGACGAGAGCTTCTTCCCGTCCATTTCTTGGCTGAACAATCTGCGGCTTCGCACCGCGTGGGGCTCGTCGGGCGTACAGCCGGGCCAGACGGACGCTCTGCGCACGCTCACCACAGTGCTGACGAGCATCAGCGGGGCGGACATCAGCGGCGAGCGTTCGAACCTTCCCGGCAACGCCAATCTGAAGCCTGAGAAGTCGACGGAGCTCGAGACGGGCTTCGACTCGCGCTGGTTCGGAAGCCGCATGACCCTCGAGTACACGTATTACAACAAGATCAGTCGCGACGCGCTGATCGATCAGGTGCTCGCGCCGAGCACCGGTCAGGCGCAGAGCACGGTGAAGGCGAACCTGGGCAAGGTTCAGAATTCGGGGCATGAGCTGCTCATCACCGGTCAAGTCGTCGACAATCGACGATTTGGTTGGGACCTGACCCTGAACGGCTCGCACAATACGAACGTGCTCAAGTCGCTGGGACTCGATGCGAGCGGCAACCCGATTCCGCCGATCATCAACACGACCACGCGGCAGATCGAGGGGTTCCCGGTGAACGGGTACTGGCAGCGCTCGTACACGTACACGGATAAGAACAACGACGGCATCATCACGCCGGACGAAGTCGCGGTACGGACGATCGGCGGTCCGGCCTGCATCGATTCGACGAAGAGCCTCCTGAAGGATGCCGCTGGCCACAACATCACCAACATCTGCGACGGCTTCGAGTTCATCGGATACTCGCAGCCACGCGATGAAGCGTCCGTCCAGAGCGGTTTTGATTTGTTCAGCCGCAAGGTGCGCATCACGGCCCTGTTCGACTACAAGGGCGGCGCGAGCCTCTACAACAACGAAGAAGGGTTCCTCTGCCAACAGACCACGTCGTGCCCGGAGACGTCGACGCTGCATCCGGACCTCTGGAAGCAGGCTCGCGCGGTGGCCGAGCGCGACAAGAACCCGGTTTCCCAGTATGGCTATTTCGAGAATTATCAATTCTGGCGCTTCCGCGAACTGACGGCGACGTTCACGCTGCCCGACAAGATCGCGTCCAAGGCGGCGCGCGCGCAGAACGCGTCGATCGTCTTTGGGGCGCGCAACCTCCACGTCTGGACGAAGTGGACGGCGGCGGATCCCGAACAGAACTACAACCAGGGCGATACGCAGGCGACGCTGCTCACGGCCGGCCCGGCGCGGTACTACACGGTGCGCCTCAATCTCCGCTACTGACCGCGAGGATCATACGTCATGAGAATCCATAATCATTACGCGCGATCCGGCGCGATCATTTTGATTGTCGCGGCGGCGTGCACGGATCCGAAGCAAACGCTGCTCGATGCGCCGATCAGCACGATCATCGACACATCCGCTGCAAGCTCGCCGGCGGGGGCCGACGCGCTGCGCATCGGCGCCTTGGCGCGACTCCGTCAGATCACCGCGGGCTCCGGCGCCGGTGACAGCCCGTGGATGTTCGCGGGCCTCATCACCGACGAATGGAAGTCCAGCGACACGTTCTCGCAGCGCAACGAGACCGATCAGCGCCAGGTCCAGGACAATAACGCGAACTGGACGCCGATCGTGCGCGACCTGTACCGAACGCGGACGAGCGCGCGTGAGGCGATCAACGCGCTCGTCGCCTTCCCGCCGACCCCGGTCCCCGCGGCATATCCCTCGAACATCGCCCAGATGTACATGGTGATGGCGACGGCCGAGCTCTACATCGCCGAGTGGATCTGCAACGGTGCTCCGATCGCGGAAGGGGCGAACCCGCCGCAAGCGACAAACGCCGACGTTTATGCGGTCGCCGCAACGCATGCCGACTCGGCGCTGTCCATGAGCACCGGGACCGACGCGTTCTCCGTTTCGGTACACAACGCCGCCGCCGTTCTCAAAGGGCGCATCCTGATCGAGCAAGGGAAGTTCCCTGAGGCGGCCACGGTAGTCTCGGCGGTCCCCACCAACTTCCAGTTGCTGGCGACGTTCTCGCTGACCTCGGGCAGCAACCAGATCTGGTCGTTGAACACCAGTGCCAAGCGCTGGACGGTGGGCGACAGCTTCGACGTGACCGGCGTCATCAAGAATTCGCTGCCATTCGCGTCGGCGAAAGATCCGCGAATCCCGGTCACCGGCACGACGCTCGGTACCTCCCCAGCCGGGCGTGGATTCGACAACTCGACGAACTTCATCTTCACGACGCTGTGGGCGCGAACAGATCCGACGCCGATCTGGTCGGGCGTGGATGCTCGCTTGATCGAAGCAGAGGCCAAACTCAACGCGAGCGATTTCGCGGGGATGATGACCATCCTGAATGGCCTTCGCACCGCGCCGCAGAACCTGGGTGCGATTACGACGCCGGCGATGTCCGCGCTCGCGACACCGGCGACGAAGGCCGATGCCGTGAATCTGTTCTTCCGCGAAAAGGCATTCTGGACGTTCTCGCGCGGCCAGCGACTTGGTGACCTCCGTCGACTGATCCGCCTCTACGGCCGCGCGGCCGACGGGTCGGACAGCTTCCCGGCCGGCACGTTCTTCAAGGGAGGGACGTACGGAAGCGACGTGAATTTCCCGATGACGGTCGACGAAACGAACAATCCGAACTACACGAAGTGCTTGGATCGGAAGGCCTGATCTCACGCTCGGAACAACAACGGGGCGCCCTGGTTCCCAGGGCGCCCCGCATTTTTTTGATCCCCCGGGGGTCCGACCCCCGTTTAGCCGGCGAAAAAAGGGGGCTGGCCCCCCAGGGGGGGGAGAGGTGGGGTGGCCGGGGGGGGCCCGGTGAGGTGCGAGGGGGGGGGGGGACAACAAGTA
>JAICJQ010000195.1 GCA_025928335.1 Gemmatimonadaceae bacterium
AGGTCGGCGTTGCGCCGCGCGTCTCACCCGACGGCCGCTTCGTCGCTTTTGCCGCGGATCAGGCCATTCGCATCGTTCCCGCCGACGGCGGCGCGGCGCGATCGCTCGTCGAGGCGACGGACGTCAACGCGATTGAATGGATGTCGCCGGGGCAGTTGTACGTCGTCGATCACGACGGTAACCGCGCCCGCTTCATCGATGTCGAATCGGGCCAGATCTCACAGCGGATCGTCGGCTACTGCATCGAGCCGACCTGGATCGCCAACACGAAACAGTTCCTGTGCGGCGGTGGCGGCGACAAGTACGCGCATCTCATCGGTCCCAGCGCCAACGACAGCGTGCACATAACCGTCCGCGGCGCGGACGGGACGCGCAGTCGTCTTTCAGGTACAGACTTCATACCTATAGACGGACGTTACCTCGTCTACATGTCGCTCGACGGCGACCTGCGCGCGGCTGCGTACGATCCCGCGACGCACACCGCCGACCACCCGGTCACGCTCGTCACCGGCATTCGACGCGAGGCGTATTCGGGTGCCGGTCAGTATCGCATCACGCCGGCCGGCACGTTGGTGTATGCGCTCGGGCCGAACGCGGAAGTCGCGCGCCTCGTGAAGCTCTCGAGAGGCAAGACACCCGAACCGTTGCCGATCGAGCCGGCGGCGTTTCTTCGCTGGGACCTCACCCGCGACGGTACGCGCCTCGCCGCCGCGGTGCCGGTCAGCGACGGGATGGAGCTCCGCATCTACGATCTCGCCAGCGGCCGGTCGACCGTCTGGCTGCGCGCGCACGACGTGGGACAGCCGCTCTGGAGCCCGCGCGGCGATCGCGTGATCATCGACGTCGCTGATTCCAGCGGCTCGGCGATTCTCATCGGATCACCGCAGAGCGGTCAGGCGCCCGACACGATCCAGCGCTTCGCGATCACCAGGCGCCAATTCGAGCCGCACCATTTCCCCAGCGACCACCTCGTCGTGTTGAACGCATGGGACCTCGACCTCATCGAGACATTCGACCCGACGGTGAAGCCGTTCCGCGTCGACACGATTGCCACCGGAGCCCGGTTCGGCGCGCTGTCGCCCGACGGCCGCTTCGTCGCGTTCCAATCCACGAAGACCGGCGAGCTGATCGTCCTCAATCGCGCGTCGAAGGCACGCGTGCAGATCGCACCATCGGGTTGGGAGCCACTCTGGCTCTCGGCGAATGAGCTGATCTTCCGCGACACGCCGGGATGGTACGTCGCCAAGCTCGATCCACGGACGGGCGACATCGTCGGCAAGCTGGAGTTCTGGCCGCTCGATCCGCGCTTCACCGAGACGCCCGGCTACTCGTTCCGGCTCTCGGCGGACGCCGGCGCGATCGTCTACGCGCAATCGCCGGAGCCGCTCACCGCGGCGTACCTCCGCGTCGTTCCCCACTGGGTCGATGAGATGAAGCGGCGAGTGCGCTAATCGATGAGACGCAGGTCCGATCCGTTCGCCACGGAGATCGGAAGCCTTCTAGACGCTAGCGATTAGCCAACCGCGGCCGCTGGCGCGGGACCAGCGTCGACTAATCGGCGGTTCGACGGTTCAACTCTCAGATTCAAACCTTCCAGCGAGCGAGCCCCAAGCAACACCATGTCGCCCCGCTCGGCGAAAACGACGTCGTCCGCCGTCCTCTTTCCCTCGACATAGAGAAAGGCTGACCCCGTCCAGCGCTCCAGGATCCTGCCGTTGGCCTGGCGAAACCGCGAGCGTGCATAGCGCTCGATTCCGAGCGACTCGAGCATGTCGGACGGTATCCAGGACAGCTCCGCGCCCGTGTCAACGAGTGCGTTGCGAACAACTCGTCGCGCTTCCGGCAGCGCAGGATTCGCGATCTCGAAGTCGATGCGAAAGGTTCCCATGTCGGCGACCATCTTACCTCCATTCCTCTGGCCGAGAAGTACCATCACGTGCCAGTCGGAGTCAATGCGCTGCGCATATCGCGAACGGCAGATGGTTGGCGTGCCAGGTTGGGAAGCGTAGGTGGCCATGTCGGCCCGACGGCTCATCTGCCCAGTCAGCGCTTCCTCGCCAGGACCGAATCAAAGAACGCCACTCCTTCCGCCGCCCACACGTGCATGCCGTTCGCCCCGCCGAAACAATGCGCCGCCTCGCGCGCGCTGAGCGTGTCCGGCCACACCTTCCCGCGATAGTCCTTCTTCAATCGCGTGAACTCCGCGCCCAGTTCGCGCGCCGGACGAAGGCTCGCGTCGCGGGGCGGCTGGATGAGAAACACCGGGATGTCGATCTTCGCGATGCCCGCCTCCAATCGCGCCCGCAGGGGCGCGTTGTGATTCCAATTGTCCGCCGCCGGTGAGAGCGGCAACGCCGCCTTGAAGCCACGATTGCCCTCGGCGGCGAGCAACGTTTGAATGCCGCCGAACGAACAGCCGGCGACCACGAGGCGCGTCGTGTCGACGAAGGGTAGTCTCTTCAAATACGAAAGGCCCGCGAGTTGATCGCTCAGCTGGTCGGTGGCAAGAAGCCGCGTGGCGAGGGCATCGCCGGCCTGCTGTCCCTGCGCTCCGGCCACGCGACCGCGCACGACGCCAATGTGCTCGCCCTCCGACTCGTCATGCCCGCGCCGCACCGGCGCGAAGACTACGTAACCATGCGGTACGAAGACGCCCGCGACCGAGTCGAACTGCGGTCCCGCACCCGGAGTCCTCTCGCTTCCGTGATTCCAGACGACGGTAGGAAACGGTCCGTTCCCCGCGGGCTTGAAGAGAAATCCCTCGAGCATGAGCGCGCCGTTCTTGAACCACACGCGCTGCTTGGCAATCGCGGCCTCCGTGTTCACGACTTTGGTTGGCGTCGCGCGAGCCGCGCCGCGGCGCGCTTCTGATAGCGCCGGCAGATCCGCGTCGGCATGCGACCAATTCTCGAGCAGATGCGTGTACGCGACCGCCGAGCCGGTCGTGTCGCCCATCGCCAGTCGTGCGCGGGCTAGACCAAGCAGTACGGTCGAGCGACCCGGGGTGTTCTTTAGAGCATGCTCATACTCGGCGGCGGCGTCCGTCGCGCGGCCCATCGCGAGCAACGCCGCCGCCAGCCGTTCGCGCGCAATGAGCGAGCGCGGTGGTCCACCGAGAAGACTCGTATCGCGGAGCGCCGCGCGACGCCATAATGCGACCGCTTGCTCTCGGTCCCCACGCCGCTCGGCGATGATCGCCTCGAGCTCCAATCGTCTGAGCCCCGAGTCGACATACGCGCGAGCGGCGGGAATCACGCTGGTGTCGCCGCGCATGAGGGCCGCGGCGGTGCGCGCGAAGTTCGTGCTTGTCATTTGCCCCCGCTCGCGCTCGCGCGCGGCGACCGGACCAAGCATGGTGCTTACGGGCGAGCCGCTCGGCCCGTCCACCCAATGATCCGTCTCGTTCGCATACGCGAACGTCAGGAAATCGGCAGCGTAATGTGCGTCGATCGTGAACGTCGAACCGGAATCGTAGGGCGCGATCATCTTGCGCGCGCTGTCGATCATCGCGCGCGCGGCATGCCAGCGGCCTTCCTGCAGATACGCATACTGCAGCCAGGTAAAATCATGATAGTCGAGCTGCGTCGGCAGCCGATGCTCTCGCCCCGCTTCGGCGACCGAAGCCTTCCACGCCCGCTCATTCGAGGCGACCATGTCATGCCACAATCCGTCTTTCAGAAACACGTGCGCCGGCATGTGCAACGCGTGCTCCGCGGCGGGCGCGATGTACGCGTAGTCGAAGGCGGGTTGGAGCGCTCGCGGCGTGTACGCGTTGAGCATGTCCGACGCGTGGATGAGATAATGTGCCGCGCCCGGATGCCGCGGGCTGTCGCGATAGACGCGCTCGGCGAATGCGATCGCCCGCCGAGCGTTGGCCTCGTGCGCGCTCGGCGAAATGTCGCGTTGGTAGACGTACATGAGATTGCCGAGCGCGGCGAATGCGGATGCCTCGAGGTCGGTCGTATCCCGCTGGGCCAGCGCGGAGAGCGAGTCGGCGAACGCCTTGGTGCGCGCGGTGAGTGTGGTGTCGGCGTAGAGCGCTTCGACCGCCGCGCCGAAAGAGCGCTCTCGGTCCGTCGCGGCCTTGGCGAGACGCTCTGACGCGGTGGGAGCGAGACGCGCCAGCACCGCACGGGCCGCCGGCGGATCGTCGACATTCCACAGGATCGGCGAGTGTGTCATCGCCTCGAACCAGTGCGGAAGCGCGAACTTCGGATCAGCGCGCTCGGCCTCCTGAAACGCCTGCGCCGCTTCGCGATACTCGAAGTTGTGTAGCTGTGCGATGCCGCGGAGGAACGCTGCCTGCGCCGCGGGAGCGCCGGAGTTCGTGAAGCGGATGACGCCGACGTTACTTCGCTCGCTCGCCTGACGAACGCTCTGTGCCGACGCCGAGGTCGCGAGGGTGAGTGAGACAATGGCAAGCGAACCGAACGTTCGGCGGCGATGCCTCATGAGTACTCCCCTAATGCAAGATCGACGATTATAGCAGTCGGCAAATGAGACGCAATAATCCCAATCCTGCACCTCGGCGACGAGCCTACCGCCATCGTCTGGCGGGATAGCCGCGCGAACGGCAGGTTAGTCGAACGCGCAGCGAAGCGTTCTTTGCTGCCCCGCCTCTCTCACTCGTGCACACCACTGAGCAGCTCAACACCGCTCTCGACGGCCGCTACGTCATCGAACGACGCATCGGCGCCGGCGGCATGGCCGTCGTCTACCTCGCGCGCGACCTCAAGCACAGGCGGCTCGTCGCGCTGAAGGTGCTCAATCCGGAGCTCGGCGCGGTTCTCGGGTCCGAGCGGTTCATGTCCGAAATCGAGGTGATGGCCAACCTCCACCATCCGAACCTGCTGCCGCTCTTCGACTCGGGTGAAGCGGGCGGACTGTTGTACTACGCGATGCCATTCGTCGAGGGCGAGACGCTACGCGACCGACTCGTGCGCGAACGGCAGCTCGGCGTCGATGAATCCGTCCGCATCGCTACCGCCATCGCCGGCGCGCTCGACTACGCGCATCGCCACAACGTGATTCATCGGGATCTCAAGCCCGAGAATGTGCTGCTTCACGAAGGCGTCCCGATGATCATGGACTTCGGGATCGCGCTCGCGGTCTCCAAAGCGGGCGGCGCGCGCATCACGCAAACGGGGCTCTCGCTCGGCACGCCGCAATACATGAGTCCCGAGCAGGCGACTGGCGATCATGCGCTCGACGCGCGCACAGACATCTACTCGCTCGGCGCCGTCCTTTACGAGATGCTTGTCGGCGATCCGCCCCATACGGGGAGCACGGTTCAAGCAGTCATCGCAAAAGTCATCACCGAGAACCCGCGCAGCGTGCGCGCTACCCGCGCCACGGTTCCCGAACCGATCGAGGCGGCGGTGATGACGGCGCTCGCCAAGATACCAGCCGATCGCTTTGCTTCTGCGGCGGATTTCGCGGCGGCGCTCACCGGCAAGAAATCCGTGAGCATGCCGAGTGGCGCCGGCGCGCCGACGACGATGCCCCGGGCAGGCGTCACAAAGGTGTCTCGGATTGGGAGGCGTGAGATTGTTGCCTGGAGTGCCGCCGTTGTCGCCGCGGTCACCGCCATATGGCTCGCCGTGCGAAGTTCGACGCCGCAAACGCAGGGCCTCGGCCAGTTCGAGATCGTGCTTCCCGACTCGCTGTCGTTGAGCAATCTGGCGGCAGGCAGCCGCATGGCGATCTCTCGAGATGGCTCGCTGCTGGTCTTCAGCATCAAGACCAAGCAGTCCCCGCGCGCCTTGTTCGTGAGAAGCGCCGACAACTCCGTGTCGTATGTCGTGAAAGGCGCCGACGGCGCTTCGTTCCCGTCGTTCTCGCCGGACAAGAAGTGGATCGTGTACAGTGTTTTTCCGGGCAAGCTGATGAAGATCCCCGTGCTCGGTGGCGCGCCAGTGACGTTGGCGACCGACGCGCGAGGACGTCAGATCAGAATGTCGAGTTGGGGCGACGACAACCGCATCGTGTACAACGCAGGCGGCGAGTTGTGGATTACCAACGCGGACGGAGAGACGCCGCGGCTCCTTGTCGGGCCGGATAGCACACGAGGCGTCTACGGAGTTGTGAATGCGGAGGTCCTGCCGGGGAGCAAATACGCGCTGACGACGTTGCAGCGCGGAAAAGTGGGATCCGCCGACTCCGCCGAGCTGGCGGTGGTGTCGCTCGACAAGGGGTCGGTGACATCGCTCGGCGTTCGCGGATTCGCGGCGCACTTTGCGGCGCCCGGATTCATTCTCTTCGGACGTCCGGGAGACGTGGTGTACGCGGCACCGTTCTCGGTGAGTCGTCGAAAGATCACCGGCCCCGCGGTCCGTTTGCTCGATAACCTGGCGGCCGCCGAGACGTTCACCGGGTATCAGATGTCAGTGGCCGACAATGGTTGGTTGGCGTACGCGACGAACAGTGCCGCACCCGCGACCAATCTCGTTATCGTGGATCAACGAGGCGGCGAACGAGGTCTCGCGTTCGAGTCGCGCAACTACGCTGAGCCGATGATCTCGCCCGACGGCCGGCGCATGGCGCTACGAGTTTCCGCGGGCACGTTCAATACCGGCAATATCTGGATTCAGGACTTGAAGGACGGTTCGAAGAGCCGGCTGACTTCGGACAGCGCCAGCTATCGACCGACGTGGTCGCGCGATGGCTCGCGGATTTTGTACGTCAATGGCAAGAGCACCGACACGCGCATCGTCTCGCGGCCGTGGGACGGCAGCGGCGCCGAATCGGTGTTGCTCGCGCGGCCGAATCTGGCGGAAATCGCGCCCGGTCCTGCCGGTGGACTGTCGGCGATCCGCACGCTCGATGGTCCGCGTGACATCTACCTCGCGCCGACTGATTCGCTCGCGGCGCTCAAGCCATTCGTGACGGGACCGCCGGACGAAACCAACCCGAGCGTCTCACCGGACGGGAAGTGGCTGTCGTACCAGTCGAATGAGACCGGGTCCTACGAAGTGTACGTGCGGCCCATTCCCGGTCCGGGGGCTCGCATTCCGGTGTCAGTCGGCGGCGGCGTGCTTTCACGCTGGGCACCCGATGGTCACACGCTCTACTATCGCTCCCCCACGCACGTGATCGCGGCGAGGCTCGCCATACGTGGGCAGCAGCTCGACATCCTGAAACGCGACACACTTTTCGCCGACGTCTACGGCAAGGAAGGGGAGGCGCAAGGCTGGGATGTCTTCCCGAACGGCAAGGAGTTTGTCTTCTTGAAAGGCCTGCCCGCGCCGCCGACGAAACTCATGGTGATTGTCAATTGGCAACAGTTGATGAAGGCGAGTGGTGGGAAGGAAGGAGCGCGATGACAGACCGCCTTCGCGACACGACTTCGCATAGCCTTTGGGCATGACGGTCAAATGGCCAGAAAGACGCAATGCATCAGGAAAGGCACGTTCGACCAAACTCCCTGACGTTCTCATGCGATCATTGTCCCCATCGTGCTACCGCAACATCGCATTGCTCCCCGCCATCGTGGTTACTCTCTCATCATGTCACGGCGACTCATCGACGAACCCGCCGCCCGACAACACGGATGCCACATCGATTGCTTCAGTGACGGTCTCGCCGTCCACGCTGACCCTCCACGTGGGTGAGAGCGGGACACTCACGGCAACGGCGCTTTCGGCGACGGGCGCGGTGCTGACCGGGAAGAGTTTCGCGTGGAGCTCATCGAACGCGAGCGTGGCGACGGTTTCATCGGGCACTGTCAACGCTCTGGCAGTTGGATCGGCAACGATCTCCGCC
>JAICJQ010000146.1 GCA_025928335.1 Gemmatimonadaceae bacterium
CGTTCCAGCGCGACTCGGCGACGACCGAAGTGCTCGAGGGAACGACCATCCCGGTCGAGCGCGCGGCGGTCGCGATCAGCCCGCCGGTGCGCGGCGAATGGGCAGCGTTCAACGGTCCGTCGAATGCGTCGGGCCACCGCCGGCTCGTGCTGGCGCTCGACGGACGCACAGCGAGTGGCCAGCGCTTCGCGATCGACTTCCTGCAAGTCGATTCGACGGGCAGCTCGCGTCGTCCGGGAACGGACGCGTCGAAGAACAGCAATTATTACGCGTGGGGAACTGAGCTCCTCGCCGTCGCCGACGGCGTCGTCGCGGCGACGAAGGACAGCATTCCGGAGAACGTTCCTGGTGGACGCGCCGTGAAGATCGATCTCACCACTGTCGGCGGGAATTTCGTCGGCATCGACATCGGTGGCGGCAAGTACGCGCTCTATGCGCACGTGCAGCCCGGCTCGCTGCGCGTCAAAATCGGTGACCGCGTCAAACGCGGACAGGTGATCGCGCTGCTTGGCAACTCGGGCAATTCCACCGAGCCGCACGTGCATTTTCAGATCGCAGATGGTCCGTCGTTCCTCGCGGCGGAAGGCCTTCCGTACGCGACGGATTTTGAAGTGTTGGGCAACTGTGGCATCGGCGGCAATCCGCCGAAGATCACATGCAACCGTCACGCGCCGACGGCCGTGAAGGGCGGCATCCCACTCCAGAACGAGCTCGTTCGCTTCCCGAAGTAGGAGAACGCAATGCGTCTCACACTGTCAATCGCCGCCGCGCCCGTGCTGGCGCTCGCCACTGCCGCCGTCGCGCAGACGCCCGCGTCGTCCGTCGCGCCGTACATCGCACCGGCGTTCCCGGAAGATCTCGTGTCGGCCAGAAAAGTCGACCGCGTCGCGTGGCTCGCCTACGACCAGGGGCGACGAAACGTGTACACCGCCGTCGCCCCCGGCTTCAAACCGGTGAAGATCACGAATTTCTCCGAGGACGACGGCGTCGTTCTCGAAGATCTCGCGATTTCCGACGACGGTTCGACGGTGACCTTCCTCCGCGGCGGTGCGCCGAACCCGCGCGGCTGGGTCGCCGTGCCGAACAGCGATCCGAATGGCGGCGAAATCGCCGTCTGGGCGGCGAAGACGGACGGCAGCGGCGCTTGGCGCCTCGGCCTCGGTTCGGCGCCCGCGCTGGCACCGAACGGCAAGACAGTCGCGTTCGCGCGTGACGGACAGATTTTCTCCTACCGCATCACCAAGACGCCCGCCGACTCGATCGAGCGAGGCCAGAAGGCGCTCGTGCGCCTCTGGGGTCGCAACGGTCAGCCGCGCTGGTCGCCTGATGGGTCGAAGCTCGCCTTCACCAGTGTGCGCGACAATCACTCATACGTCGCCGTGTACGACGTGAAGAAACGCCACATCGATTATATGGCGCCGGGTGTCGACTTCGACGCGTCTCCATCGTGGTCGGCCGACGGCAAGCGCATCGCGTTCATTCGTCGTCCAGGAACTCCGTTCGGACAGCAGACGCAAGCGGGCAACGGCAGCCTTGGCAATCCGAACTTCGCGGCGAATGGTCGCGGTGGTCGCGCCGGTGGCGGCGGCCGCGGCGGCCGCGGCGGCGTTGCTCAAGCGGGCGAACCAGCGGACGGTCTTCATCGCGCCGCCTTCCGCGGCGGTTACACGCTGTCGCTCATGGTCGCCGACGTTGCGACCGGGAAAGCGGAGGAAGTCTGGCACAACCAGATGAACGACCGGACCTTTCCGAATATTCAAGCAATCCTCTTTGCCGGCGACCACCTGATCTTCCAGCAAGAGCCGGAAGAGTGGATTCGTTGGTACTCCGTGAGCGCCACCGGCGGCACGACAACGCCGATCGAGCTTACGCCGGGCGATGGCGCGGTCGAGTCGCTCACGTTGTCGGATGATGGCAAGACGCTGTACTACGCGACCAATGCCGGCGACATCGATCGTCGCCACATCTGGAAGGTTGCGACGTCCGGCGGCACGGCGACGCAAATCACGATGGGCACGGACATCGACATGTACCCGGTGGTGCTGTCGTCAGGCAAGCAGCTCGCGGTATTGTCATCCGGTCCGACGCGTCCGATGCAAGTCACGATCACGCCGCTCGATGGTGGCGCGAAGAAAAACATCTACCCTGTGCTGACGAAGGAATTTCTCGCCACGACGCAAGTCGCACCGGAGAACGTGACACTCAAGGCCGACGACGGCCTCGAGTTCCACAACCAGCTTTTCCTGCCGAAGGATCTCAAGGCGGGTGAGAAGCGTCCGGCGATCATCTTCGTCCACGGTGGTCCGATCCGGCAGATGCTGCTCGGCTACCACTACATGGATTTCTATCACCAGGCGTACGCGGTGAACGAGTGGCTGGCGAGCCAAGGGTACGTCGTGATGTCGGTGAACTACCGCTCCGGCATCGGATACGGAAAGTCATTCCGCACGGCGCCGAATGTCGGCGGCCGCGGCAACGCCGAGTACAAGGACGTGATCGCGGCAGGGAAGTACCTCCAAACCCGCGCGGACGTCGATCCGACGCGCGTCGGCATCTGGGGCCTTTCCTACGGCGGTGTGCTCACCTCTCAGGCCCTGGCTCGCAACTCCGACGTCTTCGTCGCGGGAGTGGACATGGCTGGCGTGCACTTGTGGGGTGCTTCGATCGACAGCGCCGACGTCTCGTACAAGTCGTCCGCGATCTCAGCGATCGATAATTGGAAGTCGCCCGTGCTGGTCTGGGCGAACGACGACGATCGCAACGTCGATTTCTCGCAGACCATCGGGCTCGTCGATCTGCTTCGTGCGCACAACGTGTACTTCGAGCTGATGGTGAACCCGGATGACACGCATGAAACATTGATGCACAGCCGGTGGCTCGAGCTGTACGCGCACATGGATAGTTTCCTCGATCGTTTCGTCCGCAAGCACGCCGCCGCCTCGACCAACTCGAGCAAATAGCGTGGACGCAGACATCATCGAGATACGCCCGCTGCACTCCAACGCGGAGTGCGAGGCGGCGGCGGCGCTACAACGCGAGGTCTGGGGTCAGGGCTACGTCGACGTCGTGCCCGCGACGCTGTTGCACGTCGTCGAGTACGTCGGCGGGCTCGCGGCCGGTGCCTTCGATCGCGACGGCGAGATGCTCGGATTCGTCTTCGGCATCAACGGCGTGCGCGACGGTGAGATCGTACACTGGTCGCACATGCTCGGGGTGTGTGAGCGTGCGCGAAATCTGGGATTGGGCCGGCGCCTCAAGGAGTATCAGCGCGAGCGGCTGCGCGCGCTCGGCGCGACGCGGATCTTCTGGAGCTTTGATCCGCTCATGTCGAAAAACGCCTACTTCAACCTCAACCGGCTCGGTGCGGAGGTCGTGGAGTATGTGCCCGATATGTACGGTACGACGTCGAGCCCGCTGCACCTGGGCATGCCGACCGATCGTCTCATCGTCTCGCTGCGGACGGACGGACGCGGCGAGAAATATGGCAGCTCGGTGCTCGCGGCCGATCATCCGGTATTGAGCGCGTTTCCGCGCGACTACGACCGGCCTATGCCGGATAATGCGACGAGCACACCGTCTGTGTTGATCGAGATTCCGCCGGACATTCTCAGTGTCCTCTCGCGATCGAGCTCGACCGCCGAGGCTTGGTGCATGGCGGTACGCTCGCACTTTCAATGGGCGTTGTCGAACGGATACGCCGTTGCCGGTTTGCTGCGCGATCCGTTGAGTGACCGTTCGTTCTACCTTGTGTCGCGGTCGGCGGCGCAGTCCGGACCCCGCTCGCGAGCGGCAGTCGCGTGGGCAGGGGGCCGCTAGCTGGCGCTCTCGCTCGACGAATTCACCGAACGTTGGAGTACCACGGTGAATGTCGATCCGCGCCCTACTTCGCTGTCGAGCGTCAGATCGCCGCTCATTGCGTGCGCGAGATCGCGGCTGATCGATAAGCCCAACCCCGTTCCAGCCTGGCTGCCCGCCGTCTCGCGCTGCAGTTGAACGAACGGCTCGAAGATCGCCTCGCGCTTGTCCGGCGGTATGCCGGGACCGTTGTCCGAGACAGCGATATAGACGTGGCTGTCGTCGGTCTTGCAGGTGAGCGAGACGGCTCCGCCCTCGGGCGTGAACTTGATCGCGTTCGAGCACAAATTGAGCAGGATCTGGCGCAACCGCTCGACGTCGGCACGGGCGCGGAGTCCGGGATCGCACGTGTCGACGACGAGGCTGAGTTTCGCCTCGCGCATTTGCGGCAACGTGAGACTCTCCATCTCGATCAGGATGGGCTGCACCGGAACATCGGCGACGGTCACCTCGACCCGCCCCGCTTCGAGTTTGGCGAAGCTCAGCACATCCTGGATCAGTGAGAGCAGATGGCGTCCGCTCCGCTCGATGCGGGCGAGGTATTCTTCCTGTTCGTCGCTGACCGGCCCCTTCACGCCCATGCGCAGCAGCGACGTATAGCCCGAGATGGCGTTGAGCGGTGTGCGAAGCTCGTGCGACATCGTGGCCAGGAACTGCGTCTTGGCCCGATTCGCGTCTTCCGCCGCGCGCCACGCCTCGAGCGCTTCCTCGTGCAGGCGAGCGTTTTCCACGGCGATGGCCGCGCGATGCGCGAGCTCGATCGCCAGAGAAAGGTCGGCGCGGTTATAGCGTCGCCTCGACTCCGCGCTGACAAGCGTCAGCACGCCGATCGGGCGGTCGATCACCCGCAGCGGGACGGAGATCGCCGACTTGAGGCCGACCTCGCGGAGGAGCTTCAAGTGCTCGGCGTCCACGGCGCCCGCGGCGAGCATCTCGTCGGGAATATCTTCGTAGAGCTCCGGCTGGCCCGTCCGCATCACGGTGTACGGCCCGGTGGGCGCGTCACGGCTGGCGGGATAGCGGTCGTTGAGCTCGCGTCCCCAGCGCACTTTCTCCGGATCGGCGTGGGCGACGGCGAGCTGGTGTAGCTCTCCGTTGTCGTCGGCAATCGCGACGGCGCACCAGTCGGCCAGCTCTGGAACGACGAGCTTCGCGAGATCGTTCAGCGTATCGCGATAGTCGAGCGATCGGTTCAGAATGTCGCTCGCTCGCGCCAGATAATGGCTCGCCTCCTCGGTGCGTTTTCGTTCGCTGATGTCGTGCCACTGCACGGCGACCCCGCCTTCGGGCAGCGGATAGCACTGCATCGACGACCACTCGCCGCGCGACGGATAGTACGCCTCGAAACTCTGCGGTTCCTGCAGCTCGACAGTTCGGCGAAGATTCTGCTCGAACGGGGTACCTATGATATCGGGATACAGCTCCCAGATATTCTTGCCGATCAATGCCGCCGGCTCGTTGACGCCCGCGAGTTGCGTGAGGGCCGCGGCCGGCGCGTTGACGAATCGATAGCACCACTCTCGGTCGAGAACGACGAACGGGTCGGAGATGCTCTCGAGAATCGTGCGCGAGAAGCGCTCAGCCGCTTTTTCCGCTTCGCGTGCTTGTTCGACCTCCGCGAGAGTGATCTGAAGTTGTTCGTTCGCCTGCTCGAGCTCTTCGGTGAGCGATTGTGCTTCCTCGGTTTGCGCTTCCAGCTCAACGGCCTGGTCCTGGAGCCGCCCATTGAGCGCCTCGAGCTCTTTGGCCTTCGCGGCTGTTGCCGCGTGCGCTGCTTCCTCGGCGGCGAGTTGGCGTTCCCGCTCTTGGGCGGCGCGTCGCTCGGTGAGATCGCGTGTGATCTTCGCGAAGCCCACCAAGGCTCCATTCTCGTCGCGTAGCGCGGTGATGAGCACGCTGGCCCAGAACCGGGACCCGTCCTTTCTGACCCGCCAACCCTCGTCCTCGGCGCGCCCAACGCGCTCGGCGGTCGCAAGAAGTGTCTGCGGGCGAGCGCGGGCGATGTCTTCGGGCGTGTAGAAGACGGAAAAGCTCTTCCCGATGATTTCGTCCGGAGTGTACCCCTTGAACCGCTGAGCGCCGGGGTTCCACGTGCGCACATGTCCTTGGGGATCCAGAGCAAAAATCGCGTAGTCCCGCACCTGCTCGACCAAGAGCCGATACAAATCGGTCGTATCGCTCGGATCGAACGGACGGTTCACGTGCGCCTGAGTTGGAGGTGCGGGTTTCCCTGACATAGGTACGCGGAAAAGTCTAACGGGCCGCGATTCTCACGCCACCCGAGTCGCTGATGGGCCCGCTAGCCGAAACGAACGCGATGGCGGACGCTTGCCGGCGTTATGGCACGGCGAACGAGTTCGACGTGGTGCGCGCCCCGTCGGAAAAGTCCTCGCTGCCACCGACGGTCGATACGAGGCGAAAAAGCCCCGAGACGGTGAAGATCTTGACGGCCACAAGCGTCAGTCCCGCATCGAGCTCGATCGGATTGAGGGCCGAGCCGGAAGGACAGGCCGCATTCGGAGCGTCGACCCACCTTCCGCTCGTGAATTGCTGCGTGAGAAGCAGGGGATCGTTGCCGCAGCGAGGAATGAAGACGGAGCGCGCCGTCGTGTTCGTCACGCGAGCCGTGACGGTGTCGAGCATCGAGCCGCGCGACGTGACCGCGGCGACGATCTGAACGCCGCTCGTCGATGCGACATCCGTGAATACTCCGGTTGTAATGATCACGCTGCAACCGGACATCGCGAGCGAGAGCGCTGATGCCGCGGTGATCATGTGCATGGCGGGCCCAACTGCTTCACGTCACGAGCGTGGCGTGATGAAGATTGTGTAAACCGTGCTGTCCCCGCGACGCGCCCGCTTGCCACCTGGACCCTCGAGACTGCTTCACAGCACGTGCATGAAGAAATACTCACACGTTCTTAGCCAGCACGTGACTGCATGTGCACATCGGTAAGTTGTTTATTCGGGCTTCCGTCGCCCGAGTTCATCAATTCCTTATCGGTTCTCCGCAACGGAGGAGCACGTAATGCGTGGTGGATTACGTCTATTCATGGCCGGTGTTATCAGTCTCGCATTCGCCGGGCCTGCGCTCGCGCAGAACAGCGGGACCATCGCCGGCAAAGTCACGGAACGGCAGACGCAACGACCGCTGGCCGGCGCGCAAGTGCGCATCCTCGGTGGAACGCGTGGCGCCGTGACCGACGATTCCGGTTCGTTCCGCATCCCGAACGTCCCCGTCGGGGCCGTTCAATTGTCGGCGACGCGAATCGGGTACGGACCCCAATCGCGCTCCATCGTCGTCACCTCGGGTTCCACGGTGACCGCCAACTTCGAGTTGTCTCCTGCCGCGACGACGCTCGATGCCGTCACGGTGACGGCGACGGGCCAGTCGGAGCGCAAGCGCGAAAATGGCGCGCCGACGGCGACGATCGACACCGCGATGATTCCGCAAGCCGCGGTAAGCACGCTCTCCGACGCGATCAGCTCGCGCGTTCCGGGCGTGGTCGTGCAGACGGCGGCCGGTGAGATCGGTGCCGGCTCGCGCATCCGCATCCGCGGCTCGAACTCCATCTCGCTCTCGAACGAGCCGCTGCTCATCATCGACGGCATTCGCGCGGACAACTCGCCGCAGTCGTCGGCGCAGGGCACGGGGGGACAACTGCCCTCCCGCTTCAACGACATCAATCCCGAGGAGATCGAGGACATCGAGATCATCAAGGGACCGGCCGCCGCCGCACTCTATGGAACGGCCGCCGCGAACGGCGTCATCCAGATCACAACGAAGAAGGGCCGCGCCGGCCGAACGCGCTGGGACTTCTTCGGCGAGACGGGCAATACGAAGGACATCAACGACTATCCGCTCAATCTCCGTTCGTACGGACACACCCAGACTGGCGGTCTCGTCACGAACTGCAACCTGCTGCGCCGCACCTCCGGCTTGTCGAGTGCGTGCGTCGGGATCGATTCCACGGTATCGAACAACCCGCTCGTCTCATCGGGGATCGAGCACGTCGGTAGCCGTCGGACTGGTGGAATGAGCGTCACCGGCGGTGCCGACGTCGCCGCGTACTTCGTGTCCGGCGAGTATCAGCACGAGCAGGGCGTCACCGCGATCAACGAGTTGCAGCGCCTGAACCTTCGCTCGAACCTGCGCAGCCAGTTGACGCGCAATCTCGACATGCAGCTCAGCATCGGCTACGTGAACAGCGATCTCCGTCGCCCGCAGAACGACAACAACTCCTACGGTGTCGTTTCCGGCTCGCTGCTTGGCAGAGCCGCCGACTGCACGCCGACGGGCGCGAAACTGCACCCGGGCCTCTGCTCGAACGGCGCTGATACGGTCAGTCATGGGTATTTCAACCCGGGCATCGCGCCCACGGACTTCTTCAACATCAACACGCGACAGGTCGTTCAGCGCCTGATCAGCAGCTTGAACAGCAATTACACGCCGTTCAACTGGCTCGCCGTGAACGCGACGGTTGGCGCGGACATCAACCATCGCAACGACAACGAGACGCTACCGGCGGATGAATTGACCGTCGACCAGCCGTCGTCCGAGGGATACCGAAATGTGTTCCGCGCGATTGTCGGCGACTACACGTCGGCGGTGAATGCCGCGGCGACGTACAACTATCGCAACATGCACCTCGTCTCGACGATCGGCACGGCGTACTCCGATGAGTCGTTCACGCGGACGGACGCGCAGGGCGCCAAGCTCTTGTCCGGCACCGGCTCGCTCGCCGGCACGACTGCGCGCTTCGCGGTCGGAGAGACCAATAGCGACATCCGCACGCTCGGCTTCCTTGCTCGCCAGGAAGTCGGTTTCGGCGATCGCCTCTTCCTCACCGGCGCGATTCGCACGGACCGCAATAGCGCGTTCGGCACGAACTACGCGCGCGTCTACTATCCGTCGCTCAGCGCGTCATGGGTGGTGAGCGATAACGGATCGATGCCCGCGCACATCCCGACCATTCCATTCGTCTCATCGCTGCGTCTGCGCGCGGCGCGCGGATCGGCCGGCCAAAACCCGGGTTACCTCGCCGCCGAACAGTTCTACAACCCGGTGGCTGTGACCGTAGCCGGAGCCGATGTCCCCGGTTTCACGATCGGCGGCGCCGGCAACCCGAACCTCAAGCCCGAGAAGTCCACGGAAACCGAGGGCGGGTTCGACATGGGACTGTTCAATGACCGCCTCAACCTCGAGTACACGCACTACAGCAAGACGACGAGGGACGCGTTGGTGAACGTCAACCTCGCGCCTTCGCTCGGCAGCGCGACCAACCGCTTCCAGAATCTCGGTCGCGTCAAGAACTGGGGTGACGAAGCGGTTGTCCGCGCCGACATCGTCAATCGCGACAGCTGGAAGCTCAACTTCCTCGTCAATGGATCGTGGAGCCGCAACCGGCTCGTCGATCTCGGCGTCGACGAAAACGGCGTTCCGATTCCGCAGTTCACCGGCGGCTTCGACGACACGCAGATCTTCAAGCCCGGCCTACCGCTCGGCGCGTACTACGCCCGCGCGATCACGTCGGTCAGCGACAAGAACAAGGATGGCCTGATCGCCTGCCCGGAAGGACCGGGGACCGACAGCTGCGAATTCGCGCTCGCCGATTCGGCGTCGTACCTCGGCACGCCATTCCCGCAGGCTGAGATCAACTTCGTTCCGCAGCTTTCGCTCGGCCGGTTCGCGCGCATCACGGCGACACTCGACCATCGCGGCGGCCAGAAGATCTACAATCTGACGGGCGTCTATCGGAACTCGATCTTCCTCAACGGCTCGGCGGTGCAGTTGCCGAATGCCGGGAATCTCCAGGAGCAGGCGGCGGCGCAGGCGGCGGCCAACGGCTTCAACGGGGGCTACATCGAGGATGCGTCGTTCACCAAGCTGCGCGAGCTGACCGTGTCGTTCTTCCTGCCGCAGCGCTGGGCCGCGAAGGCACGCGCCGGGTCCGCGACGCTCACGCTCGCCGGCCGCAACCTGCACACGTGGACGAACTACACCGGGCTGGATCCGGAGGTCAACGCCGGCGCCCAGTCCAACTTCACCACAGCGGACTTCCTGACGCAGCCACAGATTCGCTACTTCACGGCGCGTTTGTCTCTTGGCTTCTAGTTCGAGTCGACCGAATTCGAATGGTCCAACTGGGGTCAGACCCCAAATCGATTTTTAATCCAACACGAAATCAAAATGCCTCACTTCAAATACTTCGAACGTGTCGCGGTCGGTGTCGCCTTGGCGGGCGCCGCCGGCCTCGCCGCGTGCAACGAGCAGGATCTGCTCAACGTCCCGACGCCGGACGTCGTGCTGCCGAAGGACATCAATGGTCCGTCGGCGCTTCCGGCGGCGTATGCGGCGGCGATCGGCGACTTCCAGGTCGGCTATGCCGGCGGCTACGGCAATGGCCTCGATAACAACGAAGGCATCGCTCAGATGTCGGGCCTCCTCGCCGACGAGCTGATCGACGCCGAGACCTTCAACACGCGCATCGAAGTCGACCGCCGCGCGACGAAGCCGATCAACGGGACGACGCTGCAGACCTTCCAGGACTTGCAGCGCGCGCGCGCCACGACCGACTTGGTCGCCGAACGCTTCCGTCAGTTCGCGCCGACCGATCCGCGCGGCCCCGAAATCCAGGCACTCGCCGCGTACACCTACGTCCTGCTCGCCGAGGCGTATTGCAACGGCGTTCCGGCGAGCAAAGTCAACGACAACGGAACGTTCACCTACGGGGCCCCGGAAAGCGGTCAACAAATACTGACGACCGCGGTCGCCAAGTTCGATTCAGCGATCACCGCGGCCGGCGCGAGCGGAGCGTCGGTCGCATTGAACCTGGCGCGCATCGGAAAGGGACGAGCGCTCCTCGACCTGAACCAGCCGGCGCAAGCCGCGGCCGCCGTCGCCTCGGTGCCGTCGGCGTTCAACTACAGCATTCAGCACAGCGAGAATACTGGTCGTCAGAATAACGCGATCTACGCGTTCAACTACCTCGAGGGACGCTTCGCCGTCGGCGATCGAGAAGGGACCAACGGTTTGCCGTTCGCGAGCCTCAATGATCCGCGCATGCCGATCATCGACGGCGGTCCCGGCTTCGACGGTGAGACGGAGCTTTTCCTCACGACGAAGTATCCGGATCGCAAGGCGCCGACCCCGCTCGCCCTTGGCGTCGAAGCCCGGTTGATCGAAGCCGAGGCCGCGCTCCGCGCCGGCGACCTCGCCACGTTCCGCGCGAAGCTCAACGACGCGCGCGCGAACGCGCTCACGTACACCGAGGACGGCGCGCCGAATAGCCAGCCGCTCGACTCGCCGCCGCCGCTCTCCGCGAGCGACATTCCGTCGACGACCGCAGGCCAGCAGAACCTGCTCTTCCAGGAGCGGGCGATCGACCTCTTCCTCACATCGCATCGCTTGGGCGACATGCGGCGTCTGGTCTGGCAGTACAACCGATCCGCCGACGCGGTGTTCCCGGTTGGCCCGTACGAGCCGACGAACACGTCGAAAGCCGGCACGAACTTCGGAACCGATGTGAACCTGCCGATTCCGCAGGAAGAGTCGAACAACCCGCTCTTCCTCAATTCCGGCGCGTCGTGCACTAACCGGAACGCCGGTATCAGTTGAGCTGGTAATTAGCCGGAATGGGAATGCCGTGGCCCAACGCCACGGCATTCTTTTTTGGGGCCCCTTTGGGGTGTGAGGAACGCGGCCGACCGGCCCAAGCCAGATCTGTCAACGCATCGCCCCCCTTGAACGTGATTGTAAACGGAGCCATCCTCCCGCCGGGTCATGCCCTCCGATGCATCACGCCTAACCATCAGGAGTTCTCGTGGACGAGCTTTCCCGCCTGTTTAGCGCCTACGACCGCGGTACCGTCTCACGCCGCCAGTTGCTGCAAGCGCTTGGTCTCGCCGCCGTCGCGGCACCGGTCGCGCGCGTTTTCGGCCAGGGAGCGTGCGCCGGTCGCGATCGCGATACGTCGGCGGCCTGCAATAAGACCCCAATGAAGCCCCCGTTCGAGCCCACCGGATGGAAGACGGTGCTGCTCGACCACTTCAGCATGCAGGCCACCGATGCCGAGCGCGAAGCCGCGTTCTATGCCGCGCTGATTGGCTGGAAGGTGCGCAGCAACGAAGGCGGCGAGATCTCCATGGACATCGGCGACTGGGGCGGCGTGAAGATTCGCGGCGGCTACGTCAATCCGGGCGGCGGTCGTGGCCGCGGC
>JAICJQ010000262.1 GCA_025928335.1 Gemmatimonadaceae bacterium
CGGCTTCGAAGTTCCGGTTGCCAGCGTGGTTCTGCACATCGGTGACCACGAGAACGGCAGCCGCGCCCTTCGCCTGCGCGGCGAGGGCCTTTTTGAGTGGGTTAGAGAACTCTGACGTCACGACGCCGTCGAACGTGCTGGTACTGTCCATCTCACCCGGCTCGTGGTCGAGCACCAGAAGGACCTTGCCACGGACATCGCCGGACAAGTCGCTGTAGCCGAGCTGCGGAGCGTCGATACCGAAGTGCGCGAAAACGAGATCGCCGGCTGCGGTGCCGGACCCGCTGTAACGAAGCGGATAGAACCCATTCGTCAGCCCATAATGGCTTTCGGCGTCGCCGCGACTGACCGCCAAATCGTTCCCCTCACCCAGCGCGCCCAGCGACAGGTCGTATGGCAGAAAATAAGATCCGCCCGCCCCTTTCGGTTGGAGGCCGAGCCACGCGAATCGCGCCTTGATCCACTCGAGCGTGATCGCGTTCTCTGGCGTGTTGGTGAGCCGGCCGCGGAGTGCGTCGCTCGCCAGGAACTCCAGGTCGGCGCGCATCTTTGCCGACGCGATCGTCGCGGCCGCCGGCGCCGTCGTAGAACGCGCGACCTGCCCGACAACGGGAAGCGGCGCAGCCAGGGCGAGCGCGACGAAAAATCGGGATCGCATCATGGTGGAAGTGTCACGCTTCGAGATTCAGCTCGGTCGACCGGCCGGCGAGTTGCAACGCCGCGACGATCACGACGCCGATGGCCAGCCAGATCGAGCCGCCGATCTTCGCCCGCGCATCGGCATTGAACAGCACGAAGGCGATGATGACGAATCCGATGGCCGGAGACAAGACGTGCAGGCCGAAATCCTTCCCGCCGTTCTTGACGACGAAGTACACGGTGACCGCAACGTGCAGCAGAAGGAACGAAAAGAGCGCGCCGAAGTTGACGAGCGACGACAGCAGTCCGAGCTGCCCGACAAAGAACAGGCCGAGCACGAGACTCACCGCCGACACGAGAAGCAGCGCGCGCTCGGGCACCTTCCGCACCGGATGAATAAAGGCGAGGAAACGCGGCAGCTGTCCGTCGCGGGCCATCGCGAACAGCAAGCGCGCCGTCGCGGCCTGCCCTACCAGCGCATTCGCCACCGCCGCCGAGAGCGCGACGGAGATCGCGACGATGAGCCGGAAGGACGAGCCCCCGACCAACGCCGAGATCGTGTAAAAGGCATCGTTCTGCGCGGTGTCGCCGACGAACGCTGTTTGTCCAGGCACGAGCAGCGCGGCGACGTACGTCTGGACGATGAACAGCACGGCGGCGAGAAAGAGCGTGATCATCGTCGCCTGGCCGACAACCCTCACACCCCCCTTCGCCTCTTCGGCAAGCGTCGAGATCGCGTCGAAGCCGAGGAAGGAGAGCACCGCTACCGAGAGCGCGCTGAAAATGACGTTCGGATGAAACACCGAGGCATCGAAGAATGGCCGAGTGCTCCAGTGCGCACCGTTCACGCCGTGATTCACGGCAACGACTCCCAGCACGACGAACGCCGCGAGCACGATCAGCTCGCCCCACAAAAAAAGTTTGCTCGCTCGGGCCGTCTGTTCGATGCCAAGGAGATTCACGGTGGTGTTGAATACGACGAACGCGATCACCCATGCGGCCTGCGGAATCGACGGGATGACGGCGCCGAGCGCCGCGGCCCCGGCGACATAGCACAGGGTCGGGATGAGCAGATAGTCGAGCAGGATCGCCCACCCGGCGAGGAATCCCGCCACAGGATGGATCCCTCGACCGGCGTAGGCATAGACAGAACCGGCAACCGGGAACGCACGCGACATCTCCCGGTAGCTCAGTGCCGTGAACACCATCGCGATGAGGCCGATGACGTACGTGAGCGGCACCATGCCCTTCGACGCGTTGAACACGATGCCGAAAATCGTGAATGGCGCGATAGGAACGATGAAGACGAGACCATACACCAGGAGATCGACCAGGCTGAGGCTTCGCTTCAACTCCGCGTCATAGCCGAACGAAGCGAGCTCCTTCCCCTCCTCGGCGCGGATGCCGGTGCTCATTGGTCGTGCTCCTGGAGGAAGCGAGTGACGAGCGCCATGTACTCGTCGCGCTGTTCAATGTGCGGCACATGGCTCGAGTGCTCGAAGACTTCCCAGCGTACGTCGGGGATGCGGTCGGCGAATGGCTGAACGGTCGACGGCGCGGCCTCGTCGTACTTGCCGGAGATGAGCAGCGTCGGAGCCGTGATCGCATGCACTTTGTCGACCACGCTCCACGTCTTGAGTGTGCCGATCACATGGAATTCGCTCGGACCGTTCATCGTGTAGTAGACCGTCGGGTCGTCGGCGATCGCGGCGAAAGTTCGATTCAGCTCATTCGGCCACGGCAGCGCGCGGCAGACGTGTCGCTCGTAGAAGACTTGCATCGCCGCGGCGTATTCGGGCGAATCGGTCGTTCCGGCGGCTTCGTGTTTGGCGAGCGTTGCGTCGACGTCCGGTGGGAGCCGCGCGCGCAGCTCGGCGGCGGCCGCTAGCCAGAGGGGCATCGACGCCGGCGAATCGGAGATGATGAGGCTCCGTAAGCCCGGCGGCCGGCGAATCCCATGCTCGGCGGCCAGCATTCCGCCCCACGACTGCCCCAGCAGGTGATACGCGTCGGCGACGCCAAGCTTTTCCAGCAGATTCTGCAACTCGTCGACGAAGAGCTCGACGGTCCAGAAGTCGGCGCCGCGGTCGCGCAGATGGGTCGAGCGGCCGTTACCGACTTGGTCGTAATGAATGACCGCGCGGCCGGCCCCTGAGCGCGAAACGTCGGCGACGGTCAGGAGGTAATCGTGCGTGCCGCCCGGCCCCCCATGCGCGACGACTAGCGGCGGCTCGCCGCGGTCCAGTGTTCCGGTGATTCGGTACCAAGTCTGCCATTCGCCGAAATCCACCGTGCCACTCGTCGTGGCGTCGAGGATCGGCGGCGTCGCCGTCGCGGTCATTGGAAGCGGGAAAGAGAGTGTCGTCGAGCGCTTGAACATGGCTCGACGACACCCGCCTGGCGAGGTACCCCGCCGGCGTCGAACGCACGACGCCGCTGACTACTTCAGACGCACGACGAACACGTTCAACCGCTGCTCGGCAACCTCGCCCGGCAAATACGCGTGCGCGTGAACCGATTCGACCTGACGGATGTCGACGAGATTTCCCAGCACGTTCTCCTTGAACCCAAAGATCGCGCCCGCGCCGATCGGACCATCGAGCGTGATGTACACGTGCTTGACGAACCCCACCTCGCCCGTCGACTCGCGGAACGACAGGATGACCGTGTCGCCGTCGATCGCCGCCAGACTGGAAACGCGAAGTCGCGTCACCGTATCGCCCGAGATCGGATCGCGCTGACGCATCTCGGTGCTCTGCGTGATGCGCGCCGGCGGCGCGGGGAAACTGTCGGCAACACTGCCGGACACGCCAGACGCCACTCCGTCGCGCACGTTACCGCGCGCGCGCCCACCCGGAGCACCACCTGGATCAGCGTTGCGGTCCGAGGGCACCATCGCGCCGCGGTCTCGCGTCGAGAGATCGCCGGCAGTCACCAACAGAGTCCCCCCGCCGCGACCACCGCGGCCGCCGCCCGTCACCGAG
>JAICJQ010000119.1 GCA_025928335.1 Gemmatimonadaceae bacterium
ACGCTGTCCTCGAGCGCGTCGGCCTCCTCGATGTTGGCAACGAGACGGTTCGGGCCTTCTCATCCGGCATGCAGCGCCGTCTGGCCATCGGACGGCTCCTCCTCGCTCGGCCGCGCCTGCTCCTCCTCGACGAGCCGTACAGCAATCTCGATCAATCGGGCATCGAACTGATGAACGCGATCATCTCCGAGCACGCCGAAGCCGGCAGTGCGGCGATCGTCGTTGTCCACGAGATCGCGCCCGCCGCCGAGGTGCTGGATCGCACACTCACCATCGCCGGCGGTCGAATCGTGGAACAAGGGGAAGTCGAGCCGACACTGATGCCTTTTGCCGCGTCCGACCGATGAGTCTGCAGCGTGACTGGCGCCGCGCCCGCGCCATCGCCTGGAAGGACCTCACCGCCGAGCGACGCTCGAAGGCGGGGTTCAACGCGGTGAGGTCGCTCGCGATCACGATTCTCGTGCTCTTCGGCTTCGCGCTCGGCCCCGACACCAACGCCGTGCGTGCCGCGGCGCCGGGCGTCATTTGGCTCTGCGCGCTCTTCGCCGGCGTGTTGGCGTTCAACCGGTCTTATCAGTCCGAGCTCGATGGCGGTGCCCTCGAGCAGCTCGTGCTGTATCCGGGCTCTCGCAAGGCGATTTACGCCGGGAAGCTCCTCGCCAATTTCGTCTTCGTCGCGCTAATGCTGGCGGTCGTCATCGTCGCCGGAATTATCCTGTTCCAGGTCGTGATTCCTGGCGAGTGGCCCTCGCTCCTCGCGATCATTCTTTTCGGGACGATCGGCCTCGTCACGCTCGGCACCTTCTATGCGGCGATGTCCAGCCGCAGCCGCGCGCGCGAGGTGTTGCTTCCGCTCCTCCTCTTCCCCATGCTCGTGCCGGTGCTCCTCGCGGCTATGGAAGCAACCAAGGCGCTCCTCGGCGGTAACATGATGGGGGACGCGGGCGTGTGGGTTCGGCTTCTCATCGTGTTCGACATCGTTTTCCTCGCCGCGACCTTTCTCGCGTTCGAGGCAGTGATCGAGGTATGACAACATGACAACGAGCGCTCCCCCTCTCGCCGGGACAATCGTCGCGCCGCGCGCCAGTCGCTGGCCGATTTTTGGTTGGTTCGCGTTTCTCTTTTTGATCGCGTCGCAGATCACCGCGATCGTGATCTCGCCGCCCGATCGCGACATGGGCGACCTGCAGAAGATCATGTACGTTCACGTCCCCGCCGCGTGGATGACGATGCTCGCGCCGCTCACCGTGCTGGTCTTCGGTCTGCGTTATCTCTGGAAGCGCCGCGAGCAAGACGATCTTCTCGCCGCCGCCGCCGCCGAAGTCGCCACCACCTTCGCCGGGCTCACCCTGGCGCTCGGCATGATCTGGGCTCGGCCGACGTGGGGCGTCTGGTGGACCTGGGACGCGCGGCTGACCTCGATGCTCGTTCTCTTCCTGATCCTCGCCGGTTATCTCGCGGTCCGCGCGCTGATCGACGACCCTGAACGCCGCGCGCAATGGAGCGCGGTCGTCGGCATCCTCGGTGCGATCAACGTACCGATCGTGTACATGTCGGTCCGCTGGTGGCGCACGATTCACCAGATTCAATCGAGCCCGTCGACGGTCGATCCCGCGTACGTCATCGGCCTCAGGCTCAATGCGTTCGCGTTCCTGTTCGTGATGATCTATTTCATTCGCCGCCGCTACGAGGCCGCATTGATGGAGCGCGCCGCCGAGCATGCCTCGAGGGCCGCTGCCCTGGGAGGCGGACGATGACCAACACCATGTTCGTCAGCGCCGCGTTCGCGATCACATGGGTCACGATCATCGGCTACGCGCTCCATCTCCGCCGATCGATCCAACGCTCGCGCGAACTACTCGATCGTTCCACGCGAGGCACGCGGTGACAACAAAGAAAGGCATCATCATCGGCGGCATCGCGATCATCGTCGCGGCGTTCGCCTACCTGCTGTATGGCGGCTTGGACAAGAACATCGTCTACTTCCTCACGCCGCACGAGCTCCTCGCGAAGGGCACCAAGGCGGTCGACGTCCCCGTGCGACTCGGCGGGCAGGTGAAGCCGGGGTCCGTGAAGTGGAACGACACAACCCTGGCGCTTCATTTCATCGTTACCGATGGCACGAGCGAGATTGCCGTAGACTCCAAGGGTGCGCCGCCGCAGATGTTCCGCGACGGCATGGGCGTCGTCGTCGAGGGACGCTACGGCGCCAACGGCACGTTCAACTGCACGAGCCTCATGGTGAAGCACTCAAACGAATACCGGCCGCCCAAGCCGGGTGAATCAGTGCAAGAGATGCAGAAGACTCTCATCAAGGGCGCGAGCTCGTAATGCAATCCGTGAACGGCCTCGTCGGCCACGGCGCACTGCTGCTCGCGCTGCCCTTCATCGCCCTCGGCATCATCGCCGTGCCCGTCGCGGTGAACCGCGGCCGGCGCGACTGGCTCGAGATCGGCTACGGCGCGGTCTACGCGAACTTCGCGTTGATGTCCGCCGCGGCGCTGGCGATGATCTCGGCGCTCGTCACGCACGATTTCTCCGTCTCCTACGTCGCGCAGGTCGGCAGCCGAGAGACGCCGCTGTTCTATACGATCATCTCGCTCTGGGGCGCACTCGAGGGATCGATCCTCTTCTGGGCGTGGGTGCTCTCGTTCTACGGAATGACCGTCGTCGCCCTCAACAAATCGCGCGCGGGAAATCTCGTTCCGTACGCGGCGATGACGCTGCTCTGCATCTCGCTGTTCTTTTCGATTCTGCTCGTCGGACCGGCGAACCCATTCCACGTCGTTTCCCCCGTCCCGCAAAACGGACCGGGCCCGAACCCGCTGCTTCAGAATCACATCCTGATGGCGGTGCATCCGCCGCTGCTCTACCTCGGCTACGTCGGCATGTCGGTGCCGTTCGCATTCGCCGTCGGCGCGGTGCTGTCTGGTGAAGCAGAGAACAACGACTGGATCAAGGTCTCGCGCACGTGGACGATGGCGTCGTGGGGCTTTCTTTCCGCCGCGATCATCGCCGGCATGTGGTGGTCGTACGAAGTCCTCGGCTGGGGCGGGTACTGGGCGTGGGATCCGGTCGAGAACGCGTCGTTCCTGCCCTGGCTTACGGCGACGGCCTTCCTCCACTCGGCGATGGTGCAGGAGCGACGCGGCATGCTGCGCGTCTGGAATCTCAATCTGGTCGTCGGCACGTTCGTGCTCACCATCCTCGGCACGTTCCTCACGCGCTCGGGGATCATCTCGTCGGTGCACGCCTTCACGACGGGGACGATCGGCTACTACTTCCTCGCCTTCATCACGATCGTCCTCGTGACGGGCGGTGTGATCGTGGCGGGCAGCTCCGACAAGCTGCGCTCCAAAGGCAAGCTCGATTCGGCGGCGTCGCGCGAGACAGTTTTTCTGCTCAACAACCTGTTCCTCACGGCGTTCATGCTGACGGTACTCGTCGGCACGCTCTTCCCGCTCGTCGCCGAAGCAATGCGCGGCGTGAAGGTCAGCGTGGGCGGACCGTTCTTCAACCGCATGTCCCTGCCGATCATCGCCGCCCTGCTTTTCCTGATGGGCGTCGGTCCGGCACTGCCGTGGAAAGTCGCATCGAAGGCGGAGCTCAGGAGCAAACTCATTCCGCCGACAGCCGGCGCGCTCGTGCTCGCCGCCGCCGCGCTCATCGCCGGCATTCATGATCCGTATGGCATTCTCGTGTTCGCATTCGTCGGCTACGCCGCGACGGCGAACTTTCGAGAATTCTCGATCGGTGCCGCGGTTCGCCGGCGGGCACATGGGGAATCGTGGCCGACGGCATTCCTGCGGCTCGTCGAGGGCAACCGCCGGCGCTACGGCGGCTACATCGCTCACTTTGGCGTCTTCTTCGTCGCGCTTGGCATCGCGATGTCGTCGACGCTTCGCACCGAACGCGAAGCGACGCTCCAGCGCGGCATGACGATGCAGATCGCCGGCCGCACGCTTCGCCTGCAGGACATCTGGGGGCGCGAGGAGCCACAGCGCCAAGTCGTCGGCGCCACGCTCGAGATCATGAACGGCAATCGCGTGACCGGAACGCTCGAGCCACGCATGAACTTCTATCGCACGCAGCAGGAGCCGGTGCCTACGCCCGACGTCCGCAGCGGCGTCCTCGGCGACCTCTATCTCAACTTGATGGCCTTCCGCCCCGACGGCAGCAACGCGACGATCCGCGCCATTTATCAACCGCTCGTGCCGTGGATCTGGTTCGGCGGGGGCGTCGTCGTCTTCGGGGCGATCGTCGCCGGTTGGCCAACGGCGCGTCGTCGTCGCGTTCCCGCGGTCGTTCCCGTGCCGGCGCCACCGAAACCGCCCGCTCGCGAACCGGAGTACGCCGCATGAATTGGCGACGCGCGGGCATCGCGGCGGCACTCGTCATCCCAGTGGTGTTCGTCTTCAGCCGGGGCATGAAGATCGATCCACGCGAGATCCCGTCCCCGCTGCCGGGAAACCCCGCGCCGCCATTCGCTCTCGCGGTCTTCGCGCCCGGCCAGCCGCCGCTCGAGCGCCCCATCGGCGACACCGTGCGTCTCGCCGATCTCAGGGGGCGCGTCGTCGTGTTGAACTTCTGGGCGTCATGGTGTCTGGCCTGTCGCGACGAGCACGTCGGTCTCACCGATGTCGCGCGCGGATACGCCGGCAAACCGGTGACCTTCGTCGGCTCGCTCTATCAGGACACGCCGGGCAACGGAACGCAGTGGATCGCCGAGATGGGCGGCCAGAGCTATCCGTCGGTGAACGATCCCAAGGCGCGCACGGCGATCGACTACGGTTTGTACGGCGTGCCTGAGACTTTCTTCATCACCGCCGAGGGCAAGATCGCGCGCAAGATCACCGGGCCGGCCCCGCCGCAGGTCATTCGCCAGATTATCGATTCCCTGCTCACGACAACGAGCTCGCCGTGACGCGAGTTGCGTTGCGGACGCTTGTTGCGTTGTCCCTCCTGTTCGCGACGCCGTGCGCTCGAGCCCAGGTTCGGACGGACACGACGCCGCGCACGACGGGCGACTCCGCACTCGAAGCCCGCACGTCCGCCGTCGCCGCACAGCTTCGCTGTCCGGTGTGCCAAGGACTGTCGATCCAGGACTCGCCCTCCGAGCTCGCGCAATCCATGCGGTCGCTGGTCCGCGATCAACTCGCGCAAGGCAAGTCGCCGGAACAGGTGAAGGCCTACTTCGTCTCGAAGTACGGCGAATGGATTTTGCTCTCACCCGCGCCGCACGGCTTCAATCTGCTCGCCTACGCGATTCCGGTATTGATGGTGCTCGGCGGCGGGGCGTTCATCGCGGTCGCGGTGCGGCGGTGGACATCATCCCCCACACCGGACGCGACGTCTACTGAAGACCCGACGTAAGAATCGGGCGGTTTCGCGCGGAAATAGTCGTTGCCTTACTACGTGCGCTTTTTCGGCCGGCGCGGCGGTGGGTCGTCGATGAACTGGACGTTGATCGCGGCGAGATCGGGTTGGAACCACGCGACGAGCCGGCCCGTGAACTTCTCCGCGAGGTAAAACAAGTCCGCCGGAGTCTTCGGGTGCACGTGCGCCACGAGCACGCCGTCGGCGTTCGCGATCTTGATGTAACCGCCCTTGGGCCGCTGCACGTGCTTGAGCCGCGTGCGCGACTTGTTGCTCCAATCCCAGGTATTCGCCGCGCGGATGCGAGCGCGAAGAAGCTTGAAGATGTCCCGTCCGGGCTGCGGCACCGCTTGAAGCACCAGCATCTTCCCTCCGGGTCGAGGTCACCTAGCCGTTGCTGCCTCGAACCTCACGATAGCCGCACGGGACGAATCATCCAAGAGCGCGCCCTATATTCTGGTGATGCCCGCATCCCGGACGCGCTGGTCGCGCCCCGTTGTCGCACTCTTTGAGCTCGTATTCCGACCCTTCATGCGCCGGCGACTCTCCGGCGTCTACATCACCGGCCTGCCGGCCACCGTGCCGGACGACCGGCCGATTCTCTTCATCGCCAACCACCTCGGCTGGTGGGACGGCTTCGTGCTGCGCGAGGTGCAGCGGCAGATCCGACCGCGCGCACCACTCTTCATCACGATGACCGGCGAGAACCTGCGCAAGTTCTCCGGGCTCCGTCTTATGGGCTCGATCGACGTCGGCCGCGACTCGCCCACGGCCCTCCGTCGCGCACTCAGATTCTTCGAGGAGCAACGCCGCGCGTCGTCCGACTTCACCACGGTGCTCTTTCCTCAAGGAGCGCTCTGGCCCGCTCGCCGCCGCCCCATCGGCTTTCGCCGCGGCATCACGACGTTCGTCCGCCTGCTCTCACCGGTCACCGTCATTCCCGTCGCCATCGATTATGAGATGTTCGATCGGCCGACGCCGGGCGCGTTTCTCTGCGTCGGCGAGCCAATCGTCATCGACGGCGAGGCCGACGTCGAGAGCCGAGGCACCACCGAATACCTCGAGCAGGTCCTGACCGCGGAGCTCGACACGCTCGCCGCTTTTCTCGATTGGCACGGCGACGATGCGCCCCTCTTCTGGCCCGACGCGCGCGATCGGCTCCCGCGCGACGATCCGCATGAACAGGTCATCATCGTCGACGCCGCCGATCGGGAAACGGGCAGTGCCCCGAAGCTTGCCGCGCACGTCGCCGGCGACCTCCACCGCGCGGTGTCGGTCCTGCTGACCGACGGCGAAGGCCGCGTCCTGATGCAGCGGCGCTCGTTAGAGAAATATCATTCGCCCGGGCTCTGGACGAATACCTGTTGCGGCCACCCTCGTCCCGGAGAACCGACGCAGGCCGCGGCCGTGCGGCGCCTCGGCGAGGAGATGGGGATCCGCGCGCCGATCGACCATGTCGCGACGTTCACCTATCGCGCGGAGCTCGACCACGGGCTCGTCGAGCACGAGGTCGATCACCTCTTCGTCGGACGTTGGACCGGGAAGCCGAATCCAAATCCCGCCGAGGTGGCGGAGTGGAAGTGGGTGAACATCTCCGCCCTCCGCCAGGACGTCGCCGCCAACCCGCGCGCATACACGGCGTGGCTGCCCGTCGTCCTCGAGCGCGCCGAGCTCTGAACGAACCCTAACCGTCGCGGAGGAGTCGAGCGACGCGGAGCATCGTGCTCCAGCCGCGCGTCGTCACAGCGACGCCGAGCAGCTTGTCGAGCTGTCCGAGATAGCCGATCGTCTTCATGTGACGCCGGTATTCGCCGAACACGAACCGACCATCCGTGCCGATGACCCGGACGAACCACTCGCCCTCATGAGGCAGCGCGACCGGCGGGGTGATCCGTGCTCCGCCGCGCCCCGTCCGAACGCTGACGAAGCGCACGACGTCGGACCTCGCCCTCGTACCGAACGGATTCTCCTTCTCGATCCGAAGAATCTCACGCCCATCGCAAACGGCAATCGCCGTGTCGAAGGGAAGTCTCTCGAGCAGCGCCGCGCGGAGTCGCGCGCGCGAGCGGGGCTTCCACACGACGAATGTCCCCGTAGCGCCAACGTTGACGACGTCGAACGCGCCCATCTCCCGTGCGAGCTCACTCGGACGAAAGCGCCGATGCCCGCCGACGTTCACCCCACGCAAAAAGACCACGAGAGCCATACGGTCTCTGCGCGACTGGACGCGCTACTGCGGTCGCTTGAACAACCCGACGTATACCGCTTTGCCGAGCACGTGTCCCTGAATCGCCTTCATGACGGCGGCGCGCGTCTCGAGCGCCGCGGTCACCGGCGTCGCGGCCGTCGATGCGGTGACGTCGAGCTTCGCGACGTCGAGCGCGTACACCTCGAAGGTGTAGTGGTGCAGCGGACCGTTTGCGGCGGCGCCCGGGCCCCGATACTGCAAACCCGACGCGCTGATCTGGTGCGAGCCGTCGGGCAGATCACCGCCGGGCTTCACGCCTTCGGGTAAACCGGTCGAGGTGCCTGGGATGTTCCAGACGATCCAGTGCGGCTGGGTCTCCGTCCCACGCTGAATGGAGACGTCGGGGTCGAGCATGTTCACGACGAAACTCTGCGTGCCCGCCGGCACATTCGACCACTTGAGCTCCGGCGAAAGCTGCTCGCCCGCCTGCGTGAACTTTACCGGAATCGGTCCACCGTCCGGCCAACCGCTGATCGTGAGAATCATGGGATTGGGTCGTTGTGCCGCGGGCGCCGGCGTCCCTTGCGCACCCAGCGCGGGGACGAGTGACAACGTCGCCAAGACAAAAAGCCGCCGCTTGCGGCCGTACCCGCGCACCGAATTTCGCCGATTCGGGTACAGCTCCAGCGCTCGCTTGTACGCAGCGCGCGCCTCGACGGGCCTCGCCTGTTCCGCCAGCATATCGCCGAGGAGTTCCTGCGCTGGAATCGTCGGCGCGGGCGTCACGGCGTGTTTGGGTGTCGATTCCTCGAGCGCGGCGGCGCGCTGCATGAGCGCGACTGCCGACGCCGGATCGTGTTCCGCCTGTGCGACCCATGCCCGCACGTCGAGCGAGAGAACGTCGATGCTGCGCGCGAAGAGATCCTCGCCGCTCGCTCGAGCGTGCGACGCGAGCGTGTCGAGACGATCGGCCGCGACACGCGCGTCCGCGGCGTGACTCAAGCGCGCGGCGCCAAGGCCGCGCGCGAACCAGGTCACTCCCTCAGCCCACGGAAACCGATCCCAGTCGAGCGACGCCGGGACGCGCGGCGCGAGCGCCGCCGCTTCGCTCCACGCATGTCGCTCGAGCGCGTACCGCGCCTTGGTCGACGCGAGGTGAAAGGCGGTCTTGAACGTCGGTTGAAGATTTGGCGTCGCGTCGAGACGCTTGATCTGCGCCAGCGCCTTGTCGTTCGATCCGAGTTGCAGGTAGGCGTAGACGAGATACTCCACGGCGTGCGGGAACTCGTCCCACACGAACTGACCGCGATCGCCCGCTGGAACCTCGAGCGCCGCCTCGGCAGCGCGAAGATTGCCTTCGATCACGTCGTTCCACTGGCCGAGCCGAGTGTAGATGTGCGTCGGCATGTGTAACGCGTGCGGATTGCGCGGCGCGGTCCTCGCGTACTTGCGCACGATCGCCAGCTGCTCGCGCTCGCGCCCAGGGACGTCGGCGGCGTGCACGATGTAGTGCATCGCGCCGGGGTGATCGGGATTTCGCTTGTAGATGTCGAGCAACAACGACGCGGCGCGTGTCTGGTTGGGCGACGACACCTCGTTCGGCGGGACCGACGCGAGCAAAGCGAGGGCATAGAACGCGCTCGCTTCGGCATCTTGCGGGTAAGCCGCGTGCAGCGTCTCGAGCCCGGCGGCCCACCGTTGAATGCGTTGCCAGTAGTCATTCGAGTCGGGCTCGCGGAAGAATTCGGCGACGCTCGTGACGAATAAACGTTCCCGCGCCGTCGTCGCCAACGACTCTGCCTTCGCGGCTTCGCTCCAACCGTGCTTTCGCTCCTCCAGGCTGGGACGCGTTGGCCAGAGTGGTTGGAAGAGCGTCATCGCGATTCCCCAGTGTGCCATCGCACATCGCGGATCTCGCGCGGCGATCTGCTCGAATTCGGCACGAGCCTGGGGATACGTCATGTGATGCAACAGGGCGACGGCTCGGTTGAAATCCCTTTGGACGGCGGACTCGCAGGAGACCGGGAAGCGCACGGTTCCCAAGTCATGCGCGTCGTGCGATCGACTCTGGGCGCCGGCTCGCGCGGTCAAAACCATCGCCAGTCCAAGCCCGGCGAGCTTCGAGCGAAACGAAGGTAGCCTCATGAACACCCCCGACCCAATCACGATGCTGCGAGATGAACTTCGAGTCAATCGAGAATTGAGATCGTCCCTTCGCCGTCCGCCTTGACACCGCGGCGAGAGGTCGTAACGTACGCTCGCCTTCCAACCGCTGCCCTCTTCGACGAAGGGACGGGCATTATGCGACGACACGTCGCCCCCCTGGTGTTCAGTGCCGCCGTTCTCACGATCGCCTGTGATGTTCCGACGTCCGTGCCCAACTGGGACATGACGTGGAACTTCCCGGCCAGCAGTGTCTCGATCCCCGTGACCTCGATTCTCCCGAACGGCGTGTCGCTCACGGGGAGCGGCACCGCGTTCCAGGCGAACGTCAACGCGGTGACGATCACGCGCACGCTGGCGCAGGACTGCCCGGCATGCGCAACCGGTATCGCCGCGCCGAAGCCGGCCTACTCGTCGTCGGTCACCAGTTCACCAGTAAGCCTGCCGGCGGGCGTCACGCTGGCGACGCTCGTCACGGACACGGTCTACGTGACTATGGTGAACCGCTATCAGTTCGACCCGATCAACCCTGGGGCCGGCGCCGCGGGGTCGATGACCTTCGTCGTCAGCAGCGGCGCCGCCACACTGGGTACGCTGTCAATTGCCGGTCCAGGGAGCTCCGTGCCCGCCAACGGTGCGACGACCACGGTCAAGATTCCCGTGACCGGCACCGTGAGCTCCGCGGGTGTCAGCCTTCGCGTCGACGTCAACTCGCCGCAGGGCGGCACGATCACCCTCTCGAACACCGCTAACCAACAATTCACGTACACCGCACGCATCGGCGGGAGCGCGCAAGGGCCGGTCATCGCGTCATCGGCGAGTGTTTCGCTCACCAACCAGCCCGTGCGCCCCAGCCCAACCGATTACACGCTGGACTTTGGCTCAGCCGACAAGGCCGACTCGGCGCTCGTCTTTCTCACGCTGAACAATCCGTTCAACGTGAGCGGCACCTTGAACGTGAACTTCCTCGGCTGTACGGACGGGAAGGGCAATTTCTTCGACTCGTGCTCGAACTTCACGGTTCTGGTTTCACGACAAGTCCCCGTCGCGTCGGGCACAACGACTGTCACACTTCATTTCGGCACCCCGGCCGCGAAGGCGCTGCTCAACGCGAAGCAGATCAGCTTTGGTGGATCGGTCTCGGGAACCACGCCGATAACTCCACGACAGGTCGTCGACGTCTCGACTCGCTTCCAGCTCACCATGCACACGGGGAGTCAGTGATGCGCCTCTCATCCAGGACACGGCTCCGCGCGTCCGGCGCCGCGGCGATGATCGGCCCCGCCGCGCTTGCGACCGCCGGAGCCCAACAGCTCAACACCAGTGCGGCCGCCGCCGGCGTTGGCGGCAACTTCGTCGCGCGCGCACGGGGCTATGATGCTGTCGCGTGGAATCCTGCCAATCTGGGCTTGCCGGGTAACCCCGTTTTCTCGATCACCATCCTTCCCGTCACCGCCAGCTTCACACTCGATCCGATCACCCTCGCCGACATCAAGAGCGTCCAGGATCAGAAACCCCCCAACGTCGTCTCGCGTGCCACGCGTCAGGCGTGGCTGGACAAGGTCACGGCGGCGGGCGGTGAGACGGGGACGCCATCGGGCGGAATGAACGTCGCGCTGAGCGCCGGCCCGTTTGCGCTTCAAGTCGGTATGACGGCGTTTGGCGCGGTGAAGCTCAACCCTGACGCCGTCCAGGCTATCCTCTTCGGCAACGTCGCCCCCGACGGCAACATACGAACGCTCAACTTTCAGAATTCCAAATACAACGGCGGAGCGGTCACCACGACCGCGTTGAGCTACGGCCACGCATTCGGGGATCGCAAGGAGGGCAACGGTATCTTCTCCCTCGGCGCCACGGTGAAGATGATCACGGGCAACGCCGTCAGCATGGGCCAGGACGCCGGCAGCAGCATCAACGCAACCGGCGGTACGATCTCATTTCCTTCCGTGGGAACTCGTACGTCCCAGGATTGCCGGGACGACACGGGGCAGATCAAAGCCGGCTGCGCGGTGATGAACGACGCCGGTTTCTTCAGCAACGGAAGTGGATTCGGCGCCGACATTGGCCTCTCGTGGCTACGCGACAAGCTCGGCCTCTCGGCGGCGATTCAGAACGTCTTCAACACCTTCAGCTGGGATCAGTCGACCTTGGCGTACCGGCCGGGCTCGGGCCAATTCGACGTGAGCGGTGACACGACGAACTTCGACGAAGAAGCCTTCGCCAACGCGCCGGCATCGCTCAAGAACGCGATCGGGAATTACAAATTCAAACCGGCGATCTCGGCCGGCCTCGCTTACGAGTGGCGAAGGGACGTCACGCTCTCGGCGGACCTTCGACAACAGATGGGCGACGATGCCGCGATCCTCATCGGCCCCAAGACAAGCGTCGGCGCGGGCCTCGAGTACCGCGGCATCCCGACGCTATCCCTCCGCGGTGGCGCCAATTACATCACCGGCGGCAGCGCCTTCTCCTTCGGTGCCGGCTTTCGCTTTGGCCATTACGAGCTAGGCGCTGCCATCGCGTTACAGCAGGGCGATAACAAGGGAACGAGCGTCTTCCTCAATCTCTTCTCGCTCCGCTAAGGATCAAACGACGATATAGGCGCTACCGAGGCACGACCGGAAGCACGATGCGCGACGGGTGCGCCGCGTCGTGCAGAAGACGTTGATGCGCGACGACGAACGTGCTGTCACGCTCGTTGTTGCCTCCCGTATTCAGATTCCGATCGTACTTCGGAAACAGCGCCGACGACACGGCAACGCGAATCCGATGACCGGGCTCGAACACCCGCGAGGTGAACCAGAGGTCGATGTCGTACCGCTCGACACTCCCCGGCGTCAACGGCACCTCCTTGTCGAACCCCTGTCGAAAGCGCGCTCGCGCCAATCCGTCTTGCACCCGCTCGGCATGCCCGTCCGGAAACACGTCGAGCAACATGATGTTCCAGTCCGTATCCGTGGCGTCCGTCACCGCCCAGAGCGTAGCCGACATTTGGCCTGTCACCTCGATCGGCTTCGTGAGTGGCCTCGACGTGTATACCAGCGCGTCGCGTCGAGCGGCGTTGAGAGCCGTGTAATCCTCGTTGAGGGACGTTTCCAGCTCGCGAGAGTCGATCAGAAAGGGCGTCGGATGGCCCGGATCGTAGGTGAACGTGTCAGCCGGCGCACCCGCCGGCGGCTGGGTGGTGTCGAGGACGCCATCGCCGCCGCTTGTATTCGCCCTGCCAGCCGACCGGAGATACCATCGCGTGTCCACCGACCGGGCGATCGGCCAAGTCTCTTCCTTTCGCCACGTGTTGTCGCCGAACACGAAGATGTCTACCGGCAATTCGCGGTCGACACCGTTCTCCTTGCCCAGCAAGTAGTGATCGAACCAGCGGAGTTGCAATCGACGAGTATCGACGCGCGACTCAGGGCCGAACTCGCCGGCGACGTAGTCGACCCCTTTGTGCGCCCCCGGCCCCATGACGAGCCTCATGAACGGATGGCCGGGCACCTTGTTCAGAGCATTCGTATAGTCGATCGGACCGCGCGAATCGTCGTACCAGCCCGAGATCTGCAGCACCGGCGCCTTGACGTTGGCGATGTTCGTCGTCACGGCGTGGTCGCGCCAATACTGGTCGAGCACCGGGTGCGCGATCCAGCGGTCCCACAGCGGCACGTCGCCACAGCCGAGCTTCTTCGGAAGATCGCTTAGCGGGAGATGCTCGAGCGCGGCGCCGATGTCGAGATCGTTGATGTTTTGCAGCGTCCGCGCGCGCATCAAGCACGCCCACGCGACGTTGATCGGCGAGAAGACCATGTCCTCGTACGGCACGATCCGCCACGGATCGCCCGTCGCCGCCGATGGCGCGATCGCCGCCAGGTGGGGCGGCGCGCTCACCGCGGCGTACCACGCGAGACGCCCTTCGTCGGAGTGACCGATCAGACCGACCCGCCCGTTCGCGCCAGGCAACTTCGCTGCCCACTCCACCGCGTCGTATCCATCGCGCACATCGGTGTCGTAATCGCCAAAGTCTTTCCCGTCCGATACGTCTCGCCCGCGCACGTGCTGCGCGACAAAGATGTAGCCGTGCGACGCCCAGAACCGGCCCGCCGGGTGGAGGATGCGCGTGTAGGGCGTTCGCTGCATCACGACGCCAAACGGCCCGTCGCCGACCGGCCGCGCGATGTAACTCGCCAATCGCGCGCCATCGCGCGTCTTCATGAAGACGAGCGTATCCTCTGTCACCGCGTACTGCGAGTCGCTCACCGCACCTGGCCACAGGGCGTAATTCTGTTCCGCGGCGAACGGCTTGGACCGACGGATGAGACGAATGCGTCGTCCAGCGGGTTTGCCATTGGCCATCAACACGCCGGTCAGCGTATCGCCGTGCCACGCCCCGGTGATCGATTGATTCTGTGCACCGGTGATGACGACCGAATCCCCCGTCGCCGCCACCTTCGCATGATCGACGATCGGCTCACCAGTGCGCCGCCGAATCGATCCGATCGCCCCCGCGCCACTTCCCTCGAAATGCGCAAAGCCCATCCGACGCCAACCCTCAAAGCCAGGGTTCGTCGTCGAGCCGCTGGCGAGATAGGCGTCCCAGTCGCCGGAGATGGATCGGGCCGACCCGCTCGTACAGGCCGCAAGGATGAGGACAGCCGGCAGTGTGAAAATGCGCATGCGAGCAAAGTTCAGGTGGCGTGCGGCGGCAATACCACAGTATGCTTTGAGTACGAGACTGGCCATCTCTCCGCC
>JAICJQ010000003.1 GCA_025928335.1 Gemmatimonadaceae bacterium
GCCGCTCGTACGAATCCACCTATTCACGGCTTGGCGTCTTGCTTCGTTCTGCGGTTGCGCCCGCTCGAATGGAGTCAGCGTCGCACCGTACACGACGATCCCTCGCTCGTGCGCCCGCTCGACGACCTGCCGGAGTCCGTCCTCGATGTCCTCGGCGGAAACCGTGTCCACGCTGCTCCGGCTGATGTCGTTGATTCCCTCGAGAATGATCAGGTGAGTGACGCCGGGTTGCATCAGGACGTCGCGGTCGAAGCGCGATAGCAGGCTGGGTCCAGTCCCGAATGTCAGGACGCGATTGCCCGAGATGCCGGCGTTGACGATCGCCTTCGCCGGTTCACCGCTCGACAGAAGGCGTTTCGCCAAGATGTCCGGCCAACGGCGATTCGAGTCCGGTGTGGCCCCTAGTCCGTCGGTGATCGAGTTGCCGGCGGCGACGATTGTTCCCACGACCGCCGGGTTCACCACCTCGACGCCAGAGAGAAATAGCCACGACCGAAGCGTGGTATCGGCGGTGAAGGCTGGGCTCGTTGTCTGATTGCCGGTGCGAGCGACGTACGTCGTCGCCACGCCAAGCGAATGCCGCGTACTGGTCCGCGACGAGTCGGGGAGATAGAAACTGATCGCAAGGTCGCCGAGTTTCGGCACCGCAAACGAGATTGGATCGCTGACGAGCACCGCGCCGGCCCGCACGGTGGCCGATGACTTACCGCCGAACATCACCGGCCGGTCAGTCGATGGATCGATCGCGGAGCCGACGGTTCGCAGCGCGATGTGCGCTGCGCCGATCTTGAGCGGTCGATCACCGTACTCGTTCGAGATCCGGATCCTCACTCGCTCGCCGCCAATCGTCGTGTGGATGATCTGGCGCAAGGTGGCGTTCGCGTACGTTGGAACAGGATCGCGCGCTCCCACGGCAGGACGCGCCACCGTCGCGCTCTGGCTCGGCGCCCACGTTGGAAGCCATCGCGCTCCCGCGGTCGCCGCGGGCGGGGTCGCCGTCGATGGATGGGTGCAGGCGCCGACACCGATGACTGATCCCGCCAATGGCGCCACAAAAATGCGAGATAGCGATCTCATGAGAGTTCTTTTATCGTCGCGACCGGTCATTTCGCCGTGGTGGAGTTCATGCGCATGCCGAGGATACGGTCGCCGAGGTCGATGCGGTCGACGACATCCTGGCCGCGCACCACTCTGCCGAGTGAGGTGAAGTCGCCTTCGTTGTGTGGCTGCGGTGTGTGGTTGAGCGTGTAGCCGGGGCGTCCCGTGTCGAGGCCCGCGCTGGCCCATGCAAGATTGCCTCGCGTGAGGCGGTGCCGGTTCACTTCATCGCGTTGGACGGCCGCGTCGCGAATCGTCGCTTCCTGATCGACGAAATCGGGAACGACCCGCGTGAACTCACTGCCGACGATGTTGCCCTGGTCGAGGATGCGGGTGAGGGCGTCCATCGCCAGCGGCGCGTCTCCCGCGTAGAGCTCGAGGCCGATTTCGCCGCGCGTCGTTTGCATCGTCGCGCGTGGCAGCGGCTTGCCGCTATATGCCGGAACGATCCAGCGCTCGACGATCGCGCGATACTCGCCGAAGGGCCGCTCGACGAGTTGTTGCGGCTGGCGGCCTCGCCCGCCGCCGCCCCGCCCGGCCGTCCCCGTATCGCGGAGGATTTGTGCGCCGAGGTTCTGGCAGTACGGAACGCTGTCGCGAGCGAGTGCGCTCGCCGCGCTTCTCGCTTCGGTACTGGCGAACGGCAGCAGCTGACGAATGGCCGTCGCGCGGAGAGCACAGGGCCGCGCGGCGTCGGTCGCCGCGACGAGCGCCGGCACGACGGACGGAAGCCGTCGTCGCCCCAGGCCTTCCGCGGCACTCACTGAAATCCAACTGTCCGTCGATGAGAGGCCGCTCGTCAGCGCCGCGATCACCGCTGAATCCGAGTAGCTGGCGAGCGAGCGGATCGCCTCGGTGCGCACCCGGCGGTCGCTGTCGCGCAGCGCGGAAAACAGCCTCGCCTCGGCGCGCTCTCCGAGCGACGCGGAGTCGGCCTGCGCCTTCATGAGTCCGCGCACGGCCCACGAGCGGACCTGTCCGGAGCGGTCGTCGCTGAGGCGCAGCAGTTGCGCCACCGCGGAAGGATCACGTGGCCGAAGAAGGGCCCACGTGGCGCGCCAGCGAATCTCCTCGTCGGAAGACGATGTCCATTTGACGATCGGCGCGATGTCGCCCCGCGCTGTCGATCGTCCGATGGCGAGGAGGGCTTCGCCAATCGCGTCGCGCGTTCGACGACTGGCGCGTACGTTCGACAGGTATCGCGCGAGTGCCGCTCGTGCGGCAGCTGTCTTGATTTTTCCGAGCGCACACGCGGCTTCGGTCGCGACCGTCGGTGCCGTTCGTGGATTGGCGAGCAGCGAGTCGAACCACGGGATGGCCAGCGTATCGCGCAGCTGTCCGACGGCGAAGACGGTTGTCGCGGCGAGAGATGTGTCGGCGTCGAGTGGACGAGCGCGAAGCAGGCCGACGCCGCGCTTGTCATTGATCCGAGCGACGGCGAGCGCGGCACGGCGGCGAACTTCGGGATGCGTCGACGCGAGCGTCCGCGAGAGCTCCAGCGAGTCGAAGCGGCGGACGTCTTCGAGAAGCAGTAGACGCGCGATGTCGCTCACGGCGGCCGAATCGAGCGGACGGCGTGTTTGCGCTTTTGCGAGCAATGCGAACGTCGCGAGCAGGATGGCGAAGCGCGCGATCATGGATGTTCCGGATTTCATGGCCGTGGCGAAGAGACGAACAAGGCACCGTGCGGCATGACGTGCCCTTCTTTTCCGTGCGGCCAATCGGTACGAGTGAAGCTGACGCCGTGCTTGCTCTTGTCTCCATCGTGGAAGCGGTCGTCCCATGTCAGCGCGCCAGTGGCCTGGTCGAGCCGGATGATCGTGACACGCGGCTCGCCGTCGTCCTGCCCGACCATTACGATGCGATCGCTACCGGGATCCGCCGACAGCCAGTGTGGTTTGAAGGTGGAATCCGTCGCAAGTTCGGCGACCTGCTTCACGTGCGCGGGATCGCTGATGTCGAAGCTCACGACGCGGTTCCCATAGGCGACGGGAACCAGCCAGTAACGGCCGACGATCACCGGCACCGAGCATCCGGTCTGAGGCGGCGAGCGGAGAGCGTTGACGAGATCGATGCGTGGCGTGTCGTTGTCGATCGTCACGTGGTACATGCCGCAGAGATAGCTGTCGAGCATCACGCTCTTGCCGTCGGGCAGCGCGCGAACCTCGAACGGATCCTGGTCGATCGAGTCGTTCGCCACTTTGGGCATCGTGACCGTCTTGAGCAGCTTGAAATCGGAGAGCCGCCAGAGCTGGACGGTATTTGCCGTGTGCTCGGTGTCCATCGGCGCGCTCGTCGTGATCATCCGATCGATTGCCGGAAGTACTTCGACCCCGTAGTTCCGGATGTGCGCTCCGGGCATGCTCGAGTCGGCGGACGATGCGCGTCGTATCAGTTTGCCGTTGGCGTCGAATTCGGCGATGCCGCCGGGGTTGCCCGGCTTCATCCCATTGCCGTACTGGAGCGTGGCAATGACATGATCGTTGGCGAGTCGCCTGAAGCTGTGTGGCTTCTCGAACCCCGGAACTCCCTCAAGAACGCCGATACGCTTTGGGGTCTTCGGATCGCGCAGATCGATGAGGAATGCTTTTCCAGCCATGTAGTCGTCGGCGAAAACGACGCCGCCGGGTGGAAAGACATACTCGGTGTGATGCGCCATCATCGCCATGTCGCCGATCGGCACCGAAGTGACGAGGGATCCGTAGCTGGCGCTCGTCGTGTCGGCGTCGATGATGGCGACGAAGCTCGGGCCGGCTGGCGTCATCACCTTGTTGCCTTCCTTGTATTCCTGCGGACCCGCCCAGATGGCGAGATACCGAGCGGCAGGAACGGTGGGCTTCGGATTCTCGCGGCAGGCAGAGAGCAGGCCCACCAGAACGATGGCCGAAGTTCGCGCGACGGTGTGCTGCATTGGGAGTGGCGGGAGGGAGGGCAATGGGGTGCGCACTAGCTTCCCGCATTCATTTCAGCTTGTCAACGCCCGGTCGCCTATGTCGGAAAACACAGTGGGGCGCCACTGGCGTGGCGCCCCACTTTAGGAGAGACCCGCGATCGCGAGTCCTCAGGTGGTCGGGGGCTTGACGGTGTTTTCCTTGTGCTCTTTGCTCTCACGCACCCAGCCGGCGAGGCCGCGCAGGCCGCCGAACTGCTTCGACGAGAGCACGGCACCCGTGTTCGCGTCGACGATGACTTTCGCGTGCGTCTTCTTGCCGTTCGGGATGATGTCGATCGCGTACTCGGTGACGCCGTTGTCGACGTTCATTTCACCGGAGCCGATTTGGCCCGGCACCGCGCACAGCGCGACGATCTTTGCTGAATCAGGCGAGATCATGCCCGCGTCGGCTTTGAACAGGTCTGACTTGATCTGTACTGCCTTCGCCGCGTTCACATCGACCGTGCTGCACACCGTGCCGGTTGGACGATACCACTCGACGATGAGCGTATCGGTAGCGACGACACCTGCCGCTTGCACTGGTTTCTTGATCGTGTCCGGGCGAACCTGGGCTTGGAGACCGGCGGCACCCGTGATGAACAACGCGGCCACGCCCGCGAGCAACTTGTGGTTCATGAGCACACCTCACAGCAACGGTTACGTCTGAGCCCGCCTGCCGGAGAGCAGGCCTGGGTGGAATCGAGGGGCTCTGTCGCAATCGTTGTGCGAGAATTCGCCGCTCAACGGAAATATTTTCCGTTGCGTCTTGAGAATGTTCTCAATGGTGTGTCGCGCATCACTCGATTCGAGGCACCGAAGGCCCATGTGTGACGCGGCTCACGCCCGCGCCACTCGCAACACCTCATCGAGCGTCGTCACCCCGGCCCGCGCCGCGCGCAAACCGTCGTCGAGCAGCGTCCGCATTCCTTTCGCGATCGCCATCGAGCGAAGCTCCTCCGAACCTCGGCGTCGTTGCACTTCCAACCGGAGGTCGGTGTCCATCACGAGCAACTCATAGACGCCCGTTCGTCCGCGATAGCCCGTGCCGCGGCACTCATCGCAGCCACGACCCTTCCATACGCGCTCGAGCCCCAGCGCCGAAAGATCCAGCCGGCGCGCCGCCGCCTTGTCGGGCGTCGTCTCCGTCTTGCAGTTCGTGCAGATCACGCGCACGAGTCGCTGCGCCAGCACCGCGTCAACGGTGCTCGCCACGAGATACGCCGCGACGTCGAGATCGAGGAGGCGCGTCAGTGCCGTCGGCGCGTCGTTCGTGTGCAGCGTCGAGAGCACGAGGTGGCCGGTGAGCGCGGCTTGCGTCGCGATTTGGGCCGTCTCGGCGTCGCGGATCTCGCCGACGAGAATGATGTCGGGATCCTGACGCAGCAGGGAGCGCAACGCCGCCGCGAAGGTCACGCCGACCTTTTCATTCACCGGTACCTGCGGTACGCCCGAAAGCTCGTACTCGACGGGATCCTCGACGGTGAGAATTTTCTCACGGCCGGTGCGGATCATCTCGACAGCCGCGTACAGCGTCGTCGTCTTGCCGGATCCCGTCGGTCCGGTGACGAGGACGATGCCGTGCGGCCTAGAGACGACTTCGGTGAACAGCTCGAGCGCGTCGGCCGCCATCCCCAGCTCGGTGAGCGAGATGCGGCCGCGCTCCTTGTCGAGCAGACGAAGGACCACGCTTTCGCCGCGCAGTGTCGGCACCGTCGAGACGCGGACGTCCACCTGGCGGTTCTGGAGTCGAAGCCGGATGCGGCCGTCTTGCGGCAGTCGCCGTTCGGCGATGTCCAGCTCGGCCATGATCTTGAGACGGCTGATGATCGCCGCCGTGAGATGCGGCGGTGGCGACGGCGCGTTCTGCAGGACGCCGTCGACGCGATAGCGAACGCGCAGACCGTCCTGATACGCCTCGAGATGGACGTCTGACGCCCGTGCGTCGAGCGCCTCGATGAGCAGAAGATTCACGAGACGGACGACGGGCGCTTCGTTCGCGAGATGAAGCAGATCGTCGAGCGGAATCTCGTCGACGTCGATCACCGCGCGCGCTTCGCCGGTCAGTCCGGCGATCACGCCCTCGGCCGTTGCCGCCTCGGGCGCGTAGACGCGGCGGATCGCCGTTCGAAGATCGTGTTCGTCGAACCGCTCGAGCGCGACTCGTGTCCCGAACAGCAGCCGCAAATCGTCGAGCGCCAACGGTTCGACATTGTCCATCCACGTACCCGCGACGAGCACGTCGCCGTCGATTCTCAGGGGCAGCAATCCGTGCTGCTCCAGCCAGTCGGCGGTCAGTGCCGTCGTGAGACGCTCGACCTCGAGCAACTCGGTGGCGGAATGCTGCGCGTCGGGGCGCTGTATCGCGGTCATGGCTCCGGCGGACGGCGGCGCAGGGTCGTCAACGAGTCTTTCTTCGTGCTATCCGTCGGTGGACGCAGAATCGGCACCGGGATCGTATCGGTGCGCGGAATGATGTGCGGACCGATGTTCATCTCTTGAAGCAGCTTGCTGCCGTCCCGAATGGCGTCGCGGAGCTTGTCGACGTCGTCGTCGCTCGAGATGATGTGCGGCGTCAGGAAGAGAAAGAGCTCCGTCGTGTCGTCGGTGCGCGAGGTGTTGCCGAACAGCAGCGTCCCGATCAGCGGGATACGACTGATCAGCGGAATACCCGAATCCTGGCGCGACCTCGTGTTGCCGGCGAGGCCGCCGATCACGGTGGTCTGTCCATCGCGAATGAAGACCTGGGTCGTCGCTTCGCGCTTATTGATGACCGGTGCGTCGAACTGCACCTCGTTCGTCGCGCTGTTGTCCGTCTGCGTCACTTGAAGATTTACGTACCCATCAGGGTTGATCGTCGGCGTGATGGTGAGCACGGTGCCGACGTCGATGTACTGCACCGTCTGCACGCGCCCCGTCGGATCGTTCGGCACGGTTTGGGAGATCTGCACGAATGGGCGCGACGAGCCGACGTTGAGGGTTGCTTGTCGATTGTTCTGCGCCATCATCACGGGCAACGAGAGCACTCTCACGTCGCCCCGCTCTTGCAGCGCGTTGATCGCCACATCGTAGCTGACCGCGCCGCGACCACCGGTGAGCTCGAGAATGAAGTCGCGCGCGCTGGCGAGCGACGCGGCCGACGCCGTGACGTTCGTGGCATCCTTCCCCGTCTCGGTGTGCTTCACCGTTCCCGAAACGCCGAGGTCGAGCGAATGCGTGCGCGTCACCTCGGCGATCGTGACTTCGATCAGCACCTGGAGCGGACGCAGATCCACGCCTTGAATGATCTGTTGCACGAGTGCCCAGTCAGAATCGGTCGCGCGTACGAGCAGCGAGTTGCTCGTCTCCTCGGCGATGATGCGGATCTCGCCGGCCTGGTTCGAGAGCGATCCGGTCGTTGCCTGGAAGAGGCTGTTGAGGGCATTGGCGATCGGGTTGCCTCGGCCTCCGCCTTGGGCCTGCGCTTGGGCCTGCGCAATCGCGGCCTCCTGGGCCGCCTGCGCCTGTTGACCGCGGCCCCCGCCGCGCCCGTTGTTTTGCTGTTGCGGAAATGGCTGGATATTCCCCGGCGGCCCGGTCTGGATGGTGGTGAACCCGCCGTTCGCATTCGGAACGGTGAACGTACCGGCTCGGCCGCCGCCGGTAGTGAATGACGTCGTCAGACCGGAGAAAAGATTCGTCAGCACCGGCGCGAGCTGTACCGCGCTCGCGTGCCGCAGCCGATACGTGAACAACCGGATCTGCTGCTGTTGATTCGCCTGCGCGAGCTGCTGCTGGAGAATCTGCTGCGGCGTCAGCGTGTTGCGCGGCTCCGGCGCGGGACCGGCGATCTGGATCAGCGTCGGCGTTTGGGTGAACTTGAGCCCGTTGGCCTCGGCGACGTTCTTCAGCACGTCGATCATGCCGTCGCGATTTACCGGACGTCCCATGTGCACCGTGATGCGCTGCGACGGGATGTTGGTCATCGAAACATTGAGATCCCCCGCCGCGGCCAGCGCGTCGAGAACGACCTTCAGGTCCTGATCCTGAAAGTCCAACGACACCGACGCCGCCGGCTTCTTCGACGTGTCCGGTCTGGCCGGCGCCTGCCGGCCACCGCGTTGCGCCGACAACAAAGGAGGCGACGCCAGCATCAGCGCGAGCGCCGCCGCGATCACAGCTCCGACACGAATCCGCATATCAATATCCTGGCTTTGGCACTGTGAGCTCGGCGCGATTGCCGGCGGTGCTCACGAGCACGACTTTTCTGCGTTCGATTCCCTTCACGGTCCATTCGCCGATCTTGTCGCCGACGTGGACCAGCGTCGGCGTGGCGTCGCCCAACTGCAGTGTCGCGAAGCTGCGCCCGTCGTTCGCCACCGCGGTGCCGAGCACCAGCGGCTTCATGGGTTCGACGACAGGCTTGTTGTCCGGGGCACTTTCCCCCGGCATCCGATACGGTGATTCCGGTGCACTGCGGTCGTGCGAAAACAGGTCGGACTCGACGGCCGATTGAATGTCGGCCGGCGGAGGCAGCGGCCCTCGAGTGATCGGCTCCAATGCCGCGACACTCATGACCGGCGTGTCCCCGCCGACGGGGGCGCGGAGCGCGCGCGCGAAGGTCCAGGCGACGACGATGAGCGCCGCCGCGAGCACAACGAGGGACATTCGAACAGCCGGGACCTTCACCGCGGAGCGCCAGTTCATCGCGCGCTCCTTCCGCTGGTCGACGCCACGGAAGGCGGCGCCGCCGACACCGACGCCGTCGTCGTATCGGCGACGGCGAATCCGGAGATCGTTGCCGCGATCGACAGCGTCTCGATCTCTTCCTCTCTCGCCCGCGGCGAGCGCGAGATGTCCAGCCGATCGATGCGCACCAACTTTTCACCGCGCTCCAGCGCTTGAAGGAACATGAGAACGCCAAGAATGTCCGACTCGCCGCGAATCTCGACGCGCAGCGTACGGACCCCATCAGCGCTCGGCGCCGCGGGTCGAGTGCCGGCGTCTTGCAGCCAGACCCGCGCTCGGCGCGCCACATCCCCCAGGTACGACGCGAGCTCGGCGCTCGCCATCACGTCGTCTTTTCCCTCGAATAATCGTGGCCGCATCGCGCGCATCGTCGAATCGGCGACGTTGTGCAGCCGCGGATTCTGCTTCGCCGACGCGACCGCGGCGCGTTCGCGCGCCAGCGTGGATCGCTCGGCAGCCAATTGGTCACGCGTGTCTTCGAGCGCCGTCCGGTAAGGACGGACACCGTACAGAAAACCCAGACTGACGATCAGGATCGCCCCGCCGATCGACACCGTCCGGCGCTCTCGAGCGGTGAGCGTGCTCCACTTCATTGACCGGATCTCCCCGCCCCACGCGAAGGCAATGGGTTCGAGGCGGGCGCGGTCGCCGGCTTCGTTACTTTGCGCGCCGATTCGACGCGCGCGGCGATCGCGAAGTGTTCGAGCGACACACCGTCGTCCTGCGTCTCTCGACGTACCGGCGCGCTCGCCTTGACGTCGAGCAGGCCACTCGTGGTCTGCATCGCGTCGAACACTTTTTTGGCGTGCGGCGCCATCCCGTCGATGATGAGGGAATCCTCACGGGCGCGGATTGTCGTGAGGAAAGCCTCCTCCGGCACCGATTCGCTCAGCGTAACGATCACCGACGACCAATGCGGCGCGCTGCGCTCGATCGCGTTGAGCGCCGAGAGCTCTCGATACGTCGCGTCGACCGTCGACCGCCCGACAAGAGTGGACGCCAGCTCAGGGCGAAGTCGCTCACGCTCGGCGCGGACCGTCGCGAGTTGCCGTTTCGCGCCCCACAGCTCAACCCCCGCCGAGAGCAGCAGCAGCGCCGCCGCAACGCCGGCGATGCTCCACGCCATGCGGCGCGCTCCCGCCTGCTCGGTCGCGACGTCGTTTTCCGCGCGCAGCGAAGGACCCGCATCGCCGCCTGCGAAATGGGCGGCCAGAAGGTCCGGATGTTCCGACGCAGACGACCATTCGCTCGCGCCGTTCGCGGCGCTTGCGCCGACACCGTGCGCGTTGAGCGCGGCGGACAGGGCGTGCCGCGCGCGCGACTCGCCGAAAATGCCGACCCGCGCGCCAGTCGTCAGCGTATCGGCGATGAGTTGCGCGTCCGCCGATCCGTCACGAAAGCGGCGAACGCCGACCAGACGTTTGCCGTCGAGCTCGAGAACGTGCGTCCGTTCGTCCTGACAGAGAATTGCGAACGCCGACTGTCTGGCGAACGCTGGCCAGAGAGCAAACGCCGCCGACGCCCAGGCGGATTCCGCCGGTGCGATCGACTCGACCGTGAAGCCGGCGAGTTCCGCCGCCGAACGAATCGCTTCGACGAGGCGGGCCGAGGCGGCTGCCGCGACGACCGGCAGCATCTCTCCGCGCCGTCGCCGTGTCGCCGGAATTGCGCCGACGATTTGTGGTCCGCGCGCGCCCACGAAGTAGCGAGACGCGCCGCGACTCAGCACCCGCTGCAGCTCGTTTCGTCCGAGCGGAGGCAGCGCGACGCGACGCACCTCGGTGAACGGCGGCATGAGCGAGATGGCCAGCCTGCCGCGCTGCTCTCCGAGCGCTCGCGCGAGCTGGCCGAACGCGTCGGCGAGCGACGGCCACGTGTTCGCGTCGGCGGCCGGCGGTTCGAGCTCCGCGCGCCACGCGCGGTCGGTGCTGCCGCGCAGACGCAGGTCGACGGCACACAGCCGCGTCGGTGAGATCGCGATTCCCGTGCGGTACCGTGCTCGTGGATTCGTCGCGGGAGTCATCGCCATAGCTTGCTCGTGATGAACGCCGACCCGCCGGCATTGGTGTTCGCCGGCAGTGGGGCGCCGCCACTGCCGTTGGTCACGACCGCGATCAGCTCCGTCGGAGGCGCCTGCGGTCCGACACGCGCCGTGATCTTGAGCTCGACCTGGTTGGTGCGCGTCGTCGTGCGCGCGTTGAGTTGGTTGATCGCGGCCTGCGATCCCAACTGTCCAGGCAACGGTCGACGCCCGGCCCCCTGTTGGAAAAGCTGATTGATGTTGTCGATGCGGCGCCCCTGCGATCGGAGCATGAGGATCATGTTGAGCGTGGCGTCGGTCATTCCCGGCAATGCGCGAAGCACCGGGACCGGCGCCGTGTTGACATTGATCGCGCCCGAGCCGCGCGTCGTGAGATAGGGCGAGACGACGGCATAGATGTCCGGCGTCATTCCCATGACGTTCTGAATCTCCTCGACGTCTCGGAAGGTGCTGTTCGTCGGGAGCGCAAGCATTCCTGCCTTGATGTACGCGTCACGCTCCGCACCGCTCGGACGCGGAATGCTGTCGGCGTCGCGCCAGTCCATCACCGCCTGCGCGAGGTGCGTGGCTTTCGTGTAGTCGCCGAGCAGAAAACTGAAGAAGGTCTGCAGCTCGGTCTCATTGACCTGGTTGATGTTGAGTTGCTCGCCGAGGTCGTGCGCGACGACATCGACCTCCATGCTATCCACGTACACCGGCACGGAGTAGAGCGAGTCGACGTAGGCCCACGGATCACTCGCCCGCAGTCGCGTAATCGCGAGGTTGTTGCCCGACGGCGCGACGCGCATCGCCTGCTCGAGCTTGGCCTGCACCGCCGCCAGCGCGCCCAGCGCCGCGGCGCGCTGAATGCCGCGCTCGGACACGAGAATGCCGACGGTGCGCCGTTCACGCGCCTCGAGGCTGAACTGCAGGGCGACCGTCGCGATGGCGACGACGAGCCAGAGCGCCGCTAGCAAGGCGACTCCACGACGGCGACGCGGTGTGCGTTGACGCGTCCCGATGGTCACGGGCTACTCGCTCGCCGGCCGTTCTGGGCACCGATCATGAAGATCATCGGCACTTGAAGAATCGCCGGAATCTGGTGCTTCTCGCCGGGAAGCAGCGTCACGCGCACTGCCGTCTGCGTCGCGATCGTTGCCGCCTCCGAGGCGCGGATCCACTTATCGGTTCGCGGATCGAGATACTCCACCTTGAGGGTATCGATCGTCGAATCCAGCATCTTCCGCACGAGCGGCTGCTGAAGATTCGGCTGATACTCCATCGTCAGGCCGCGCTCGGGCGTGTTGTTGTCGCCGTCGACATAAAGACGGATGCGCACGTTCGCCGTGAACGCCGGATTGAGCGCCGATGTGGTGAAGGTAAGCTCGTCCCCGATCGCCGCGGCCGCGGACACCGCCGCCGTATTGCTCGTAATCCCGCCACGTCCGCCACCGGTCGGTGCGGCCGTACCGATGCCGCGCGTCAATCCACGTGGTCCGCCGCCGCGCTGAATCTGAATCGTGCCGGCGTTGATCCACGTCTCGAACATTTCCCGGAATGCCGCCGCGCGCTCGGTATCGACCGAGGCGTCGCGAATGATGCGACGGTGTGCAATGATCGATGAGAACGCGCCCGCGCCCGCCGCCGCCATCATTCCCGTGATGGCCAGCCCGATCACGAGCTCCATGAGCGTCATGCCGCGTCGCGGGCTCATCGTCGCGTCACCAGCCTCGGCGTACGATACATGTACGTCTTGAGCGCGTACGATCCGTTCGTCCAATTCACGCTGACGTGCACGGTGTAGAGACCCGCCTGATCCGACACGGGCGCGGACGTCGCCTTCCAGGTGTACTCATCGAGCGGCGCCGCGAACTTGCCGTCCTGAATCGAATCCGGAAGGGATTGCAGTTCCTGATCAGTGAGGAGATTCATCACCTCGAGCCGCGACGTCGCCAGCGCCTCGACTTCAATCGCGCGCTTCGCCCGCTCGGCCGTACGCATGTCGCCTCCGACCGCCTCGAGCGCACTCACCGCGGTCATTCCAACAATCGCAATGGCGACGACCGCCTCCATCAACGTGATCCCACGACGCGCGCGCAAAGCGCGTTCAGAGCGAATCGGCATGCGCCACTCCGCTCCAGGGGTCCACGCGAATCGTCAGCGGCAGCGCGCCTCCGCGAACGACCACGGTGTCGCCGAACGCGGCGCCGGTCGGTCGAAAGACGTACTGCAATCGCGGCTGATCGGTCACGAGCGTCCTCGATAATCCAAGATCGAGCGTTCCCGTCGCGAGAACGCCGTAGCCGCTCACGGTCGACGTGTCCAGCTCGTAGTGCAGCGTCGTCGGATCGAGGCGCAGCGTCACGTTCGCGTTGAAATCGATCGCCGCTTTGCGCGCGTCCTTGAGCAGGCCGAACATCGCGTCCGCGCCCGTCGGCTGCGGATCGCGGCCGAATCCGCTGAACGCCGGCACGGCAAGCGTCGCGGCGATGGCCAGGACAAGCAGCACCATGGTCAGCTCCCACAGCGTGTAGCCATGTCTGGCAAGGGGGCGCGGAGGCATCACTTGAACGAGTTGGCGTTGATGCCGTAGATCGCCTGGAGCAGCGACAGTGCGACGAAAGCGACGATCGCCCCGAACATGATGATCATGGCCGGCTCGGCGAGCGTCGCCAGACGCGACGTGGCGCGCTCCGTCCTCTCCTCGAAGATGTCCGCCGACTTCATAAGGAACGTTCGAAGCTGGCCCGCGTCCTCGCCCACGCCGACGAGTTGCGCCAGCATCGGAGGGAAGAGCGTGCTGTCGGCGACCGCCGCGCGCAGCGAGCTTCCCTCCCGCACGCGCGTACGAATGCGAACGACGTCGTCGCGGGCGTTGGGGTCGCCGATCGATTCGATCGTGTCGTCGAGCGCCGTGAGCAACGGTGCGCCGCCGCCGAGCAGGACGCCGACGAGCCGCGCGAAACGTCCGGCGAGCGCGTAGCGTCGCAGCGTGCTGATGCCCGGCAGGGCGAGCATGATCGTGGACCATACCCGCCGGCCATTGTCGCTGCCGCGGACCCACGTCGCGAACGCCGCGATGAAGAACGGAATGAGTAGCAACACCGGCCAGGCGCGATGCAGTGCGGCGGAAAAGGCGAGTAAGGTAGATGTGGACTTCGGAAGTCGGGCGCCACTCCCTTCCAGCAACGTCACGAAGCGCGGCAACACGAAGAAAAGCAGTACCGTTACGGCAACAGAGCCCGCCGTCGCCAGCATCAGCGGATAGATCGCCGCCGAGAGGATTTTGCCCCGCAGGTGCTCGTCGCGCTCGAGTTGGTCGGCGAGTCGCTGGAACGCGGCATCGAGGTCGCCGCTCTTTTCTCCGGCGCGGACCAAGCCGACATACAGCGGCGAAAAGAGCGAGCCATGCTCGGCCAGCGCGACACTGAGCGGGTCGCCCCGTTCGACGCGGGCGCGGACCTCCTGAAGCGAAGACTTCACGTCGCCTGACGCCACTCCCGACGCCGCGTTGAGCGCTTGGGCGAGCGGCATTCCCACGGGCAACAACGCGGCGAGCGCGCGGGTCACCTCGAGGACCTCGCGTCGGCGGCCCAGGCGAAAGCCACGCGCGCCGCCACGAGCCGCTTCATTCCACTCGGCGACGTCGAGGACGAACAACCCGCGCTCCTCGAGCGTTCGCGCGAGGGCACCCGAGCTTACCGCCTGCGCTTGGCCACGCAGCCGCTTTCCTGATCCGTCAACCGCCTGGTAGGCAAACGTCGGCATGGCGTCGGGTTATCCGTCGACTCGGCCGGCTACTTCCAGCTCATGATATCGGCGTCCTCACCGTCGCCGCCCGGTTTTCCGTCGCCGCCGAGGGTAAGGAGGTCATATCCCTGAGGATTTACCTGTCCCGGAGCCATATAGTTGTAAGGACGCCCCCATGGGTCGGGCGGTACGGGCTTTCGGAGATACGGGCCCCGCCAATTGGCCGGTGGATCGATCTGCGGCTTCTCCCATAGGGAGGCAAGTCCTTGTTCTGTCGTAGGATAGCGACCGTTGTCGAGACGGTAGGCGTCCAGGGCGGCGCCGAGCATCTCGATCTGGGACTTGGCGGTAGCGCCCTTCGCCGCGCCCACGTGCTGGAAGATGTTTGGGGCAACGAGCGTGGCCAAAATCGCGATCACCACGATCACGACGAGGATTTCAATCAGCGTAAAGCCTGCGCGGACCGGTCGTTGGCGGGGGACACGCCGGTGGCTGAGACGAATCATGGGGAGTCGGCGGGTTCGATGTGGAAGATTGGACACCGGGGGACCGGAAACGGTTTTCACGCCGACGCTTAGAGCGACGACCGGGCTTGGATGTATGGGCGGGAACAACGCCTGTCCATTGACCACCGGATCTGCACATTCGTTCCGTGGCCTGCTCCCATCCATAGATACGTGCGGAGCGTCATGTTCGCGGCACACGCCCCGCTCTCAGACGCCGAAGCGCGTCTATTCGTCTTTGGCGCGGCGCCGCGCGCGTCTATGGGACGCCGGCGACAGATCGATCATTAAGGCGATCACGATCCCGACGATCGGCCAGAGCGACCACACACCGCCCCACCAGTGCTGCACCGCGGTGTACCAGAGAACGGTCGTCGGGAGGAAGATGAACCCAAGGATCGGCCAGAGGGCCGTGTTGAAGATGCCTTTGAACCAATTCGAGAAAACCCAGAGCAAGACGATGACGATGCGCGGCGCGAAGAGCGTGAACAGCACGAACAGGCAGGGCATTGGCGGGCCTCGAAAGCGTACGGGACGGTCAGCGCAACCACTATATCTACGGTAATTCGTCCACAGCGAGTTTCCGGGCCCTCCCATTGCAACGTGGAGCCTTTCGCGGAGGGGGGCAGAATGAGTGAAACCTTGGTTCGGTTCACGGAAGCGATCACGGGGCGCGACGGGCGGGCCTACACGGCCGCGGCGCGCGGCGCGCGCGGAAGCGACGGCCTATGGCATGGCTGGATTGAATTCACCGACGGCACGACCACAGCTCGTACCACTCAGGAAAGCGAGCAGCCCAATCGAGACGATCTCATGTACTGGGCGCAGGGGCTTACCTACGTCTACCTCGAGGGGGCGCTCGAACGCGCGCTTTACCCGTTAGCCGAGCACATAGTCGGCGGCCCGGCCTTGTCGATCGCGCCGAGCGCACGACCGGTCGCGGTGCTCGACCCGTATTCCGTGTACCGGCAAGGCGATGATGTGTTGCGACGTCAACTGCTCGCACTGTCGCGCGAGCAACTCAACGCGGTGATCATCCAATACGACCTCGGAGCACCGATTCCCTACACTCCGCGCGGACCGTTGGGTTACGCGGATGACGTCGACCGGGTGATGGCGCGCGTGCGGGCGTCGAGCGCGCCGAAGGCCTCGACACGATTGCCGGACAGCGAGTTTCGATAACAGCCGCGATCGGGAATATTCGAATCCTCGAACGAGTCTCTTCCAGCAAATCCAATGAGGCTCGTTTCAAAATGTCCACACACCGCGGTCGCGACGCACAGCGTTTCGACGAACACGGCAACACCCGGCCCGCCGGCACGAATTACATCTCGACCGATGACAGCGACGATGGCATCGATCGTCGCGGCTTTCTTCGGTGCATGGCATGGGCCGGCACCGGGATCGTCTGGGGTTTGAAGGGCGGAATCCCGACGTCCTTTCCCGTCGGCGCGCTTTCGTCAATGACCGACGCGCAGCGCAAGAGTATCTTCTTCGCGCAGATCAGCGACAGCCATATCGGCTTCAGCAAAGACGCGAACAAGGACGTGACGGCCACGCTGCAGCAGGCGGTCGCGAAGCTCAACGCGCTTCCGCAGCAGCCCGCGTTCGTGCTGCACACCGGGGACATCACGCAGCTCGCCAAGGCCGAAGAATTCGACACGGCGAGCGAAGTGCTCAAGGGTGCGAAGACGGATCGCATCTTCTATGTGCCCGGCGAGCATGACGTCGCGACCGACAACGGCGCGTCGTATCTGCGGCGCTACGGCAAAGGCACCGACGGCGGCGGCTGGTACAGCTTCGACCACAGCGGTGTGCGTTTCATTGGCCTTGTCAACGTGCTCAATCTCAAGGCCGGCGGACTTGGCTCGCTCGGAGCCGACCAGATCTCGTGGCTCGAGAAGAATGTTGCCGGGCTGTCGAGCAGCACGCCGATCGTGCTCTTCGCGCACGTGCCGCTCTGGACGGTCTATCCCGAGTGGGGTTGGGGGACGGACGATTCAGAGCAAGCGCTCGCATTGGTCAAACGATTCGGATCCGTGACGGTGCTCAATGGGCACATCCACCAGATCATGCAGAAGGTCGAGGGCCACGTCTCGTTTCACACCGCGATGTCCACCGCATTTCCTCAGCCTGCGCCAGGAACGGCGCCGTCACCCGGTCCGATGACCGTGCAGCCGGAGCGCCTCAAGAGTGTCCTCGGCATCGCCGACGTCACGTTCATCCCGGGCCGAAGCTCACTCGCCGTCGTCGACGCGACGCTCTCGGGTCTTCCACCGGCGTTCGACGCGGCGATGCACGATTCGATGACGCAGCGTCGCAACGCGCGCAAGTCGGTCACGCTGCAAGCCAACGAGATCGCCATCGACAATTTTCAGTTCTCGCCGTCGCCGCTCACCGTGAAGGCCGGCACCAAAATCACCTGGATCAACGCCGATGATGTGCCGCATCTCATCGCGAGCGCGGACAATGCCTTCAAGTCGTCACCGGTGATCGATACCGACCAGCGCTTTTCCACGATGTTCGCGACGCCCGGCACGTACGAGTACTTCTGCGCTCTGCACCCGAAGATGCAAGGGAGGGTCGTCGTCACCCGCGCTTGAACAGCGCGATGAACTGCTCGAGCTCGGCGCTGTTGAGATCGGAGACGGCCCAGTATTCCAGTCCGCCGCTCTGCCACTCGACCATGTGATACCCATTGCGGGTTTCGTGCGCCGAGCTCGATCGACCGTCCGCCGGCTCGGCGAAGACGTTGATGACATGCTGCCGACGCGTGTACGTCACGACGGGAATCGCGCGGCCGTCGACGTAGTCCACCCGTCCGCCGGTCAGTAGAAAGCCGGCCGAGTCGAGATTGGGTACCGCGGGTGAAAGGTCTACTCGGCCGTTGAACCACGGTTTGACCTGGTGCTGGTCCGTGGACACGACGTCGGTGAGATGACCGGGCATCAACGAGCGAATGTGTGCGTCTACGATCGTCTCGGCGATCGCATCACTCGCTAACGATCGCCGCGTCAGCGACGCCGCGATGGTGCTGCTCGCGACGGCGACTACGAGACCGGCCGCGGCGAGTGCCGGCCAACGCGTCCAGGCCGGCCGTCGCGGCACCGGGGCGGGCGTGAAGGCGTCGTCGCGGGCGAGCGAGTTTCGAATGCGGGCTTTGAGGACGTCGGGTGTCGCGTGTCGCATGAGATTTTCCTTGATCCGGCGCGACGTACCAGCAAGCGCCTGCTCTTCGCGCGCGCACTCGCTGCACGTCGCGAGATGCTCGCGCACGGCTTCCTGCTCGTCGCGCATCAATTCGTCGTCCATGTAAGCCGACAGCAGTTCGGTGCATTCGGCGCAACGCATGTCAGCTCGCCTCCTTTGCGCCGAGCCCGAGCGCGACCGCCAGGCGCTTTCGGCCGCGCGCGAGCCGCGACATCACCGTGCCGATCGGTACGCCGACGACGTCGCTGATCTCCTTGTAGCTCAACTCCTGAATCTCCCGCAACACGATAACTTCCCGGAATTCGTCGGGCAGCGCGTCGAGCGCACGGGTGAGCGCCGCGCGCTCCGATCGCTGGATCGCCCGCGCGTCGGTCTCCCGCGGATCGGGGACCGACGGCGCACCGGCGTCGAACGAGATCACGTTCTTTGTGCCGTGGTCGCGCCGCAGCCAGGTCATGCAGCAGTTTCGCACGATGGCCAGCAGCCACGCTCGCGCGTCGCCCTCCCGATACCCGTCGAAGTAGCGAAGCGCGCGCAACACCGCGTCCTGAACAACGTCCTGTGCATCGTGCTCGTCGCGCACGAGATAACGCGCGAGCGTATACGCATCGTCGAGATGTGGCAGCACAATTCGTTCGAACCGCTCGACGTCGCGTTGGGACATGGCTCAGAAGGAGACTGCCGATGCCGCCCATTTATTCCCGCAAGCGCTACTCGGCCGGTGTGAAGCGCTCGTTTCAAGCGCGGCCGGTGCCCGGTGCCCTCAGTCCCCGGCTGCTACGTCCGCCGCTGAGTCGATTGCGACCGCGCCTTTCGGCACCGGCACTGGTTTCGGCTCCTGGACGCGCTTCTTCCCGAACCGCGCAAAGCCCGTCGAGAGCCGCTGGTTGAGCGAATCCATGTACGTGTAGAACACCGGCGTCACGTACAGCGTGATCAGCTGTGAGAACGCCAAACCGCCCACGACCGCCACGCCCAGCGGACGCCGCGACTCGGCGCCGGCGCCGGTCGACATCGCGATCGGCAGCGTGCCCATGAGCGCCGCCATCGTCGTCATCATGATTGGACGGAAGCGGATCAAGCAGGCGTGCACGATCGCGTCCGCCGGCGCACGTCCCTCCGATCGTTCCGACTCGACGGCGAAGTCGATCATCATGATCGCGTTCTTCTTCACGAGACCCACGAGCAGGATGATACCGACGAACGCGTAGACGCTCAGCTCGATCTTGAAGATGAGCAGCGTGAGCAGCGCGCCGAACGCGGCGAACGGCAAACCCGACAGAATCGTGATCGGGTGGATGAAGCTCTCGTACAGGATGCCGAGCACCACGTAAATCACGAAGATCGCGATGCCGAGCAGCGCGAGCATGCCGGCCTGCGTCGACTGGAACGCCTGCGCCGTACCCGAGAAACCGGTCGTAATCGATCCGGGAAGCACTTTGTCCGCGACGCGCTGGACTTCGGCCGTCGCCTGACCGAGCGCGATGCCCGGCGGCAGGTTGAAGCTCAGCGTGACCGACGGTAACTGTCCGGAGTGATTGACCGACAACGGCCCCGCCGTCTGCGTGATGTTGGCCACGGCACTCAGCGGCACGAGCGAGCCGGTGCTCGACCGAACGTACAACAGATCCATCGCCGACAGATCCATCTGATACTGCGGCAGCAGCTCCATCACGACCCAATACGCGTTGTTCGGCGTGTAGATCGTCGAGACCTGCCGCGAGCCGTACGCGTTGTACAATGCGTTCTCGATCTGCGCGGCGTTGACGCCGAGCGAGCTCGCGCGCTCACGATCGATCTCGACGCTCGCTTGGGGATTGCCGAGCTGCAGATCGCTCGTCACGTCCTGGAGCAGCGGCGACTTGCGCATCGAGTCGACGAGCGCGAGCGCCGCGGGATAGAGCGTCGTGATGTCCGAGCTTTGCATCGCGAACTGGTACAGGCTCTTCGACACGCGGCCACCGATCTGGATCGCCGGCGGGTTCTGCATGTAGACGACGACGCCCGGAACCTTCGACAGCTTCGGACGCAGCTCCTTGATGATGTCGTCGACGCTCATGCGCTTGTCGCGCGGCGGCAGGCCCATGAAGAGACGACCCTGGTTCGTGCCCGAGATCGTCGTGCTGCCGCCGACCGCCGACATGAAGCCGGCGACGTTCGTGTCTTTCGCGATGATGTCCGCGATCTGCTTCTGGTGCGCCACCATGTCGGTGAACGACGTGCCCTGCGCGGTCTCCGTCGTCGCGAACATGTTGCCGTTGTCCTGGCTCGGGATGAACCCCTTCGGAACGATCGCAAAGAGTCCGACGGTACCGACCAGAATCATCAACGAGAACAGCAGCGCGACGCGCCGATGCTCCATCACCCACAGCAGGCTCGTCTCATACTTGCCGACCAGCCATCCGTAGCCGGACTCGGTCAAGTTGTAGAGCCGCCCGTGCTTCTCGTCGTGCGAGTGGGGGCGCAGGAAGCGGCTCGACAACATCGGCGTCAGCGTCAGCGACACGAAGCCCGACACGAGAATGGACACCGCGATCACGACCGCGAACTCGTGGAACAGCCGCCCGATGATTCCGCCGAGGAAGAGAATCGGAATGAACACGGCGGTCAGCGACAGCGTCATGGAGATGATCGTGAAGCCGACCTCCGCGGCTCCGTCCACCGCGGCCTGCATCGGCGGTTTCCCCATCTCCATGTGGCGGACGATGTTCTCGAGCATGACGATCGCGTCGTCCACCACGAAGCCGACGGCCAGCGTGAGCGCCATCAGCGACAGATTGTCCATGCTGTAATCCAGCATGTACATCACGGCGAACGTCCCGATCACCGAGATCGGCAGCGCCAAGCTCGGAATCACCGTCGCCGAGACGTTCCGCAGGAAAATGAAGATCACCGCGATGACGAGGAACAACGTCAGCACAAGCGTGAACTTCACGTCGGCGACCGACTCGCGAATCGTGACCGACCGATCGATCATCTTATCGATCTGGACGCCGCCCGGCAGCTGCGGCTTGAGCTTGTTCACGAGATCATTCACCGCGTCCGCAACGGCGACCGTGTTGGAGCCCGGCTGGCGCTGTACCGCCAGGATGAGACCGCGCTTGTCGCGGAACCACGCCGCGGCACGGTTGTTCTGCACGTCGTCGAGGACGTTGCCAAGATCACCGAGATGAATCGGCGCGCCATTGCGATACGCCACGACCATCTGGCGGAACCCGGCCGCGTCCTGGAGCTGGCCGTTCGCTTCGACGGTGTACGTCTTGTTCGGACCGTTGAGGATGCCCGTCGGCAGGTTGACGTTCTGGTTCGCGATCGCATTCGCGACTTCGTCGATGCCGAGCCTGCGATTCACCAGCGCCGTCGGATCGAGCTGCACGCGCACCGCGTACTTCTGCGACCCATACACGTTCACTTGCGCCACGCCCGGCACCATCGAAATGCGCTGTGCCATGAACGTCTCGGCATACTCGTCGAGCTGGGACAGCGGCATCAAATCCGACGTGAACGAGAAGAAGATGATCGGCGAATCGGCCGGGTTCACCTTCTGATACGACGGGGGAATGATTCCAGGCGGGAGATCGCGCAGCGTCTTGGCGATCATCGCCTGGACATCTTGCGCCGCGCCGTCGATCGAGCGGTCGAGGCTGAACTGCATCGTGATCGATATCGAGCCCAGCGTCGACGTCGACGTCATGTTGTCGATGCCGGCGATCGTCGAAAATTGTTTCTCTAACGGCGTTGCCACCGCCGACGCCATCGTCTCCGGGCTGGCGCCGGGCAGACTCGCGTTCACCGTGATCGTCGGGAAGTCCACCGTCGGCAGATCGCTGACGGGGAGACGGCGATACGCGGTGATCCCGAAGAACAGAATGCCGGCCATCACGAGAACCGTGGTGACCGGACGCCGGATAAACAGTTCAGAAAAATTCATCAGCTCGTCCCCGCTTTCACCCCCGCCGCCGCCGCAGCGCCGGCCAACGAGTCGGCACCGCCTGCTTGCGTCGTTCGCCCGGCGCTCACCGGAACCGGCTTCGCCTCGACGCGCGCATTCGGCGTCAGTCGCGACTGGCCGTCCACCACGACTTGTTCTCCAGCCTCGAGGCCCTTGTCTACCGTCGTCAGGTCGCCGACCGCGCGTCCGACCGAAACCGGCCTGACTATCGCCCGCTTGTCGTTTCCGATCACGAACACATAGTTGCCTTGCTGGCCGGCGAGCACCGCGCGGGTCGGCACCGCAACGACGTTTGGATCGACTTGAAGTTCGACGCTAACGCGGACGTACTCCCCGGGCCACAAAGAATTCGTTTGGTTTTGAAATCTCGCCTTGGCGGTCACGGTTCCCGTAAGAGAATCGACCGCATTGTCCAACATCGCCAGAGTCCCGGCCTCGGCAACCCGTCCACTGTCCGCCGTGACGACGCGAACTGGAATGGGGCCCTTAAGATTACGCCGCTGTAGCGTTGGGAAATCCCGCTGCACCACGGGGAAGCGTATCAAAATCGGCTTGAGCTGGTTCACCACGACGAGCGGGTCGCTGTTCGGACGCACCAGGTTGCCCGCCTTTACCAACAGACGTCCCGTCCGCCCCGAGATCGGCGATCGAATCGTCGTGTAACCGAGATTGACACGCGCGTTGTCGACCGCGGCGCGGTCGGACTGCACGCTGGCGAGTGCCGCCGCTGCCGCGGCGGCTGCCTGGTCCGCTTGTGATTTGGTGACGTAGTCCTTCTCGACCAGCGCCTTGTATCGCTCAGCCTCGCGCGACGCGCTTTGAGCCTGCGCGGTGTCTCGCGCGAGCGTCGCTTCCGCTTGGCGAAGCGCTGCCTCGAAAGGCCGTGGATCGATCTTGAACAGCACTTGGCCGGCCTGGACGTCCTGACCTTCGTTGAACTCGACGGCTTCGAGATTGCCGCCGACCTGCGCCGCAATCGACACGGTCTGCAGGGGCTCGACGACGCCGTTCGCCTCGATCGTCAGTGGTGCCGAGACGCGCGAGACCGCCGCGGTTTGAACGGGAACCGGGGGCGACTGCTGCGCCGGCGGCTTTGAGCACGCCGTGACCACGACAGCGGCGATCAGCGCGAAGGACATTGAAGCGCGCGTCATTGTTTCGGTCTCACGTCGGGCGCCGGCGTAAACGGCGCGAAACTGGTATCGCCGCGCGCATTCAACACGCCGACGTCGTGCGCGAGCTGCGCGAGCGCGGAGCGCCACTGCCACCGCGAGTCGACGTCCTGCGAGCGCGCCGCGGCGAGCGCCGACTGCGCGACGAGAAGGTCGACGATGCTGCCGACGCCCTCCTTGTACCGCCCGCGCGCGACTTCTTCCGACTGAATCGCGCTCGCGAGAAGATCGCGCGACGTTCGGACGCGGTCGGTGGCGGTGCGCATCGTGTAGTACGCGGTGAACACTTGCTGAATGATCTGCTGTCTGGTGAGCTCGGTGCGCGCCTGAGCGGCCTGGAACTGCTCGTTCGCGGCCGCGACATCGTAGTGGCTCGAAAATCCGGTGAACACCGGAACCGATACGCCGAGGTTCAGCGAATACGTGTTTCCTGCAAAGGTAGAGATGTTCGACGCGTTGTTGGCGCCCGTTCCCACGAAGGCCAACGACGGAAGATACCCCGAGCGGGCCACCTTGATCTGCGAGTGGGCCGCCTCCGCCTGAGCGCGCGCTGAAGCAAGTTCCGGCCGGTTGCGCACCGCCACGTTGATCAACGAATCCACGGACTCGGTGATGAAATGCACGGAATCCGAGAGTGTAACGGCCGGGACGTCGAACGACGTGTTCGCGGGCAACCCCATCGAGACGGCGAGCGATCCTTTCGTCACCTGAAGGATGCCTTCGAGCGTCTGCAGTTGCAGCTCGGCCTGCGAGCGAGCCGTCCTTGCCTGGAGCACGTCGGCAATCGTGGCCAGCCCCACGTGATGACGTTCGTTCGCGGCATCGAGCGCGGCGGTCGCGAGGTCGAGCGAAGATTTCTGCGCATCGCGCTGCGCGCGCGTCGAGAGATAGGTGAACGCTGCTGTTTCGACGAGCAGAATCGTGTTCTGCACCGTCGAGTTGTGTGTGAGATCAGCGGCGATCGCCGTCTGGCGCGCGACATCGATCGAGCCGGTCCGTCCGCCGAAATCGAGGACCGTGTACGTCAGGCTGCCTGATGGTCCATACTGCGTGCGTTCACCAGCCGGTCGTCCGGGCGAGCTCAGGGCGAGCGATCGGTTGACCGCCACGCCGGCAACGAGCGTCGGATACAAGCGACCCTCGCTCGAACCGTAGACATCGGCGGCGGCTCGGGCCTGAACCCACGACTGCCGCGTCAGTGGACTGGTTCTCAGCGCAATGTCGATCGCTTCGGCGAGGGTGTATTGCTTGATGCTGTCGACCGTGCTTGGTCGAACCACATCGCGCGCCGCCGCGTCGCTGACGGACTTCGTCGGCGTCCACTGCGTGGTCTGGTTCGCCGGAGTCGCGACTGCGCCTTCGATCCTCGGTGGACCGTGGACGCAAGCACTCGCCGCGGCGAGTGCTGTCAGCGCGAGACGCGCACGACTCCCGGCCAAGCGACTCACTGCTTCTTCGCCTGCCCTGCCTGCGCCACGGGAGGTGGTGGCGCGGCGCCTCGGCGCATGCTCGAGGCGAGCTTGAGGGTCGGAGGCACTGCGGGGCGTCCGGTCACGATCGCGCCGAGCGCGACGACTTTGTCGCCGGGCTGCAGCCCTTCCGTGACCTGCACGACGCGAAGGTCCGTGGGGCCGGTTCTCACCAAACGCATCTCGTACGTCCCGTCAGGAAGCGCGACGACGACGTACTTGCCGGGCGTTCCCGTCTGTGATCCCCCTTCCGATGGAACCAGATCGCGGCGCATCTGCCCCGTCAAAGAATCGACGGGGATCGCGAACATGCGCGCCACGGGAGCCAGCTCGCTCGTCGGACGAAGAGCATCGATCGGGACCGCTACGACGTTGTTCAGATCGGCGGCGCGGATCGTGACTTCACCGTTCATTCCCGGCATCAACAATCCGTCCTTGTTGTTGATGTTCACCATCACCGGGAAAAAGGTCACGCCCTGCGTGACGACCGCCTGCGGCTCGATCTTTTCGATGACGCCGTCGAACGTCCGATCCGGAAACGCGTCGATCGCGACTGAGGCCGGCTGGCCGACGCGAATATTGCCCATCTCGACCTCGTCGATCGTCACGCGCATGCGAACGCGGCCCAGGTCGGCGACGGTCATCAGCGTCGTTCCGCCGTTGGCCGACGTCGCCGAGGTGATGATCTGTCCCTGCGTCACCGGCCGGCTGACGATCGTTCCGGCGATCGGCGCCTCGACGGAGGCGTCCTCCAACTTCTGCTTGGCGAGATCCAGATTCGCCTTCGCGGAAATGAGCTCCGACTGCGAGGCCGCGAACGTGGATTTCGTGCTGTCGTGTTCGGAGGCTGTGATCACGTGTTGAGCGAACAGGGAGTCCTTTCGCGCCCGATCGCGCAGCGCTTTCTGGATCCCCACCACGGCGACGACGTCGTCGGCCACGGCTTGATCGTACTGGTTCTTCACGTCACGCGGATCGATTTGCGCGAGCAACTGTCCGCGTTTGACCACCGATCCGACTTCGACGGGCATCTGAGTGATCATCCCCTGCGCCTTGGACTTGATGTCGACAGGGTTGATGGGTTCGACGGTTCCGGTCGCTTGAACGCGAACGGCAATATCGCTGCGGCTGATCGTTACGGTGGGCAGCGCGACCGGACCGGTCGCTTTGCTCTGACAAGCGCCAACAACGACGAGTGCGGCAAAGACGGCAATGCGGCGTGATTGCATGTAACTGGGCGGGGGAGAAAGCGGCAACTACGTTCTGGCATCGGAAGCAAAGCGGCGCCCCCCGGAACGGAGGCGCCGTCACGTTCATTCTATTGAAAGTACGCGCCCGTATCACTCTGTGTTGAGTCAGGTGAGCGGCCGCAAAGAGAAAGGCCAGCCGCGTCGAACATCCACGCGACTGGCCGCCCCCTTCCCCTCTCGCTCCCTAGGGCTTCTTTCCGGGCGGGGTCGTTGGCTTGTGCGGGTTCGGGCTCGCGCCGCGGCCGCCGTTCGCTGGAACACCAGCTGGCGGACCGCCACCGGGCGAGCCATTGCCGGCGGACCCGCCCGCACTGGCTGGCCGTTTGGTCTCCGCAAGCGCTCGTCCCGTTTCCGCCGGCTTGTTCGCTTGCCCAGCCGCCGTTGGGCTCAGGCCGGCCAGCTGTTCAAGGTCATTGTCCGACGCGCGGGCCTCCAACCGATCCCGAACACGCTTCAGTGCGTCCGTTGACGGTAGACCGCGATCGATCAGACTGCCGATCACGTAAAGCGGTACGGCGAGTGACCGACCGGAGGGCGTCAACTTCGCCAAATCACTGATTTTGTTTCCGTCAACACCCCTTCGGATCGCCTCCGCCGCGGCATCGATTTCATCCCCAGTCGGCTTCTTCGAGCGCGCGCCCTCGAGAACATCTCGGCCCTTCGCCATCCGGTCCGCCTGATCATCGATCGCCTTCTCGATGTCCTTCGGCGCAATGCCGCGGGCTGCGAACTTGAGCGCACGATTCTCAAGTGCGCTCGCCGGCAGGTCGTGTGACCTTGCTGCCGCTATGGTGGCCAGAACATGCTCCGCAACGGCGGCCGGAAGCACTTCCTTCAGCCGAGCTGACGGATCGTTGCCTTGCGACTGTGCGACGGCTAGCTGCGATGTGCTCGCGGCCATCAATGCTATCACGGTGAACTTGTAACGCCGTTTCATAATCGAACCCCTTTCCTCGCAAATCCATCGAGGACCCTGGCTGAAACCGCGCGGCGACCTCTACTTGTTGGACTGCGACGAGTCCATGGAAAGTCACGACCTTCTAAGTCGTTATGGCGCTTTGTGTTCGATTACGAGCAGGCCGGCAACCCCCCCGAACTCATCGGTGATCGGCGGAAGCCCCGGCGGGACCATCCAACGTTCGCCGTTGACCCGAACGTTGATCTGATGTGTTCCGGAAGGAATGGGCAGCGAGACCACCCACCTTCCACCGCTGGCGCGGGAAAGTGGAACAGGACGCCAGCTCGTAAAGTCACCGCTCACCTCAACCGAACGGGCGTCGGGCGCATGGACCTCTAGCTGCACTTGCCCACCGTCGGTCGGCAGTGTGCGGAAGCTGAGTGAAGCCTCTCTGTTGGCGCCGTTCGCTGGAGCCGCGCCACTCGCGTCTGCCGATCGACTAGACTCGACCGCCGGCGGAGACGAACGAATTCGAAGGCTCAGCGTCACGAAACGTCCACCCGGGAAACCTTGGGTCAGGTCGATCGGATAAGTCCCACCACTCAATACGACGCCGACGTTCGGCGCCACCCACGCTGTTGTCGCCACGCTTCCCCACCGTCGCCCCGAACCGCCCACCACCGCGCCGGTCGCACCGGCGCGAAACCCAATCTCCCCGCCGAGTTCCACAACGGATCTAGACCAGTGCATCGACAGTTGTGAATCGGTGTATCGGACGGTGTCGGCAACCGACGTCGGCGTCGTCGATGCGACGAGCGTTACATTGTCGGCCTTGAACCAGCCGGCGAGCTCGGCGTTGAGCACGTTTCGCCAGGTCTGCCCGTCCCACGTCCGGCCCATGCCGCCGCCGAGCCAGGCGCCGCTATGATCGGCCATCAAATGCCCGCGAAAACCGCCGAGTGCTTGTCCTGTCCGGGTGCCATCCTGGTGAGCGCTCGCGCCCGCCGTTCCTTCGAGCTCCGCGACGAATAGTCCGGCCGCATGCGAAAAGACGGACGCGTTCATCGCGCCTTGGGAGCTCAGACCACTCGCGAAGCGTGAAACAGTTGCCGCACCACCGAGCGTCGCTCGTGGCCATTCGATGGCGAGGGCGGGGCTAACCGAGCCGCCATTCGCGGTGAGACTGTCCGCGTAACGCATCGCGGCGCCGCCGATGTCCACGCTCGAGCTGATGCGTTGTGCCCAGGCTGCCGGCGCCAGGGCGACGCTGAGAAGGGTTTGGCGCGCGACGGCGCCCCACCGAATCACGACGCGCCGATGCTCGCCGGCGCGACCAGAAGCACGGAGCTCTCCGTGCCGAATTCGTCGGAGGCCGCGATCGACGCGGGATCGACGACCCAACGCTTGCCGTCCACAATGAACGCGTACTCGTGGCGCCCCGGTGAAAGCGGCAGCGACACGGACCATACCCCCGGCTTCGACGCGATGTTGAGTGGCGTCTCATCGCGGCTCCACCCGTTGAAATCTCCGACGACGGAAACGCTGCGCGCCGTGGAATCCACCAACACGAAGCGCACGAATTCCACCGTATCACGCGTCGCGCTGAGGGTCGGCTGCCCGCGTCGCGCGACCACGAGGGTCGATGCTGCCGCGGCGAGCGCGATGCCCGCAGCCATGGCGAGCGCCGTGAGCGGGGATGCAACGAAAACGCGTCCGGTCATCCACCAATTTCGCCGCGCTGACGTTGCCTGTCGGCGCGCGATTTCGGCCCGCGCCTGCGCCATCAGCCTTGCCTCGAAATTCGGCGCAAGCACCTCCGGCGAGCGCATCGCCGCAATGACACGTTCGTCGAGTCCCGTGTCCCGGTTCTCGTCGTCTCGTCTCTCACTCATGGTAGACTCCCTCGAGCAATTCGCGCAGCCGCTCGCACGCCCGGCTCACTCTCATCTTGAGCGCCGAAACACCGACGCCGGTGATTTCCGCTATCTGGTCGTAGCTCAGCTCTTCGACGTGCTTTAGCACGAAGGCCTCGCGCTGATCCGCCGGCAGGCACTCCAATGCCCTCCGTATCTCATCCCGCAACGCCACGTCCGGCTCGGCCACCTGAAGCGCCGCCAACGTCTCACTGGGGTCATCAACGAATCGATTGTCGCGTAGCGCACGACGGGTCGTGAACGTTCTGCATTCGTTGACGACGATCTGGTACAGCCACGCACCAAAACGATCGGGGTTCTTGCACGAACCGATGTTCCGAAATGCGCGCATCCAAACGCTCTGCATCACGTCGTCCGCGTCGAGCGTGCTGCCCGTCATGCGCACGGCGAATCGCGTGTAGGCATCGCGATAGCGCGCGACCAACGCCCCGAACGCGGCGACATCACCTGCGCGGACCCCGCTGACGAGCTCTCGATCCGGTTGACTCATGACCCTCACACTATACCGACTGCTGACGTCGCCTGGCCGGTCACAGGGTGTGACCTGAATCACACTCGGCGAATCCGAACCGCGTGGATTTGCGCTCGCGCGGTTGGACTGGTACCCTCGTGCGACTCTCGCGCCACGACGGAATGTCCTCACTCGCCGAACGCACGCCCCCCGCGAACAGATACGATCCTGCGGCCTCGCAAGATGATTCGCGGCCCTGGTACCGACAACTTACATCAGTGCAACGCCGCGTACTCCTCGCGGCAATGCTCGGGTGGATGTTCGACTCGATGGACTTCCTTATCTATGTCCTCGCCATCGGTCGGCTCAAGAGCTATTTCGGGTTCGGCGACGCGACAGCCGGCCTTCTCGGCACGCTCACCCTGCTGAGCGCGGCGGCGGGCGGTCTCTCGTTCGGAGTCATCGCCGACAAGATCGGCCGGGTGCGCGCGCTCAACTTCACGATTCTCATCTTTTCAATCTGCTCGCTCGGCGCGGCGACGGCGCAGAGTGTCGTACAGCTCGCCATTTGGCGCACGCTGCTCGGCATCGGGATGGGCGGCGAGTGGGCATCCGGCGCGGTCCTGGTCGCCGAGACGGTGCCGGCTCGACTTCGCAACAAGGCGACGAGTGCCATGCAGTCCACGTGGGCGATCGGCGCGATCCTCGCCGCGGTGCTCGCCGGTCTCGTGCTCGACGTGCTTCCGTTCGGCGAAAATGGCTGGCGCGTTCTGTTCGCGATCGGCGCATTGCCCGCCCTGCTCACGCTCTGGATGCGCCGGAGCATCGAGGAGCCGGAGATGTGGAAGCAAACGCGCGCCTCGGCCACCCCGAAGTCGAATCCGTACGCCGTGTTGTTCGGCCCGGAGCTGCGCAAGCGAACGCTGCTCGCGTGTCTGCTCGCGTCGTTGCTGCAGTTCGCCTACTGGGGCCTCTTCTTCTGGCTCCCGAATTTGCTCGCCACGCCGATTGACAAGGGCGGCGCCGGAATGAGTGTCGTCAAATCCACCGGCTGGCTCATTCCGATCCAGGCGGGCGCGTTCATCGGCTACCTGTCATTCGGACCACTCGCCGATCGCTTGGGTCGCCGGCGCGTCTTCGCCGGATTCCTCGTTCTGGCGGCGATTCTCGTCCCGATTTACGGACGCGTCGTCCATAGCCCGACGACACTTCTGCTGCTCAGCCCCGTTTTGGGCTGTGTCGGACACGCGTATTGGAGCATGCTCGCGCCATTCTTCTCCGAGCTCTTTCCCACCAATGCGCGAGCCAGTGGGCAAGGGCTTGGCTACAACTCCGGCCGGTTGATGGGCGCGCTCGCGCCGTACGTCATCGGCGTGCTCGCGACGCTTCCGTCGGTCGGCATCGCATCGGCGTTGGGCGTGACGTCGGCGTTTTATCTCGGGGCGGCGGCGCTCATTTTCGCTTTCCCCGATCGAAGCCGCGCGCCGCTCGATTAGTCGGGAATCGCCGCGCCTTCGGCGAGCATCAGCTGGATTTGATAGCGCGAGAACTCCTCGCCGAACCGATCGTCGTCGGAGTCGTCGAAAACTTCTGCCTCCCTGGCGGACATCCATTCCCGAATGAGCGCTGCGTCGTGCTCGACCGACGCCTCGAGCTCCTCATCCAGGGGTTCGCCGAAATCCGCGTCATCATCGAGGATGTCGGCGTCCAGATCGTAGACGGTCAGCCATTCGGTTGGAATGACGTTGCCGCCCGCGTCGCGCAGCTGAAGCGAGTGATCGGTCGTCGGGACAAATTCTTCGGTCCCGGGAGTCGGAATGAAGTTTCCGGAGCGGTAGCGGGCGTCCACCCGCTCACTGGCGAGATCGGTTTCGCCGATCAATCGATCGCCCTGCCACACCGTGTATGACACGCAAAGGCCTCCGCCATGAATGCGGAGGCCAACGTACGATGTCAGCGAAAAGGAGCGTCGTCGTTCGATTGCACGCGGGACGGAAACCGCGCGATCACTTCGCGGCGGCGATGCACTCGATCTCCACCTTCGCCGCGCTGCTGACGAGTGCCGCGACGACGACGGTGGAACGAGCCGGCGGCTCTTTTGGAAAGAACTGGGTGTAGGCCGAGTTCATCCCCTGAAAGTCCTTCACATCGGTGAGGAACACGGTGCATTTGAGAACATTCGCCATGCTGCTCCCACCCGCTTCGACGACCTTTTGCACGTTCTCCAACGCGCGTTTGGTTTGGCCCACAATCGAACTATCCGGGTCGGTGCGGGAGACACCGAGCTGACCCGATGTATAAATGACATTACCGGCACGCGTGCCGGGCGAAAGTGTGGCGCTCACTTGCTGGCCTTGGCCTACGACAACCTGCTTCTGCGCGCCGGCAACTGACGGCGCGGCGATGACAGCGGCGAGGAGCGACACGGTGGCGATGCGCATTGGAACCTCGAGTGGGAGTCGAAAATTGAGCAGGTGAGAATCTCGGTGCGTAATGGAAAAAGGGCTAGGGATTGAAGGCCTGCGGCGTCGCGCCGATCTCGGTCTCGCCAAACCCGGCGACCATGCTCAGTTTTCTCTGACAATGACCGATCTGCGCGACGAGTTGCAGCGTACCCTCGGCGACACCTACACCCTCGAGCGCGAGCTCGGCGGCGGCGGCATGTCGCGCGTGTTCGTCGCCGAAGACAACGCTCTCGGACGCAAGGTCGTGGTGAAAGTGCTCTCGCCGGATCTTACCGCCGGCGTGAACGTCGACCGGTTCAAGCGCGAGATCCAGCTCGCCGCGCGCCTGCTCCAGGCGCAAATCGTCCCCGTGCTTGCGGCCGGCGAGCTCGCTGGCGTGCCGTACTACACGATGCCGTTCGTCGAGGGCGAGTCGCTGCGGGCGAGACTCGCGCGAACGGGCGCGCTCCCGATTCCGGAGGTCGTCAGCATCCTGCGCGACGTCACTCGCGCGCTCGCCTACGCGCACGAGCGCGGTGTGGTTCACCGTGACATCAAGCCGGATAACGTGCTGCTCTCCGGCGGCACCGCTGTGGTGACGGATTTCGGCATCGCGAAAGCACTCACCGCGGCAAAGAACGACGCGCCGTCCGCGGACGTGTCGCTGACGCAGTTCGGCACGTCGGTCGGCACGCCCGCCTACATCTCGCCGGAGCAGGCTGCCGGTGATCCGAACGTCGATCATCGGGCCGACATCTACTCGCTCGGTTGCATGGCGTACGAGCTGCTGACCGGACAGCCGCCCTTCGCCGGTCGTTCGCCGCAGCGAACGTTGGCCGCGCATCTGACGGAGACCCCACGTCCAATCGAAGAGATCCGTCCCGATGTGCCGCCCGCCCTCGGCGCGCTCGTCATGCGCTGTCTCGAGAAGGAGCCCTCGGCGCGACCCCAATCGGCCGCTGAGATCGGAGCGTCTCTCGACGGCGTTCCGAGTGGCGCATCGAGCGCGGCGCAACTGACCGGCCCGGGCGCGACGACGCGCGCATTCCTGTGGTACGCCGTGGCACTCGCCGCGGTCGCGATCGTGGCCAAAGCGGCGGTGGTCGGAATCGGGGTGCCCGACTGGGTATTCACCGGTGCCGTCGGACTCATGGTGCTGGTGCTCGTGCTCGTCGTGGTGGCGGCATGGACGCATCGAACGACGCGACACGTCACGGGGCAGACGCCGGTGCGAACCCCCGCGTCCGCCGCGACGCAGAGCACCATGACCACCGTCGCGTTGCGGGCGAATCGGTATCTCACATGGCGCCGGGTCTTCCGCGCGTCGGCGATCGCGGTCCTTTCGTTCGCCATCGCCGTCATCGGCGTCATGGTGCTGCGTGGCTTCGGCGTCGGGCCGGCCGCGTCACTGCTCGCCGCTGGACGCCTTCATGGGCGCGAGCGACTACTCATCACTGACTTCGCCGCCGGCAAGGACTCGTCGCTCTCGCACGTCGTGACAGAAGCGGTGCGCACGAATCTCAGCCAGTCCAAGGCGGTCTCGATCATGCCGCCGACGGCCATCGCCGCGGCGCTGCAGCGCATGCAGCGCCCGGCGTCAGGCCCGATCGACGTCGCGCTCGGCCGGGAGATCGCGCTCCGCGAAGGAGTGAAGGCGCTCGTCGGGGGAAGCGTCACCCCACTCGGGTCCGGCTACGTCGTCTCGATCCGTCTGATCTCGACGGATTCGGGCAACGACCTCGCGGCGTTTCAGAAAACTGTGAACGGGACGAGCGAGTTGCTCGACGCGATCGATCAGCTGACTCGCAAGCTTCGCGGCCGGATCGGCGAATCGTTGAAGTCGGTGCGCGAGGCGCCGGCGCTCGATCAAGTCACGACGAGCTCTCTCGAGGCGCTGCGATTGTACGCGGAAGCGTCGCGCGCATCGGATCTCGAGGGCGACTACGTGAAGACGGAAAAGCTCTTGCGCCAGGCCGTGGCGCGCGACACGACGTTCGCGATGGCCTACCGGAAACTCGGCGTCACGCTGAGTAATCTCGGACTGTCGCGCGCGTCGATCGACAGCGCGCTGTCCCGCGCCTATCAATATCGCGATCGTCTGCCTGAGCGCGAACGTTACGTCACGATCGCGACGTACTTTCAAACCGGACCCGGCTTCGACCGGCAGAAGGCGGCCGAGGCGTGGCAGCAGGCGCTTGGCATCGATAGCACCGAAGTCGCGGCGCTCGTCAACCTCGCCAACAATTACCGGAGCCGCCGACAATTCGCCCGCGCCGAGTCGTTGTACGCGAGCGTGAACAACTCGGCTCGCGCTTCGCAGATCAGTTGGGGCAATTACGCCGGCACCTTGATGGCCGATGGCAAAGTTGCCGCCGCGGACTCGGCGTACGCGGAAGTGCGCCGCCGCTTTCCGAACGCGCAATCGGGCCAGGTGGCTCCCGGCGTGATGATGTACCAGCGCGGCCAGTTCGACTCGGTCGAAGCATTCTGGCGCGCGCGCAGCACGAGCTCCAACACGATCACGAAACTCAATGGCTTGGCCAACCTCGTGAGTACGACGATGCTCCGCGGCCGGCTGCGCGAGGCACAACGGTTCGCGGTTGAGGCGCGCGCCGTCAACGAAGCGCGGGGCGTGCCGAAGAATCCGCTCGCCGACTCGATCAATTCGGCGACTGTGCAACTCTGGTACTTCGACAATCGCGACGCCGCGGCCCGAGCGCTCGACGTCGCGCTCGCGCAAGCGCCGCTTCGCAACTTGCCGGTCGAGCAGCGGCCGTACTTCACGCTCGCCACACTGTATGCGATGGCCGGCCGCGTCGATCGGGCGAAGTCTCTCCTCGCGCAGGTCGAATCCGACATGCACGGGACGTCGATGCTCAAGGTGGAAGAGCCGTCGCGTCATGCGGCGTTGGCCGAGATCGCGATCAGCGAGCACCGCCCGCTCGACGCCGTGCGGGAGATCTGGAGGGCGGATTCCCTTCCCGACGGACCAGTCGGCGATTGCGTCCATTGCGTGGACCTGGACCTCGGCCGCGCCTTCGACCTCGCCAACAAACCGGATTCGGCGATCGCGCATTGGGAGGCCTATTTGAACTATCCAACGCACGAATCCAACCGTGACGCGGTCTTGCTTCCCGGCATCCACAAGCGGCTCGGGGAGCTGTATGAGGCGAAGGGCGAGACGCCGAAAGCGATCTCCCACTACATGGCGTTCATCAACTTGTGGAAGAACGCGGACAAGGAATTGCAGCCGCGGGTCGCCGAGGCGAGAACGCGGGTGGCGGCGTTGCAGAAGACGGTGGCGAGATAGCGGAGGCTCGCTCCCCCGTTTCCCCTTGCACTTCTACAAGACGCACTATACCCTTGTAGAAGTGCAAGGGGAACCTCAATGGACGAACGCCTCGATCTCCCACAAGGCACGCTCGACCTCCTCATCCTCAAGGCCGTATCGCTCACACCGATGCACGGATGGGCGATATCGGAGAGGATCAATCAGGTCTCGCGCGCTTCGCTGCAGATTCCGCAGGGATCGCTTTACCCTGCCCTCCACCGCCTCGAGCGGCGTGGATGGATTCGCGCCGAGTGGGGCGCGTCGGACAACAACCGCAAAGCGAAGTTTTACGAGCTGACTCGCGCCGGTCGCAAGCAGCTTGACGCGGAATCCGACGCCTGGGCGCGACTGACCAAAGCCGTCGCCCTCGTCCTCGATATGGGCTGATCACCCGTCAGCGGCCGGAGGATCGAAATGTTCGACGAGCTCTGGAGTGACCTTCGCTATCGCGTGCGCGCGCTTCTGCGACGCGACAACGTCGAGCGCGAGCTGGCCGACGAGATGCGCTTTCATCTCGAGCACGAAACGGAGAAGTACGAGCGCATGGGGCTCTCACGCGCCGAGGCCGAGCGCCGCGCACGGCTGGCGTTCGGCGGCGTCGAACGCGCCAAGGAAGCGAGCCGCGACGGACGCGGCACCGCGCTGATCGAGAGCCTGGGGCAGGATTTCCGTTATGCGTGGCGCGGACTCCGCTCCAAGCCGGCGTTTACGGCGGGTGTGGTACTCACCCTCGGGCTTGGGATCGGCGTCAATGCGGCGATGTTCGGCATCGTCGATCGCCTGCTCTTTCGACCCCCGGCCTTTTTGCGCGATGCGTCCACGACACATCGGGTCTACCTCAGCTGGTCGGAGTCGGGCGGCCAATCGGTCACGGAGCGAAACACCGAGTTCGCGCGCTACCTCGACTTCAAGCGGTCGACACACGATTTCTCCGCCATCGCCGCGTTTCAAACGCGACGCTTGGCCGTCGGCGAAGCGACCGATGCGCGCGAACGGCCGGTCACGGTCGCCAGCGCGAGTTATTTCGACTTCTTCAACGCCCGGCCGCTGCTCGGCCGGTTCTTTACCGCGGACGAGGACTCCGTGCCCGTCGGCAAGCCCGTCGCGGTGCTCGGCTACCGCTTCTGGCAAACCGAGTTCGGCGGACGGGCCGACGTCCTCGGAAGGACGGTTCGCGTCGATCGCGGCGTTCTCACGATCATCGGCGTCGCGCCCGACGGCTTCGCCGGCATGGCCGACCAGGGCATCCCGGCGCTCTACATGCCGATCACCGCGTTCGCGTGGGGCATGCGCGGCCGAGACTATTCAAAGAACTACAATTGGGGTTGGCTCGAGCTGATCGCGCGGCGCAACCCGGGCGTGTCGCTCACCGCCGCGAATGCGGACCTCAACTCGGCCTACCGGCAGAGCGTCATCGCCGAATGGGCGTTGAGCGCCAAGCAGGTGGACCTCGCGGCGCGGAGACCAAACGCGTCGCTCGGGCCGGTGCAGCTTGGTCGCGGTCCGGAGGCCGGGCAAGACGCGAAGGTCGTGGTGTGGGTGAGCGGTGTCGCGCTCATCGTGCTCCTCGTCGCCTGCGCCAACGTCGCCAACTTGCTGCTCTCGCGCGCCGTGAAGCGTCGGCGCGAGATCGCGCTGCGACTCGCGCTCGGCGTGTCCCGCGGCCGGCTCATACGGCAGCTTCTCACCGAAAGCCTCGTCCTTGCGGCCATCGGCGGGGTCGTTGGAGTGGCCGCCGCGCAGTGGGGCGGTGCCGCGCTCCGCGTGCTCTTCCTTCCCGACGAACCCGGCCGCGCCGGCGTCATCACCGACGCGCGCACGTTGGGCGTCGCGCTGGCTGCGACCCTCGGCGCGGCGGTGCTGACCGGGATCGTTCCGGCGCTGATCGGGTCGCGATCCGACCTCGCGCGTTCGCTCACCGGAGCGTCGCGCGATTCGGGGGCCGCGCGGTCACGCGCGCGAACGGCGCTTCTTGTCTTTCAGGCGGCGCTCTCGGTCGTCTTGCTCGTCGGCGCTGGACTGTTCGTGCGCAGCCTTCAAAACGTTCGCGCGATGCGTCTCGGCTACGACGTAGGCCCGGTGTCGATTGTCTCGGTGAACTTTCGTGGAACCAAACTCTCACCAGCCGAAACGAACGCCCTCGGAAATCGATTGGTCGACGCAGCGCGCGCCATTCCCGGTGTTGCGCTCGTGTCTCCCGTGGCGTCCGTCCCCTTTTGGAGCAACGAAGGACGAGGTCTGTACGTCCAGGGGATCGATTCTATCCAGAAGCTCGGACGTTTCGTGTTGCAGGCGGGAAGTCCGGATTACTTCCGTGCCGCCGGAACGCGCATTTTGCGCGGCCGCGCTTTCGATGTCAGCGACGGACAGAACGCACCGCGAGTCATGGTCATCGGCGACGGCATGGCGAAGGCCCTGTGGCCGGGTGAGGATCCGATCGGGAAGTGCATTCGCATCTCCGCCGATACGGCGCCATGTACGACCGTCGTGGGCGTCGCCGAGGAGATGCGGATGCGCACCCTCGCCGACGTCCGCGAGCACACCTATTACTTGCCGATGACGCAGTACGACGCCGCGCCGGACGCGTTGCTCGTCCGTGTCACCGGCGACGCGGCTGATTTCAGCGGCATCATTCGCCGCGCGCTCCAACCACTGATGCCGGGCAGCGCCTACGTGAACGTCCAGGCGCTACGCGAGCTCGTCGATCCGTCCATGCGCGGCTGGCAATTCGGCGCGACGATGTTCCTTGCCTTCGGCGTACTCGCGCTCGCCCTGGCAGCGGTTGGCCTGTACAGCGTCATCGCCTACGGCGTGGCGCAGCGCCAGAAGGAGCTCGGCGTTCGCATCGCGCTTGGTGCATCGCGCGGAAATGTCGTGCGCCTGGTCGTTCGCGGCGGCGTGCGCATGGTCGTCTTGGGCATCGCCATTGGCGCCATGGTCGCGTTGTGGGCAGGCCACTGGATCGAAGCACTGCTTTTCCAGGAATCACCGAAGGATCCGGTCGTCTATGCCTCTGTGGCGGGACTGCTCGTCATGGTCGCAATCGTCGCGACGGCGCTCCCGGCGTTCGGCGCGTCGCGCGTCGATCCGAATACCGCGTTGCGCGCCGAGTAATCAGGCGCGCGTCGTGACGCGCCGCTAGCGGATCGTTCCGCTGACGCTCGCGGTTTTGCCGCCGGCGCTGGCGACGATCGTGAGCGGCCCCGTTCTCTGCGGGATCACACGTGCGACTCGCGATGCGAACTGTTGGACGATGGCCGCCGTCGGGTCGGACGCCCTGAACGAATAGGCGGTGCCCGACGCCAGCTGCCCTCGGCTGTCGAGCGCACTCGCGGTCACGAGCAGCGTGTCGCCAACGCGGCCGCTGAGGGTCGTGGGATCGAAGACGATCGTCGTCACCTTCGGCAGAACGACGACCGTGGATGTCGTCTTGATGCCGTTGATCCGCGCCTGGATCGTTCCCGTGCCGAGCGAGACGGGCGCGACGAACCCAATCGTATCGACGCTGACGACGCTCGGTGTGAGACTCGAGAACACGACCCCGGATGGCGTCGTGATCGGGAGATTGACCGAGAACGCGGAGACGGTGAGTTGCCTCCGATCGAGCAGGACCGCCGTGTCGCTCAGAAAGAGCGTATCGACCGACGGCGTGATCTGGAGGCGCAGCGCCGGCGGGAGGAATGGATTGGTGACCGAGTCATCGTCGTTGTCGCTGTCGTCGCTACAGCCAAGGACGAGCGCAGACAGGAGAAGGGCGCGGAAAACGTTTCTGGGCAAGGGCATGGGAGGCTCCTGCACGCAACGACGTCAAGAGTTGGGCCCGCACTCAGACCGCGGCCAGCCGAACCCTTGATTAATCTGTGCGGATCGGGGCTCTCAATAGGAACGCCACCCGCGAATTCGAGACGGGGTGGCGTTCAGAGAGGCGCGGGCCGGAATCGAACCGGCGAATAGCGGTTTTGCAGACCGCTGCCTTACCACTTGGCTACCGCGCCAGCGAAGTCCTGTAACTTATTGAACCATCCTGCCTTCCGACAAGCGTGCGGTAGTAGTCGGCCCAATCGTTGCTGATTGGGCCTGCGGAGCGCGGCGTCTCACGGGGGCGACGCGACCGCGCGCCCGCAACTCAGGAGCCGCGATGCTGCTGATCATCATCATTGTGCTGCTGCTTCTCTGGGCACCCGGCTATTACGGGTACGGCCGAACGAGATGGGGATTTGGGAATGGCGGCCATATCATCACCCTGATCCTCGTGATCGTTCTGATTTGGGCTTTGGTCGGTGGCAGAATCTGACTTCTCGGACGGCACGCGCCCAACGGTGAACGCGGGGCAGGAGCGGCGGCAACCGTCGACGAACGGCACGCGGGGACGGTTACATCTCGCGTGGGACGTCGTGTTTGGCGTCCTGCGCTTCATCGGCCGGTACGCTCACAGCGCCTACACCGTTTTCGGGATCTTTTTGCTTTCCGGAGCCGCGCTGGCCATCGGTTGCACGTGGGTATTCTCTGAATTGGCCGAGCGGGTTCGCAGTGGGACCACGCAGCCCTTCGACGACGCCGTCATGCGCTGGATAGGGAGCCATCAAAGCCCTGTCGTTCAGTCGGCGATGCTGGAGATCACCGCACTTGGCACCGGAACGGTCGTGGCAATGATCGTATTCATCGCCGGCCTCTTCCTTTGGCTCAACCAGCACAAGCACTCGGCGATTCTATTGATCGTCGCGACGATGGGCGGAATGGTTCTCGACAATCTGCTCAAGATCGGCTTCGACCGGCCAAGACCGCAAATCTTCAAGTGGGGGACCTACGCCGTCAGCTCGTCGTTCCCGTCGGGACACGCGATGAGCTCCGTGATCGTGTACGGGACGGTGGCCTACCTTGCCGCGCGACTGCAGCGAAACCTGGCGTCACGCGTGGCGACGATGGTTTTTGCCGCGGTGATCATCCTGTTGATCTGCTCGAGCCGTCTCTACCTCGGAGTGCATTTTCCGTCCGACGTACTGGCGGGCGTGATCATTGGGTTGGCGTGGGCGGCGTTCTGCATGGCGGTGCTCGAGGCCGCGCAACTGTACGCTAAGCACAACGCGCCGCAGATGCTCGAGGACGAGCACCCCGCCCCGAAGGGTTCGTCCCCGTCGTCCTGAGCCTTCGACGATTAGTTCTTCGCGAAAGGTCGAACTCGTCACATGTCGCGTCTGCTGGAACGGCTCTTGAAGCGGTCCCGGCCGACCGCGCGATCGATCGGATCGTGAACGTTCCTTCAATTCCCTGGAGCGAGTATGGCGGCGAAAAAAAAGTCGGGAAGGAAGAAGTCGAGCGGGAGAAAGTATGGAAAGGCCGCGGGCAAGAGCGTGAAGAGCGCGATGCACCGCCGGAAGCGCGGAACATTGAAGAGTGGGCGGGGAGGAAAGGGCGGTAAGGTGAAGAGCCGCAAGCAAGCGATCGCAATCGGCCTGTCGGAAGCGCGCAAGAAGGGCGCGAAGGTCCCGCGCAAAAAGAAGGGTGGACGGAAGAAGAGCCGTCGATGATCTTGCCGTCGTGATCCAGATCGTCTGCGCGAACATCGCCGTGCTCGACGTCGATGCCGTCGTCAACGCGGCGAATTCCACGCTCCTCGGCGGCGGCGGCGTCGACGGAGCGATACACCGGGCGGCCGGCCCCGAGCTCGCGCGCGCGGCCGGCCCGCTCGGTCCCTGCCCGCCGGGTGAAGCGAGAATCACTTCCGGCTTCGGCCTACGCGCGCGATTCGTGATTCACGCCGTCGGCCCGATCTGGAGCGGCGGGAGCCACGGCGAACCGTCGATTCTCCGCCGCGCGTACACGCACGTTTTCGAGCTCGCCCGGGAGACCCCAGGAATCAGCTCGATCGCGGTTCCGGCCATCTCGACCGGCGCGTACGCATTTCCAAAAGACCGCGCCGCGCGTATCGCGCTCTCCGTGATGTTGGACAACGAACCGCACTTCGACCGGATCGTCGCCTGCGTCTTCGATCAGGAAAACGAAAAGTTATATGCACGAACGCTCGCCGACTTACGCGAAGCGGCCGCGGACTGACTGACAACGAAATCAACCGGGCCCGCGATTCCCGCCGTGATCGTCGCGGCCGTCGTGATCCTCATCCTCGAACGCGCGGAACGAGGCGATAATGCGCGAGCGCACTTGAGCGAGCAGTGTCGTGTTCGTCGACAGCGTCGAGGGATTGACGAGTGAGCCGTCGGCGCTCGTGAACCAGCCGTTGACTGGAACGTTGATCGTCACCGAGGTCGGCGCACCGTCGGCGACGACGAGGGGCGTGGCGAATTCGATTTCACCCCGTGTGTTCACGGCGAGCGTGACGTCGAATGGAGTACCGTCGAAGGTGCCGACGAGCCGCGCAGTCGAGACGCGGAGCTCGATCTCACGGAACGTTCCCGCCGGAATCGCATTGGCGGCGAGTGTCGTGATACCGCCGTTGAGCGGGAGATCGACCGAGATCGGGCCCGCCTTGAGCTCGTGGCATCCGTTGTCGTCGTCGCCTTCGTTGTGATCGCCCTGGTCGTCGCGAGACCCCGTGGCCGCCGGGACGATGTTGTCGTCGGCTCCGTCGTCGCCGGCGCAAACGTCGCTCGTCGTCGGCTTGAGCTCGACGCGGGTGATCGTCAACGTCGCCTGCGTGATGTTGAGCGTGTGGCCGCCGGTGGTAACCGGAACGAGCAAGGCGTTGGCCGATGCTGTCGCGCCGCTCGTGAATGCAATCTGGGCCGGTGCTCGGTTCGTCGAGGTGGAGTCGGAGCATCCCGCGACGAGCGCGAGTGCGATGAGCGATCCGGCGAACGTGGCTCGCCCCGGCGAGTGTCGTGTGTGGTGCGGAGAGGTGTAAATCATGTTGACACATCCCTAGTTGTGAGTCTGTTTCCCAATCCGCGAGTACACGATTGAGTTTCAGCGTTCGCTCATCAACCAGGCGGACTGTTTCCCGCGCGCGTCCGGTCACCGCTCGATGTGCGTCAGATCACAAGCGGAGGTATTTTTTTGCATGGACAGCGACCTGCGACCTCCGGCGTGCGTCGTCCGCGAGTTTCGGGCGGACGACGCTCCGTCTCTCGCGCGGCACGGCAACAATCGAAAGATCTGGCTCAACCTGCGCGATCTCTTTCCGCATCCTTATACGGAGTCGCACGCCGCTGGCTACATCGCGCACGTGCGCAAGCGCGCGGAGATCTTGTCGTTCGCCATCGACGTCGGTGGCGATGCGGTCGGCGGAATCAGCTTGCGACGCGGCGAGGACATCGAGCGATTCACGGCGGAGCTCGGCTATTGGCTCGGCGAGGACTTTTGGGGACGCGGAATCACCACGGAAGCGATTCGCAGCACCACCGAGCGGGGCTTCGCCGTTCACGGACTCATCAGAATCTTCGCGGTCCCGTTCACTCGCAACACCGCCTCGTGCCGCGCGTTGGAGAAGAACGGCTATAAGCGTGAGGGCATCATGCGTCAGAGCGCCTACAAGGACGACGTCGTCGAGGACCAGTACCTCTACGCGGCGCTGCGCGAGGAATTCTTCTCGAACCGATGACTGGCGTTCCGTACGGTCGCGTCGAAGCAATCTGGCTCAAGCGTTCGCATCGCGGACTCATGGATTCCGTTCCGGAGATGCGCGTCAACGCGGGCGCTGGAATCGTCGGCGGAGTGGATCGCAGTCGACGGCGACAAGTCACCCTAATTGAGCGCGAAGTCTGGGATCGTTTGATGCGCGAGCTCGGCGGGAATGCAGACCCATCGAAGCGGCGCGCCAACATTCTCCTCACCGGAATTCGTCTCGCCCACACACGGGGGCGTGTGTTGCGCTTGGGCGAAGCGCGTCTCGAGATCGGCGGCGAGCTGACGCCCTGCGAGCGCATGGAGGAAGCGTTTCGCGGGTTGCAAGCGGCAATGCGTCCCAACTGGGGCGGCGGCGCGTTCGCTCGTGTGCTCGACGACGCGGTGATCCGTGTCGGCGATTCGGCGGAGTGGGAAAAACCTTAGCACGCATCCGTCATGACACATATCGCCCTCCTCCGCGCAATCAACGTCGGCGGCCACACGATCTCCATCGCGTCACTTCGACGGACTCGAAGATCGCGGGCAGCCACGTCGAACGCGCGCTCGGCGCGCCGCTCACCGCGCGTAACATCACCACCGTGACCAAGCTGGCTGCATTCTGACATCTTCGCCCCATCCGTAGCTTTCGAAATCGTACCGAGAAGGATGTGGGAAGATGTTGACGTTGCTTTCGAACGAAGCGATTCGCGACGGCGCCGTTCGGCGATTCCTCGCGTCTTCGTCCCGGCCAGCTCGTCATCGCGATCGGCAATCCACTCGGCTTCGAGTCGACGGTGACCCCGGTATCGTGAGTGCGCTCGGTCGTACGATGCGCGCGCAGTCGGGCCGGTTGATCGATTCGGTGATTCAAATGGACGCGGCGCTCAATCCGGGCAATTCCGGCGGGCCGCTCGTCAGTTCACGCGGCGAAGTCGTCGGCGTCAACACGGCGATCATCGCCGGTGCCCATGGCATCTGCTTCGCCGTTCCGTCGAGCACTGCGCAGCTCGTGATCCCACAGTTGATTCGCGACGGTCGCGTGCGACGCGCCGTCATCGGCGTGAGCGGACAGTCTGTTCGCCTCTCTCGACGACGCGTGCAAGTCAGTCACCTCGCCGCCGCGAGCGGCGTCCTCGTGACAGAAATCGTCGAAGGCGGCCCAGCCGACGTCGCCGGCCTCAGAGTCCGCGACGTCATTCTGGAGCTCGGGGGCGACGTCGTGTCCAGCGTCGACGATCTGCACCGTGTGCTGACACAAGACGCGATCGCTTACGAGACGACGCTCTCGGTCTTGAGGAACGGGCGGATGCTCGGGCTGACGGTAACGCCGCGGGAGAGAAGCTGATCGCGGGGAGCACGCGCGAGCGCTCGCGCGTGCTCCCATCCTTCAATCCCCGGCCGAGGGAATCGCCGCGTGCTCCCCCGTCATCTGCTTCGGCGTCGCCCCAATCCACCGCATGAACGCGTGCCGCCATTCATCGAGGATCTCGTAGCCCGTCGGAATCACGAGCAGCGTCAGGAACGTGGACGTGATCACGCCGCCGATGACCGCGACGCCGAGCGGCGCACGGAACTGCGCGCCTTCACCGCGGCCGAGAGCGACCGGGATCATGCCGGCAATGAGCGCGAACGTCGTCATGAGAATCGGACGCAGACGGATCGCGCCCGCCTCGATTAGGGCCTCGCGCAGCGGCACGCCACGTTCCTCGCGCGCCCACTTCGCGAAATCGATCAGCAGAATGGCGTTCTTCGCCACGATGCCCATGAGCAGAATCACACCGATCAGGCTCATGATGTTGATCGTCATCCCGGTGATCGAGAGCGCCAGCATGACGCCGATCAGTGAAAGCGGCAGCGACATGAGGATCGCGATCGGATCGATGAACGATCCGAACTGCACCACGAGAATCAAATACATGAGGAGCACGGCGAGACCGAGCGCCGAGAAAATCTGCCCGAACACTTCGGCTTGCGACTCGGCGTCGCCGCCGATCGTGTAGCGCACACCGGCCGGCAGACGCATCTTGTCGAGCCGCTGCTTGATCTCGGCCGTGATGTCGCCCGCCGCGCGGCCGGAGGTGTTCATTTCGACCGTGACGACCGGCTCACGGTTCAGGTGGTCGATGATCGCCGGGCCCACCCCGGAACGAATCGACGCAATCTGTCCGAGGGGCATCGTCGCAGGCGCTCCGTTGGCAGCCTGAACCACCATCGGCAAGCGCTCGAGGTCCGAAGCGCGTTGACGCGATTCGGGCGTCAGACGCACCGTGACTTTGCGTGACTTGCCGCTGGGATCGATCCAGTAACCGGCATCGATTCCCGCGAAGGCGGGGCGCAGCGATTGCGCGACCTGCCCGACGGTCAAGCCGAGAGTTCCGGCCACCCCGCGATTGAGATCGATCTCGAGCTCAGGCTTGAGGCCCTTCGTCGAGAGGCCGATGTCGACCGCGCCCGGAATCTTCTGCACCTCAGCCTTCACCATATCCGCCGCCTGCGCCAGCGCGGTGACATCCTGTCCGCGGAGCTGGAGCTGAATCGCCTTGAACCCGGCGTTGAAGTCGCTGGTGAATACCGACACCGTCGCTCCGGACATCCGGGCGGTCTCGAGGCGTAGCTGCTCGGCAAGCTTCTCGACCGAGACGTGACGATCGGTCTTGGGAACGAGGCGGACGTAGATGTTCCCTTCGTCGACGCCGCCCGTCGCTTGATTGCCGAGCGTCGTGTACGTGTAGATCACCTCGGGATGCGTCTTCGCGATGTTTGCCGCCTCAGCCGCCTTGAGACGCGTGTACTCCATGTTCGAGCCCGGCGGGGTCTCGATCGCCATGATGAATTCCGCCCGATCGTCCTCCGGGAAAAATGCCGTGCCGACTTTTCCCACCGTCTTGAATGCGAACGGCTTTCCGGTGAACGTCGCCGCACCGGTCAACAAGAACACGGCGACCCCGGCGACGAAGCTCAGACCACGCACAACACCGTGCAACCGATCCGCCGAGAGGCCAACCACGACCAGGACGATACCAACGAGCGCGAGTCCCAGGGCGTTGAGGCCCGAGCCGGCGAGGAAGAACGAGGCGAAAAAGCTGAGCGTCGCCGTCGCGACCATCGCCGCGCGGTGATCGAGCGCCCAGGCAATAACCTTCTTGTAGTTCACTGCCTGGCGGTTGAACCACTCGTTGAACTTGTCCAACTGCCGCGTGATCCATGCGCGCTCGTGCGGCAGCTTGTGCGGATCTGCCCAGTACGCTGACAGCATCGGATCGAGCGAGAACGAGACGAAGAGTGAAACAGCCACGGAACAGGCGATCGTCAGCGCGAACGGCTTGAACCACTGCCCGCCGATTCCGGGCATAAAGCCGATGGGCACGAAGACGGCGAGGATCGAGAAGGTCGTCGCCGCGACGGCAAGCCCGATCTCGTCGGTGCCGTCGTGCGCGGCGGTGAAATGGTCTTTCCCCATCTCGACGTGCCGGACGATGTTCTCTCGCACGACGATCGCGTCGTCGATCAGAATGCCGATCGCGAGGGAGAGGCCGAGCAGTGACATCGTCTCGAGCTTGAAACCGAGCGCCCAGACGGCGATGAAGCTCGCCAGCACCGAGATCGGCAGTGCGACGCCGGTGATGACCGTCGATCGCCACGAGTTGAGGAACACGAAGACGACGAGCACGGTGAGCATGGCGCCCAACAAGAGCGCTTCTTCGACGTTCGTGACGGCGTGCTCGACGCGAACGCCCGAATCCTTCACGAGATCGATCTTCGTTCCCTTCGGCAGCGTCTCCTGTATCTGCGCGAGACGATCGCGCACCTTCGCGGCGACATCGGTCGTGCTGTAGCCGTTCGACTTCTTGACGTCGATGCCGATCGCTTCGCGTCCTTCGAACAGGGCGAGCGTCCGTGGCTCCTCGGTCGCGTCCTTGATCGTCGCGACCTGGGACAGCCGAATCAGCGTACCGTTCCGGTCGGCGATGACGAGGTTCTCGAATTCCGCCGGGTTCTCCAAGCGGCCGCGCAATCGAATCGCGCGCTCGTCGAGCGCACCGTTCACGCGGCCAACCGGCGCGGCGAGGTTCTGGAGCTGCAGCGCCTGCACGACCTGGGCGACGCTGACGTTCGCGGCCTGCAACTTGTGCGGATCGATCTCGACGGTCAGCTCTCGCTCGACCTTGCCGAAGATCTGCACGTCCGACACCCCGGGAATCGCTCGCAGCTCGCGCGTGATGCCCGGATCGGCGAGTCGGGTCAGCTCGGCGGGCGACAAGACCGAGGAGGAGATCGCGATCGACACGATCGGCCGGTCGGCGTTGTTGAACTTCTGGATGATCGGTTCCTTCATCTCGATCGGCAGATCGGCGCGGATCGACGAGATCCCGTCGCGTACTTCCTGCGACGCGACGTTCATGTCCTTGCCGAACAGGAACTCGATCATGATCATCGAGTAGCCGTCGTAGGCTTTCCCGATGATGCGCTTCACGCCCGAGATCGAACCGATCTGCTCTTCGACCGGTTTGAGAATCTCGCTCTCCACGACATCCGGCGAGGCGCCGGGATAGATGATGCCGACCGTGAGAAACTGCGGCGCCACATCGGGGAACTCGTCGGTCTTCAGTTTGAGCAGCGCGAACAACCCGAAGATCACCATCGCGACCATCGCGACGACGGTGATCAGCGGACGCTTGATTGCAAAATCGGAGATGATCATGGCTTTCTTCCCGTATCGGCGGCGACGGCGCTCACCTTGATCGGCGTTTTTTCCGAGATGCCACGCGCGGCTCCGAGGAGAATCGTGTCCCCGGCCTGCACGCCGCTTCGGATCTCGACCGTTTCAGTCGCTGCATCGCGAATTCCCAGCTCGACGTCGGACCTTTGTACGACACCATTCTTGATGCGCATGACAAACGGCCGCAGGCCGCGCTCGTCCACCGCGGCGATCGGCAGCACCGGCGCGGTCCGAACGTCGCTCGCCACGTGGCCATCGGCGAACAAACCGCCGACGAGGACGCCGTTCTCATTCGGCAGCGAGACGATGATGCGCACCTGACGTGTGGCCGGGTCGGCCACCGGATTGATGTTCGTGATGCGTCCAGTGAAGTGGCGGTTTGGATAGCCGCTCAGCGTGAAATCCACCGGTATGCCGAAGCGGACCGCGGACAGCTGATCGGCCGGCACGGACGCCTCGAGCCGCATCGTCGTCGGATTCACGATCGTGTACAGCGCAGCGCCGGGTTGCACGACGTCGCCGGCGCTCACCGTTCGGGCGCTCACGATGCCGGAGAACGGCGCTTCGACCGTCGCTTTGCTGAGCTGCTTTTGCGCGTTCGCCAACTGCGCCTTTGCATTCGCGAGCTGTGCCTCGGCGGCCGAGTACTGATTCCGCGTGATCTCGACGTCGCGCTCGGCGATCGCGCCGGCTTTGAGGAGCGCCTCGTTGCGCTCCATCTGGCGCTTGTTGAGCTCTACGGAGCTTTGGGCCGTCGTCACCGCGGCGCGCGCCGACAGCTCGCTCTCGCGAAGCGCCGCGTCGTCGATTCGCGCGAGCAATTGTCCCTTCTTGACTCGCGTCCCCTGCTCCACCGTCGCCTGCAGCACGGTGCCGCCGACTTCCGCGCGCACCGTGGCGTTCTGTTCCGGCTGGAGCGTCCCCGAGATCGCCGGACCGGACCTGATCTGCTCAGCCTTCACGATCGCGATGTTCTCCGGGCCGACAATCATCGCGTTCGGCGTCGTCGCGGACTTGGCCGTCTCCGTGCCTTTGCAAGCGAGTGACCCGCCAACAGCGACAAGGGCGACGAACGAAAGCCCGCTACGCACGATAGTTCTTGCCCGATTCATGGCTGAATGCTCCCGGTTGGTGCACCCGCGCCTGGCGCGGATTGAGTGCCGTTGGTGGAACGGAACTGCTGCTGTTGGACCTGTTGTTGATTCTGCTGCTGTTGGATCGCGGCGCCGGCGCCCTGCGCGGCCGCCGCGCCCGTCGTGCCGCCCGACTGCAGCGGCAAATCCTTGAGGAGCGCGAGACGCACTTTGGCGACGGCGAGGTTTCTCGCCGCCTGCGCGCGATTCGCCCTCGCCTGCTCGAGCAAGAGCCGCGATTGCGTGAGATCGGTCTGCGTCGAGATGCCTTCGCGATACCGCACTTCGTCGATCGCGTACGTCCGCTGTGCCTGATCGACGGTGCCTCGGCTCGCGTCCCAGATCGACTGCGCCTGCGCGAGATCGTTGAGCGCGACCCGCGTATCGAGCGCCGCGAACTGCCGCGCCTCTTCACGCTGGGCGCGCGCTTGGCGTACGCCGGCTTCGGCGACCGCCTTGTCGCCGCGAATGCGCCCGCCGTCGAGAATCGGGAAGCTCGTCGAGAGGCCGACCGTCCAGTTGTTGACACCCGTGCTGAGGTTCGGCAGCAGTTGCGCCGGGAAATACAGCCGTTGGTACGCCGAAACGATCGACAGTGTCGGGATGCGCTCGGCGCGCGCGACGCGGACCTGCGCCTCCGACGCGATGAGCGCCTCGTCGGCCTGGCGCACCGGCGCGCGGTCGCTCACCGCGGTATCAGGTGTCGTGGTGGCGATCGCCGGAAGCGTCGGGTTCGACGAGTCGTCGATGTGCGTCGTCAGCTCCACCGGCGTGTCGAGCGGCATGTTGAGCAGCTCCTTCAACCGGTAATACGCGACCTGCTTGTTCGACCGCGCCTGGATCTGAACGGGGATCTGATTGTCGCGCGTCACCTGTGCGCGAAGCAACTCGTACTCCGATACGTTCCCGACTTGCTTGGCGACCTTCGTCTGTTGCAGTACGACGTCCGTCTGGGCGACGGACGAATCGGCGATTGCCACGAGCTGGTCGGCGAGCACGGCGTCGAAGTACGCGGACGTCACATCGAGCGCGGCCTGCGCCTTCTGCGCGTTGACCTCGATGGTCGCCGAACGAAGCTGCGCGTTCGCCGCGCTGTTCTGCGCCGAGATGCGACCTCCGGCGAAGACGTTCTGCGAGAAGCTCAGTCCAAGGTTCCACTGGTTCGTCGCGCCGAAGCTCGTCTTGCTGAGATCGAAGCCGCCGGAAGACGATGAGGACCCCGACTGGCAGCTGGCAGCTTGGGCGAGCGCCGCCGCGCGTTCCTCGGGCGTCGCGTTGGCCGCGAGCGTTGGAGCGCAGAGCGCTTGCGTCTTTGGCGTCGTCGTATCGCGCGGCGTGCTTGCCGCGCTCGAAGCGAAGCTCGAGAACTGCGACTGAAGGGTTTTCGTGTAGGCGGCCGTTCCATTGAGCTGCGGGAAATACTGGCTGCGCGTCTGAAGACGCTGGCCTTCGGCGCGCACCACGCCCGCGCGCGCGACCTCGATCGACTGGCGTTGCGCGTCCGTGATTTTGAGTGCGTCCTCGAGCGAGAGGCGAACCGTCGCGCCGGTCGCGCCGACGGTGGGTTGCTGTGCCTCGATGGTCGGCGCCAGCGCGAAGCTGATCGCGAGCGCCACTGTGGTGACTGCGGGTTTCATCGTGAAGGGCCGGTGAAAAGTTCGGTGTGGCATCGTTCGCTCAGTCTCCGGCGACCGAACGGCGACGCGACACGAGGCGCGCCGCGTCGGTGGAAATGCCAAGGGCGCGCATGAAAACGCGTACGTACTTCTGGGGTGCTTCAGCTTCGGGCTGCGGAAAGCTGTTCGGCATCACGTCGCGCGAGATCGCGTCGCCGAACATGGAGCTCATCAGCATCGCGACGGCTGTCTGGATGTCGCCGTCGGGATCGGCGAGGCCGAGCGACTGGAGCCGGAGCACGTAGTCCATGAGGAGCATGCCGGCGCAGTTTGGGCCTTCACACATGCAGACCGCGGCTTCGGGCCGCTCCTCGATCTCGCCGAACGAGGTCCGGATGAGGGCGCGGTTGTCGCGCATGTGGCCGAGGACGGATGCGACCCATTCGGTGAGGTCGCGTTCGGGATCCTGCGGGTTGTCGAGCAGGGGAGGGATCGGCGACTGCGAGACGTGGTTCTGCATCAGCGCTTCGAAGAGCGCCGCTTTTGAACCGAAGGTGCGGAAGAGGGTGACTTCGTTGACTCCCGCCTCGATGGCGATGAGTCGTGTGGTGGCTCCTCGAAAGCCGTGTTGCTCGTAGACTCGCTTGGCGGCGTCGAGGATGCGGTCTCGGATATCCATAGGGCTTTACCCTACGGACCCCGACTCAGAAATGCAAGTACCTACTTACTTTCGTTGGCTCGTTAGCTCCGGAGCTTTCTGCCCCTTCTTAGGCCACCACCGGCCGGACCGCCGTTGGTCTTGCTTCCTTCCCCCCCTTCGCCCCCTCCGCCGCCGCGGCGCTTCGTTCGCCGCTCCAGCACGACTTCGTCCTGCACGATCATGTATCGGATCACGCGGTCTCGCGCCTCTGGAAACTCCTTGAGCCGGTCGCGGAACCGGTCGTTCGACACGATGCTCGCGTTCAACTCGCGGGCGAACGCGAGAATGAAATAGTCGGCATCGGTGCCGGCGGGCGCTTGTCGTACCTCGCCCGCGTCGACCAGCTGCTCGTAACGGTTCGCGTCATCGATCTGATGTCGGAGCGCCGCATCGACGACGATGATCGGTTCGAGCCCTTCCTCGCGAAGCTTGTCACGGATCGCTACGATGTTCGACACCTGCGCCCGCTCACCTTCCGTCGAATGCGCGACGTTCGAGCCGTCGACGAGAACGACGTTGCTCGTCGAATCCCCCTGATTCGCCGGCGCCGTCATCCTTTCTTCCCCGCCCGCGCGGCTCGGCGTTCGGCAGCGCGCTTCGCGGAGTCCGCGGCAATGGAATCGGTGACGGCGAACAGCGCTCGCATCGCGTTGGCGCGCGTGATCTCCGACTGCACTGCAGTGCTCATCGACCCGATGAGCGATGCAACAGCCGGCGCATCGGCGACCGCCGACAGCTGCGTGAGATACTGCGCCATCAATTGATGGCCGGCGACCGACTGCATCACGTACGCTCGATCGAAGCCGCGTCCGCCATGCTGATTGATGCTGTCGATCTGTGCCTGCATCTGCCCTCGTATCGTCGTGCCGAGCGCCGGCAGGAGCGGAGCGATGTGCGCCGCCTCGGCGACTGAATCGATGGAGTGCTGCAGCGCCGTGTGCTCGCGATACATGGCGGCCGCAAAGGCGCGCACGGTATCCACATGCCAGCTACTCAACTCCACATCGGCGGCCGCGGCCTGCCGTTGATTCATCGTCGTGAGCAACGCGAGGACGTTCCCATCGTTCAGCCATTTGATGTTGTCGCGCGGCGCGGCCGAATCCTTGGCAACGTCGCCCGCCGCCTCGGCAGTTCTCGCCGGACGCGATGCTGCTGCCGCCGGTTGTTTCGAAGCCGGCTTGTCCTTCGCGCATGCCGCGATCGCACCGATCGCGGCGAACGCGCCAATAAAACCCCAGGTTCGATTCATCACTCGAGCTCTCCGGCGAATGCCGTGCGAAAGCAGAATGCCCGGGCCTCTGCCCGGGCATCCTTATTCAAAGAGCGCGCCCAGCCGTCTCTTGCCGGGCTCCGCGATGGTCGTCAGGGACTCTTTTTCTTCCCGCTATCGGCTGCGCCGGCGGCCGGAGCCGCGCCCAGTTTGCTCTGGATATCCTGCGCCTTGGTGAGGTGCGCCTGGATATTCGGCGTGGCTTTCGTGATCAGAGCCTTGAGCGACGTGTCCTGCGCCGCGCCCTGGGCTGCTTGGAGGAGCGACAACACGGACTGATGGACAGCGACTTCGTTGTCGATGTACGCTTTGTCCCACGCCGCTCCCTTCGCCATGGCGTTGAGGCTGTCGTGCATCTTCTGCGCAGCCTGTGGCAGGGTGTCATTGGCCGGCGGTGCCGGAGTGAGATTCAACTTCTTCGCGAGATCCTGCCCGGCTTTCCGTAACGCGTGATGGTCCCGCATCATCGTCCGGCCGAACTCCTTGACCTGCGCGTTCGTGCCCTTGGTCGACGCCAGATTGCCATTGGCGCTGTCACCCGCGTTCGCCTCGTCGAGCAAGGCCGCGATGTTCGCGTCATTGAGCGGCGGCGGAGCTGGTGCCGGCGCTGGTGCGGCAGCGGCCGCTTTCGCGGCGGAATCGGCGGCCGCGGTTGAATCAGTCTTGTTGTCATTTTTGGCGCATGCAGCCCACAACGCACTCGCGCCGACGAGTGCAATGCCACGAGCAAGGCGAATCGACATAGTTCCTCCGTACAGGGTGATGCGCCCGGAGCTAGCCGGGGAGTTGGCTGGCCCAGCCACAGCAATTTTTGTACGCACTTCGCCCAGTTGCGTCGGCTAACGGGCCCGCAGTCGACACGTCTGACGGTGGCTGGTGTAGAGACTAGCAGATTTCTCTAAATCCCACTCCATGACGAAACGAGCTCTGCGCAACTTGCTCATGCTCCTCGTCGCCGCCGCGTCCGCTTCTCTCGAAGCACCGCGCTTGGCGCATAGGCCGCTTGCCGATGCCACCGTCGAGCTCGTCGACGCACCGGACGCGACCGCCGATGCCGTCACCCAAGTTGCGTCGACCGTTTCGTCCAGCCACCTCGGATTCGACACGAACGTCTATCCCGGCGACAAGGCGATGGACGCCTGGAAACGCTCCGGCGATTACGAGTGGGTCGGCTACTATCTCTCGGCCCCATGCCACAAGGATGACTCGTGGACCGGCAAGCGCGCCCACCTCGTCGACAACGGATGGGGGCTCGCCGTCATCTACGTCGGACAACAGACGTGGGGGCAATCCTACGGGCCGACCACCGTGAAGCGGGTCGTTGTTTCAAAGAAGTCTAAATCCGCCAAGCACAAACGCCACGTCACGCGCACAATGACGCGCCGCACGGTCACACCAGTCGCCACGACCGGCGACGGTTGTTCTGCATCATATGTCGGCGCGGCACAGGGGCGCATCGATGCCCGTGACGCCATCGCCCGCGCGACGCGCGAAGGCTTCGCGACTGGAACGGTCGTCTTCCTCGACGTCGAGCACATGGACCGCATCCCGCAGCGCATGCGCGATTACTATCGTGCCTGGACCGCCGCAGTCCTCGCCGACGGCCGTTACCGTCCCGGCGTTTATGCCCATACGAAGAACGCCGGCACGATCTACGACGACGTCAGCGACGTCTACGACCAAGCCGGCCGGGAAGACGAGCCGCCCTTCTGGGTCGCGGGCTCGAGCGGCTTCGCGCCCGGCCGAGTCCCGAGCGACGTCGGCCATGCATTCGCTTCGGTCTGGCAGGGCGTCTTGGATGTCGTTCGCACCCACAACGGGGTCAAACTCCCGGTCGACATCTCCGTCGCCTCCGTCGCCTCGCCCAGTTTCGCCCAGTAGGCGTCGCTGACGGTTCGTCGCTCGACTGTTTGGGTTGGTTGCTCGGGTCGAGAAACTGGATACGGGACACTGCGACGGGACTGAACGGAAAAAGACAGGATTACCTGCCTTTTGTTTGGGGCCAGTCGAAAGAGTCTCTCACGCTACATCCCTTCAAGAGCAGTCAATCCTGTAGCGCTCCCGTTCCATCCCGTTTCTTGTCCCGTATCCATTTGCACCAAGCATCCACGGCGCACCGAGACGCAAACGGCCGCGACACCGCGGCGCAACGAGATTAGTCGCCGGGCTCCGGAATCGGCGTTGGAACCGGCGCGCCCTTGAATCGCGCCGACAACGCCTCGCGCCACTCATCCAAGATCTCGTACACCGTCGGAATCACGATGAGCGTCAGGACGGTGGATGTGATCACGCCACCGATGACGGCGCGTCCGAGCGGGGCGCGGAAGTCGGCGCCCTCACCCAACCCGAGCGCGACGGGCACCATGCCGGCGATCAGCGCGAGCGTCGTCATGAGAATCGGGCGAAGACGAATCCGGCCCGCCTCGATCAAGGCTTCGCGTCGCTCGAGACCGCGGCCCGTGTGCGCCCATTTGGCAAAATCGATCAGCAGGATCGCGTTCTTCGCCACGATGCCCATCAGGAGGATCACGCCGATCAGGCTCATGAGATTCAACGTGTCGCGCGTCACGATCAGCGCGAGCACGACCCCGATCAGCGACAGTGGAAGCGAAATCAGAATCGCCAGCGGGTCGAGGAACGAACCGAACTGCACGACGAGAATCAGGTACATGAGCATCACCGCGACACCGAGCGCGATGAAGATGTTGCCGAATACCTCATTCTGGCTCTGCGCCTCGCCGGCGGTCGAGATGTGATAGCCGGCCGGCAACTGCAGCTTGCCGACGTTCGACATCACCGCCGCCGACACCTTCCCGAGCGACGAGCCTTCGATGTTCGCGCCGATGTTGACGACACGTTCGCGCTGGAAGTGGTCGATCTGCGACGGACCGGTGCTTGGCGTGATCTCCGCAACTTGGCTGAGCGGCACGAACGCCGGCGGCCCCCCCGGCGTCGCCGGCATCACGATCACAGGCAGCTGGCCGAGGTCCGCCGCGTTCTCGCGTGAAGCGGGGACGAGACGCACGTGGACGTAGCGCGAGATGCCGGACGGATCCACCCAGGTGCCCGCGTCGACACCGGCGAACGCGAATCGCAATGACGTCGCCAACTGCCCGAGGCTGACTCCGAGCGTGCCGGCAAGGCCGCGATTCACCTTGACGTTGAATTCCGGCTTCTGCCCTTTGGTCGAGAGCCCAACGTCGACGGCGCCCGGCGTCGCCGCCATGATCTGCCGAATCCGCTCGGCGTAGGTGTTGAGTATTGTTTGATCGGGACCCTGAAGCTGTAATTGCAACTGCTTCTGCGCGCCGCCGAAGCCCGATGCGAACGTATAGGCCGTGGCGCCGCCGACATTGCGCATCTCCTGGCGTATGACTTGGCCGAGACCGTCCTGACTGATCGACCTGTCCTTCTTCGCCACGAGACGAACGTAGATGCTCGCGTTGTCGAACTGCGATGCCCCGGTCGTCGTGCCGACCGTAGTGTACGTGTATTCGACCTCCTTGTGCGCGCGAATCAGCCGCGCGATCTCCTCGGACTTGAGCGTCGTGTACTCGAGGCTCGAGCCCGGCGGCGTCTGGATCGCGATATTCAACTCGCTCTGGTCGCTCACCGGCACGAACGCGAAGCCGCCGGCGACGACTTGCAATGCGATCGCCCCGACGAACGACAGCACGGCGAGGCCGACCATCGTCCATCGATGATCGAGCGCCCACGCGATGACACTCTTGTAACGCTCCGCCTGACGATCGAACCAGACATTGAACCGCTCGAGCACGCGGGCGATCGCGTTCCGTCGTTCGTGGGCCTCGAGCTGCGGGTCAGGCCAATATGCCGACAGCATCGGGTCGAGCGAGAAAGAAACGAATAAGGAGACGAGAACCGCCGCCGCGATCGTCAACGCGAACGGCTTGAACCATTGGCCGGCGATGCCCGGCATGAAGCCGACGGGGACGAATACTGCGACGATCGAGAACGTGGTCGCGGCGACGGCGAGCCCGATCTCGTCCGTCCCTTCGTGCGCGGCCTGCATGTGGTCCGCGCCGAGCTCTACGTGACGCACGATGTTCTCGCGGACGACGATCGCGTCGTCGATGAGAATGCCAATCGCGAGCGACAGGCCGAGGAGCGACATCGTGTTCAGCGTGAAGCCGAACATCCAAAGTGGAACGAACGACGCGAGCACCGAGACCGGGAGAGCGAGTCCTGTGATGACGGTGGAGCGCCAGGAGTTCAGGAAGAGGAAGACGACGAGTACAGTAAGGAGCGCGCCTTCGACGAGCGCCTCCTCGACGTTCCGCACCGAATGCCGCACCCGGACGCCGGCGTCGCGCACGACTTCGATCGTCGCCCCCGCGGGAAGGCTCTTCTGCAACGCGTCGACGCGCGCGCGAACGCGGTCGGCGACGGCGGTCGTGCTGTACTCGCGCGACTTCACGATGTCCAAGCCGATCGCCTGCTTGCCATTGTAGAGCGCTGACGATTTCGGCTCCGCCGCCCCCGCCTCCACGTCGGCGACCTGGCCCAACGTGATGAGTTGCCCGTTGCGCTGCGAGATGACGAGCGAGTTGAAGTCCTCCGGCCGATCGAGCCGTCCCTCGAGCCGAATCGATCGCTGCTCCAGCGGGCCGTTCACGTTCCCGACAGGCGCCGCGAGGTTCTGCGACCGAAGGGCGCTTACGACCTGATCGATGCCGACCCCCACGGCGGCGAGATCCGTCGGCCGAACATTCACGTTGAGCTGCGCGCTGTCGCCACCAACCACATTCACCTGCGCCACGCCGGGGATCCCACGGAGGTCGCCGGCGACCGTTTGCTCGGCGATTTGCGTCAGCTGCGGCGGGGTGAGCACGTTCGACGTGATCGCCAGCGAGACGATCGGGAGTTGATTCGGATCGAATCGCTGGATGATCGGTTCGAGAATCTCGGCGGGTAATTGCGCGCGGACCGCCGAGATGGCGTCGCGAATGTCCTGCGTCGCCTGCTCGACGGCTTTCGAGAACACGAACTGGACGATGATCTGCGCGAAGCCGTCCGTGGACGTCGAGTTGATCTTATCGACGCCGCTGATTCCGGAGATCTTGTCTTCGATCCGGGTGACCACTTCGCGCTCGACGACGTCGGGCGCCGCGCCAGGGTACGCAATGGCCACGAAGACGATCGGCGCGTCGATGTCGGGGAACTCGTCGGTGTCGAGGCGCGCAAGCGATGCCAAGCCAAAGACGACGAGCGCGATCATCGTCACTACCGTGACGATCGGCCGTCGTATGGCGAAGTCGGAGACGAACATTCCGTGCGGTTAGGGGTGCGCCGGGTTCACGCTGCGCGCAAAGACGATCGCATCGTAGTTCTTGGGAAATTCCACGCTCGTTTCGAACGCCGTCGGCGCCACTGGTGTGTAGATCTCCGTGATCAACCGCATCTGTCGCGGACCGCGCAGCCACGCCCCCGCCGAATCGCTGGGTAGGCCGCGCATGTCGAGCCAGAAGTTCTGATTGTTCGCGCGCATCAACACGTCTTCATACGAATCGGCGCCCGGAACCGCTACCCGCGTATTGGCGAAGCCCGGTTCCCCCCCACTGCCGACACCCCCGCGTCCATTCGTCGACGGAACTCGAGCGCGAATCGTGCCGCCACCGATGGCGAACGCGACAGCACGATACTTGTCGCCCAGTCGCTCGCCGAGGGGGACGCCGGTTTGCACCGTCCGTCCATTGTCGATAACGATGCGTCCCATTTCCACGTCGCCACCCCAAACGAGGAGCTTTCCGCCCGGGGGCAGTTCGTCGAGCAGATAGATCACGTGCTCGGCGTTCTGCTTCTCGCGGGGCAGGTGACGGAGCCCGACGCTGACATGGTGGCGAACCAATCTGGCCATCGATTCCGCGAAGGCGATATCGGGCATCACGGGCGACGACACCGGGAACCGCGATCGGAGCGCGGCGAGACTGTCGGCCGCGGCGGCCGTCGCCGGGCCGCATGCGTTCCAGAACGAACTGTCCGCGGCGCGTCCCTCGAGGCCCCAATGCGCGCCCTCGTTCGTCGCGACGCATGCGTACGTCCGCTTGAGCCACTGGTTGAGCGCGACGCCGGCAACCGAGTCCGGTAGGCTCGTCGCCACCTGAACGGCGCGCGCGGCGGTTGGAATCTCGAATCCGTAGAAGCCGAGCGGTCGATCCTTGTGCGCAATGTTCCACTGACGCATCGCGAGCATGAACGCCCACATCTCGCGTGACTCCCATCGCCACGATCCGAGTTGACGCATGATGCGGCGGGGGTCGCCTTGGGAAGTCTGGACCCAGCGGTTCAGCTCCAGCGCCTCGGGCATCGGCCCTTGGATGGCAATGCCGCGGAAACCCGAATCGGCGAGCGCGAAGAGCGTTCGTCGAACAATGTCCGGAAACTCGTCGGTGCCTTCCGTGAGCTCACTCAATCCGAAAACGCGCGCGCCATTGACGATCGGTGCGAGTGCGCGTCGGTCTCGGTCCAGATTCATCGAGTCAGCAAGGGCGAATCCGCTGGAATGCGCATTCACCCACTGAAGCGCGGCCGACGCTGACGTGCTGAGCGCCGGCGGCGGCGTTGGCGGTGGCGGCGGCGCCCCTCGGCAAGCGCCAAGAGCGAACAACCATATGGTAGCGGTGATGCTCGCCGCTGGACGAAAGGCGTTCATCGTCATAGCAGGATTCTCGAATCTAGATGGCTAAGTACCGGACTGCGGCGCGAGGCCCGTGTCACCAGACGCATCCCCGACGCTCGCCCCGAACTCGTCGTCGAGTAGCAGCCGGAGCTCGCGCGCCGCCATCGATTCCGGTCGTTGACGAAGCTTGAGCTGGGTCAGCGCCCGTCGAATCTGCAGTCCCTGGACCGGAACGACGACAAGGCGCCCGAGAGTAATCTGGTCGGCCGCGGCGGCTCTCGAGACGATGGCGACCCCAAGTCCGGCAGCGACGCCCTGCTTGATCGCCTCGGTGCCGCCAAGGCGCATGGTGCGAGTCGGACGGGCGCCGTGAAGCGCCAGCGCACGCTCCGCGACCTCGCGCGTTCCGGAACCGGGCTCCCGAACCAGAATCGTTTCGCGCATCAGGTCCTCGACGCGGATGTTCGACTGCTTTGCAATGCGTTGATCGGGATGAGCGATCACCACGAGCTCGTCTTCGCGCCAGGGTATGACATCCACCGCCTCATGCGAAATGGGACCCTCTACCAACGCCACGTCCGTGCGAGCCTCGAGCAAGAGCCGGAGGACAGAGCGCGTGTTCGCGCTGGTGGCGCGGATGTGGACGCTCGGGTGACGAACATGGAAGCGGCCGAGCACCGGTGGAAGCATGTATGTCGCGATAGTCGTGCTCGCCGCCACGCGGAGCGTTCCGCGCTTGAGACCACGTAGCTCACGGAGCTCTCGCTCCGCCATCCGTTCGACCCCGAACAGTTCTCTCGCCCGCCCGTAGAGCGCCCGACCCGCTTCCGTCAGGTTGACTCCGCGACCGCCCCGCTCGAGCAGCGAGACGTGCAGCTGTCGCTCCAATTCGTTGAGTGACTTGGAGATAGCTGGTTGGCTGAGTCGTAAGACGCGGGCGGCACTGGTGAATCCGCCTTGGTCGACGACTGCCGCAAACAGTCTGAGGTGGTGGAGGTTCATCGCGTATATAACTCGAAGTTATGGCTCGATGAAAACAATGTACTGGACTCATAATCCTCGCAACCGCTAGCCTCCTGGGTGACTGCGATCCCCTTCGCCTCGAGATTCGCCGGAAACCGCCGACTTCTGCCGGGCATCGCTGCGTCGATCGTCGTGTCGGTCGTGGCGGTCATCGGCGGCTGGCTCCAGACCATCTGGCTTGGCCGACCGGTCGTCGAGCCGCTGGTGCTGGCGATCCTCGTCGGCATGCTGGTGCGCAGCCTCTATGGAATGCCGGCCGAGTGTGAGCCTGGCGTGCGGTTCGTTGGGAAAGAAGTGCTCGAGGTGGCGGTTTTTCTGCTCGGCGCGACACTCGATGCACCGAAGTTGTTCGCGTCTGGCCCAACGCTCGCGCTCGCGATCGTGATCGCCGTCGTCGTTGCGCTCATCGTTGGCGTCGGGATCGGACGCGCCGCGGGCTTGTCACCACGGCTCGCGCTGCTCGTGTCGTGCGGCAATGCAATCTGCGGTAACTCGGCGATCGCGGCGATCGCGCCGGTAATCGGTGCCGATCGTGAAGATGTCGCGGCGTCGATTGCGCTGACGGCAGTCCTTGGCGTGACGGTCGTGCTCACGCTTCCGCTCCTCGCGCTGCCGCTCGGCTACTCACACTACCAGTACGGCGTGCTGGCAGGTCTCTCGGTCTATGCGGTTCCGCAGGTACTCGCCGCCGCATATGCGGTAAGCGTCGTGAGCGGACAGGTGGCGACCGTCGTCAAGCTGGCACGTGTGCTGATGCTCGGGCCCGTCGTCGTTTTTCTCTCGCTTCGCCGGCGGCGAAGCGCCGATGCGATCGATCGCCCGAAGCGCACGACGACGCTGGTTCCGTGGTTCGTCGTCGGCTTCGTCCTGTTGGCGGTCGTGCGCAGCGCTGGTTGGCTGCCGGAGGCAGCGATCTCCACGGCGGCCGTCTCGGCTCGGTGGCTGACGGTCGCGGCAATGGCCGCACTAGGACTGTCGGTCGATTTCGCGTCGGTAAAACGCGTCGGAGCGCGAGTCGCGGTCGCCGCGGTGGGCTCACTCCTCGCGCTCCTTCTTACTGTGATTGCGTTGATTTCAGCTCTTGGAATTCGCTGAGACTTTATTGTCGACGCGAACGACGGCGGCGGTCCATTGCGGTCCGTCGGAATCCTCCTCGAACACTTTATCGAGATCGACGGTCACGCCGTTCGGCTGCATTTGGATTGCGTAACGATCCATGTTGCGCGTGGCGCGTCCACTGCCCGCGATATAGGAACCGTCCGGCTGGAACCTCGAGTGATGCTTTGGGCACTGGAACGCGTGGTCGTGATCGTCCCATCTCAGCGCGGTGTTCTGGTGCGGGCATGACAGCGCGAACGCATAGACCGCGTTCTGCCAACGCACGAGGATGACATCGTTGTCTTTGTCGATCTGCGCACCGTCCACGGCGGGCACGGTGTAGCTCCGCGTGCTACCGGAAGACCGCTTGGCTCCGGTGAACTCGAGCGGCATGGCGAGCGCGGCATTCTTCGCCATCCCCACCGCCATCATCGCTCCGGCAACGCTCAGGAAGCTGTCTCGCAGGAATTGACGGCGGCTGGCCGGAATCGCGCAGTCGAATTGTTCGCAGTCGTCGTGGATGTTCGTGTTCTTGGACATCATCTATCCCCTCGGCGAGAGACACCCGAGCGCAGTCGAGACCCTCACGTGGTGTTGAGATCGCCGGCGGCGCGGTTGGAGTCGCCGCCAGTTGCCGCGACGTGTGTCGCTGAGGGGTTTTACACCACCTGTTCGCGACAGTGCCGATTGGCCAGTTGGGGTGGCCAGTTGGGGTCAGACTCCGTTTTTGAGACGGGGTCAGACTCCGGTTCGGCCGTTCCGTTTTCGAGATGGGGGTGAGACTCCGTCTTGGGCCATTCGTTCGACGGTTGAACTCCGGCCGGTGCGGCGGAGGTATTGACATAGCTAGTTAGGTATAGCTAGTTAGGGGTGTGGCCAAGAAGAAAAACGACATCCTTCAGGGCACACTCGCCCTGCTCGTGCTCAAGACCATCGGCGCACACGGACGCATGCACGGGTATGCGATCACGTCGCACATCCAGCAGGCGTCGGGCGACCTGCTTCGCGTGGAAAAAGGCTCGCTGTATCCGGCTCTGCACCGCATGGAGCAGGACGGCTGGCTGCGCGCCGAATGGGGGACGACCGAGAAGAATCGCGAGGCGCGATTCTACGTCATCACCGCCGCCGGCCGAAAACAGCTCGCGCTCGAGGAGGAAAGTTGGGCGCGGCTGCGCGAAGGCGTCACGCGCGTCTTGCGTTACGCGTAATCCACCGAGGCCATCATGTCCTGGCTCGCTCGAATCCGAAACGCTTTTCGTTCGAACGCGTTGTCGCGCGACATCGACCGCGAGATGGAGTTCCACCTCGCTGAGCGCGCCGATCAACTCTCGTCGGCAGGGATGACCGCGGAAGACGCTCGATGCGAGGCACAGCGGCGCTTCGGTAACTATGGCTCGATCAAGGAGCGCACGCGTGAGCGCGATCTCGCCGCGTGGCTCGACACGCTCATCGCCGATCTCCGCTATGCGCTACGCGGCTTTCGCTCGTCGCCGGGCTTCGTGCTCGTCGCCGTCCTGTCGCTCGCCCTCGGCATTGGCGCGAACACCGCGATTTTCACGCTGATCGATGCCGTTGTTCTCAAGTCGCTTCCGGTCAGTCACCCCGAGGAGCTCGTCGGCGTGACGCGAGACAGCGTCAACCTCTTCACCAATCCGCTCTGGGAGCAGATTCGCGACAGGCAGGACATGTTCGACGGCATCCTCGCGTACGGCGATGCCGAGTTCAATCTTGCCGACGGCGGTGAAGTGCGCCGCGCCATCGGGAGCTGGGTGAGCGGCGACTTCTTTCGAACGCTCGGCGTTCGCACCGCAATTGGCCGGCCAATCACGCGAGACGACGACCAGCGCGGATGCCCCGGCGTCGTCATGCTCAGTGACGCGTTTTTCCTGAGGCAGTTCGCCGGCGACGAGCGAGCGATCGGCCAAACGCTTTCACTCGATGGTCATCCCTTCCGGATCATCGGGGTGGTCGAGCGGCGTTTTGACGGTCTCGAAGTCGGTCGACACTCGTCGCTCTACGTTCCCCTCTGCACCGAGGCGATCATCCGCGGGGCGAACAGCCAGCTCGATCATCGCAGTAGCTGGTTTCTCCAGATTGTCGGTCGCCCGAAGGCCGCTCTGTCGAGCGAACAGCTTCAGTCGCGGCTTGCCGCCATCGGCCCGGCAGTGCTCGAGTCGACGGTCCCTCAACAGTGGCAGGCAAAGAACCGAGCCGAATACCTGAAAATGAAATTCGGTGTCGAACCAGTTTCGCGCGGCTTCTCTGCGTTGCGACGCATGTACAGCAAGGCGTTGTATGTGCTCATGTCGATCACGGGAATCGTGCTGCTCATTGCGTGCGCGAACGTGGCGAACCTGCTCCTCGTGCGCGCGACCGCGCGGCAACGCGAGATGGCGGTGCGGCTCGCGCTTGGCGCGGGCCGAGGGCGACTGGCTCGTCAACTGATGACGGAGAGTCTTCTTCTCTCCGGTACGGGTGCTCTCGTCGGCATCGCCTTCGCCGCCTGGGGCAGCCGGATACTCGTCGCGATGCTGACGCGAAGCACACAGATCGTGTCGCTGGATTTGTCGGCGGATCCACGAATCCTCGGCTTCACGATCGTCGTCGCGCTTCTCACGGGACTTCTGTTCGGTCTCGCCCCCGTCTGGCGCGCCGGTCGCGTCGATCCCCAGTCGGCGATGAGAGCTCGAGGGCGCGAGACGGTCGAAGGCCACTCGCGTCTGTCGATCGGCAGAGCGCTCGTCGTCGGGCAGATCGCGCTGTCGCTGGTATTGGTTGCTGCTGCCGGCCTCCTGCTCGGCAGTTGGCGCAAGCTCTTGAACGTCGATGCCGGATTTCAGCGCGATCACATCCTGCTCGTCAATGTCGACATGCGCCCCGCCGCACTCCCGGCGGTGCGGCGAGGTCCGGTGTATAACGAGCTGCTCGATCGCCTGCGGGCGATTCCGGGAGTTCGGTCCGCGAGCTCATCGCAAGTGACCCCGGTCGGACGAGCAACGTGGAATGATGTGCTTCACGTTGACGGCTTTACACCACGTTCCATTGAAGACGCCGTGGCGTGGACGAACGCCGTCAGCGATCGGTACTTCTCGACGATGGGCATCCCACTCGCCGCGGGGCGCGACTTCAACGCGGAGGACCGTCCGAGCGCGAATCGGGTCGCGATCGTGAGCCGAATGACCGCCGCGAAATTCTTCAAAGATCCCGCGCCGATTGGAAAGACGTTCCGACTCGAGCAGGGACCGACCGGGCTCGGGCCACCGATCGAGATCATCGGCGTGGTCGGTGACACCAAGTACCAGTCGTTGCGTGAAGAAACAGCGCCTGTCGTTTACTTCGCGTCGCGCCAGGACACGACGCTCGGACCGTTCACCAATCTGGAACTCCGAACCGACGGGTCGCCGGGCGCGTTGATTCCGCCGATTAAGCGCGCGTTCGCCGAAATTAATCCGCGCATCTCGCTGGAGTTCGTCCCGCTCGAGCAGCAGTTGGCGGAATCCCTGACGATGGCGCGCGCCATTGCAACGCTCTCCGGCTTCTTCGGCGGTTTGGCGTTGCTGCTCGCGCTCATCGGGCTCTACGGGACAATGGCGTACGGTGTGGCGCGCCGCCGGAATGAGATCGGCGTCCGAATCGCGCTCGGAGCCGCGCGGAGCCGTGTTGTCCGCATGGTACTCGGAGAGGTTGGCCGCACGGTCGTGGCGGGGTTGGTGCTCGGCGTGCTGATGGCTCTGTTGGCAATGCGACTGCTCGCGAGTTTTCTCTACGGCGTGACGCCGACCGACCCGCGGACTCTCGTCGCGTCGGGTGGACTGCTCTTCCTCGTCGCGTTGCTCGCGGCAGCCAAGCCCGCCTGGCGCGCCGCGGGGCTCGATCCGATCGCGGCGCTGCGCGAAGACTGACCGACACGGCTAGTGCGCAGTTCATACTCGGGCGCTAACTTGGCCCGACTTCAACTGGTTGATCGAGCCGTGTCGACTCTCTCACGACGCAACTTCGTCGCAGCGCTGGGGGCCGGCGCCGCGACCGTGTGGCTCACCGCGGAGGCGCGCGATCTTCTCGCCGCGGGCAAGCGCGCCGCGGTCGCCGCGCAAGCACAAGCGCCTTTCAAAATCCTCACAGCCGATCAGGCGGCCGATCTGGACGCGGCCGCGTCGCGGATTGTCCCGAGTGACGGAACGCCAGGCGCGCACGAGGCCAACGTTGTCCGATTCATCGACGAATCACTCGCCGGCTTCGGGAAGGATCAGCGCGACGACGTGAACAAACTCGTGGCCGAGCTGCGACGTCTCGCCGGGGAACGACACAAGGGCGCAAAGTCGTTCGCGGCTTTGACTCCCGGGGATCAAGACGCGGTCATCGCGACGATGGAAAAGACCAAGGGGTCGCATTTCGGTCTGCTGCGCGCCGTCACCGTCACCGGGATGTTCGCCAACCCCGAGTACGGCGGCAACGCGAACAAGAATGGATGGAAGCTGCTTGGATTCGACGACCACTTCTCGTGGGCCGCCCCCTTTGGCTGGTACGACCGCAATGTCTGACCACACGCATCCGCCGCTCACGCCACTGCAAACGACCACGGTCAAGTACAAGCCCGAAGACGAAGTGGATTTCGTCGTCGTGGGGTCGGGGGCCGCCGGAGGCGTCGTCGCGAAGGAGCTGTCGACCGCCGGGTTTCGCGTGGTCGTGCTCGAGCAGGGCCCGTGGCGCACCGAGCGGGATTTCGTACACGACGAGCTCGCGGTCTTCGACCGGTCGCTGTTGACGAACGACTACAGCAAATCGCCGAACACCTTTCGCAAAACGGAAAAGGAAAAGGCCAAGGTGCAACCTGCCGTCGCCTACGGGCGCGGGGTGGGTGGAACGAGCGTCCATTTCTCGGCGAACTTCTGGCGCTTCCGCGAGATCGATTTCAATGAAGCGAGCCGGAAGGGCACCCTTGCCGGCACGGGGTTCGCGGACTGGCCGATCACGTACCAGGAGCTCGAGCCCTACTACACGAAGGTCGATTGGGAAGTGGGCGTCGCGGGCGCGCCTGGGCCCTTCGATCCCCCGCGGTCGCGTCCGTATCCGATGCCGCCGCACCCACCGAAGTCGACGGGCGTTCTCCTCGAGCGTGGCGCGAAGAAGCTCGGCTGGACGGCCTTCCCCGCGCCGATGGCGATCGTCTCGAAGCAATACGACGGTCGCTCGGCGTGCGCGCAGTGCGGCTTCTGTCTCGGCTTCGGCTGCGAGGTCCGCGCCAAATCGAGCTCGCTCGTTACGACGATCCCGAAAGCCGTGGCGACGAAGCGCTGCGAGGTTCGGCCGAATTCATACGTGCGTAAAGTCGAGACTGATACGCGCGGCCGTGTCACCGGAGTGAAATACTTCGACGCAACGAAAAAAGAGATTTATCAGCGTGCCAAGGCGGTGGTTGTCTGTGCCAACGGCGCGGAGACGCCGAGACTCCTGCTCAACTCGAAGTCCAATCTCTTTCCGAATGGTCTCGCCAACTCGAGCGGCGTCGTCGGCAAGTACTTGATGTTCAACGGCGCTGGAAACGCGATGGGGCAGTTCGAGCACGAAGTCAACGGCTTCAAGGGAATCGTCGCCACCCGCGTCGTGTGGGATCTATATGAGCTCGATCCAAAGCTCGGGCTCGTCGGCGGCGGCGGATTCGATTACCGATTCGACGTGACACCAATCGGGTTTGGCTTCGGCGGATTGCCGCCGGACGCGCCGAAATGGGGCAGCGCGTACAAGCGAGAACTGCAAAAGCAGTACAATCGAACGATTGTCGCCTATGGCCACACAAGCTCTCTCCCTGTCGCGACCAACAGCATCTCGCTCGACCCCGAGGTAAAGGACGACTGGGGTTTGCCGGTGATCCGCATGACCTATCAGGACCATCCGCAGGATCTCAAGCTCTACAAGTATTTCGCCGATCGCTCCAAGCAGCTGCTCGAAGCGTCGGGCGCAGTGCACGCTTGGGCGCTGCCGACGGACAGCCAGGAGTTCAGCGTGCACCTGCTTGGGACGTGTCGCATGGGCAATGACCCGAAGACCTCGGTCGTCGACAAGAACAATCGCGCGCACGATGTGAAGAACCTGTTCGTCGTCGACGGCTCGAGTCTCGTCACGAGTGGTCGTGGTCAGCCGACAATGACGATTCAAGCATTGGCGTTTCGCGCGGCGGATCAAATCGTCGGCTTCGCGAAGCGTCACGAGATCTGACGCAAAACCACGACGCACTGAATGACGAGCGACGGTGTTCTATCAATCCGCGCGCAGCGCGATGGCCGGATCGACCTTGGTCGCGCGGCGCGCCGGCCCGTACGCCGCGATCAGGATCACGACGAATAGAACGCCGCACGCCGCGGCGAGGGCCAGCGGATCGGTGGGACTGAGCTCAAACAGCATCGCGCCGAGGAGCTTTGACGCGGCGAGTGCCGCGACGATCCCAACAACAGCGCCGGCGCCAGCCACTTGAAGTGCCTGCAGCATGACCTCGCGGCGCAACCGTTCAGGCGCGGCGCCCAACGCCATGCGAACGCCGATCTCACGCGTACGTTCACGTACGAGCGACGCCATCAAGCCATAGAGGCCGATCGCGGCCAACAGGAGCGCGGCGATGCCGAACACCGACATCAGGTAGGCACTCATCCGCGGTTGTGCGAGCGGTCCGGAAAGCAGCTCGTCCACCGGATGCACGTACCAGAGTCTGAGCAGCGGATCGATCGTCCCCAACTCCCGGCGCATGGCCGGCAGCACGGATCCAATGTCGCCGCGCGTCCGCATCGCGAGGCCGAATTGCCAGAAGTCCATTTGCCGCCAGGGCACGTACACGATCGGCGACGCGGCGCGAAGCGTGCGAATGTGCGAGTCCTCAGCAACACCAACCACCGTGCGCCACGGAATGCTGTCGGGAAGCAGATAGTGAATGCGCTTGCCGATCGGATTCTCCCCGGGCCACATCCGCTTCGCGACCATGTCGCTGACGATCGCGACCGGCGCGGCGTTCTCGCGGTCCGCGTCAGTGAACGTCCGCCCGCTCAACACTCGGGTGCCGAAGGTGCGAAAATAGTCTTTGTCGCCCGACATCTCCGGCAAAAAGGGATTCGTCGCAATCTCCGAAGCCGACTGCCCTTCCTTGTCGAAGCGGCTGATGAACACGTTTTCGCCGACGAGCGGCGGGATGAGTGTCGGTGTCAGCGCGACGACGCCGGGAATCGACCGCCAACGGCGGAGGATATCCTCGCCGACCGGATAGAATTTCGACACCGAGTCGTACTTCTTGGAAGGCCACGACACGGAGAGCTCTGTGAGGTGGTCCGGCGTGTAGCCGAGATCGAGAGACTCCAGGTGCCCGAGGCTTCGCACGAGCAGGGCGGCGCCAGAAAGCATGACGAGGGCCAACATCGTCTGCGCGGCGACGAATACGTGTCGAAACCGGCGACGCGACGCCGAGTCGCGTCCCGAGCGTGAGTCGAGCCGGAGCGTTGACGCGACGTCCGCCCTCGCGGCGATCAATGAAGGCACGACGCCGAACAGCAGCACCGCGACGACCGTCACACCCACGCCGAGCCATATCGGCGTACCGGAAAGTTGGATGACATCGAGTCGGGGCAGGCGCGCCGGTGCCGCCGCGACAAGCACCTGGACGAGCAGACCGGCGCAGAGCAAGCCAACGACGCCACCGCCGATCGCGATCAATCCCGTCTCGAGGAGCAACTGTCGGGCGACGTCGCCATAGGTCGCGCCGAGGGCGCGGCGGATCGCCAGCTCGCGCGTCCGGTTCGCGGCGCGGAGCAGGAGAAGGCCGCCGACGTTGACGCACGCGATCATCAACAAAAGCGCGACCGCGGCGCTGAGCGCGATGAGCACGGGCCGGATGTCGCCGAGCATCGCCTGCGCAAAGGGAACGACCTTCGCGCCGGTAATCGTCGGGCGAATCGGAATCCCGGGTGCCGGCGTGCGCCTCACGATGGAAGCGAATTCGTCGGCGGCGGCGCGCGGGGATGCGCCCGGATTGAGTCGCGCCACGGCGATGACGCTCAGTCCGTCACTCCCGGGCCAGGTCAGCCAGTAGCCGGCGCGATTTGGAAAGTCGAGGCCGGGTGGCGCAATACCGACGATCGTGTACGTGAGCTGGCTGTACGGTTCGTAGAGGTGATGGCCGACAACCGACGGGTCGCCACCGAACCACCGTTGCCAGTTCTGGTAACTCAAGACGAGCACCGGAGCCGCACCTTTCACATCGTCGTCGGGTCGCAGCAACCGGCCAACCACTGCGTGCGCACCCAACGCGTCGAAAAATGACCCGCTGACGACAACCCGGCCGAGCGTCAGCGTACGATCGCCGTCAACGAGCGGGCCTTCGGACGTCGCCCAGTGCGCGTAGCCACCCACCTCACGAATGGAGCGAGCCTCGCGTTTCACGGCCTGGAGGTCGTTCTTCACGAGGCCGAACTCGTTGTCCGGCGTGTTCCGGTAGGTGGAGATCACAACCAGGCGATCGGGATCGCTGACCGGAAGTCGTTGGAAGAGCACCGCCCGAAATACGGTGAAAACCGCCACCGCCGTGCCGATGCCCAGCCCGAGAATGACGATCGCCGCCGAGAGGAAACCGGGCGTTCGCGCGAGACCGCGCAAAGCGACGCGTACCGACCGCACGAGATCATTCATGGAGTTGAGACCCCCAAGAGAGCTAACTCGGCGACTGGGTACTCGGCGGAGTCGCCGAGTAGCCTCTCTTCGACACCGGAAAACCCGCGGACCCTGTCAGGCCCTTACGAGTTTTCTGTACGCGACGCGGTGCGGCTGGTCGGCGTCGGCGCCCTTCCGCTTCTTGAGATCCTCGACGTACGACTGGTAGTTGCCTTCATGCCACACGACCTCGCTGTTCCCCTCGAATGCGAGAATGTGGGTGGCAACGCGGTCGAGGAACCAACGATCGTGCGAGATGATCACGGCGCATCCGGCGAAGTCGACGATTGCGTCCTCGAGCGCGCGCAGTGTATCGACGTCGAGGTCATTCGTCGGCTCGTCGAGCAGCAACACGTTACCGCCGCTCATGAGTGTCTTTGCAAGATGCAGGCGGTTTCGTTCTCCACCCGACAACAGGCCCACTTTCTTCTGCTGATCGGTGCCCTTGAAGTTGAAGCTCGACAGATAGGCGCGGCTATTGAGCTCCTTCTTGCCGACCATGATCGTCTCTTGGCCGCCGGATATCTCCTGCCACGCCGTGACGTCGGCGTTGAGCGTGCGATTCTGGTCGGTGTACGCGACCTGCACTGTCTCGCCGACTTTGAGCGAACCACCGTCGGGCTGCTCCTGGTCGACGATCATCCGGAACAGTGTCGTCTTGCCCGCGCCGTTCGGCCCGATGATTCCCACGATGCCGCCGCGCGGGAGATCGAACGACAGCCCGTCGAACAGCAGCTTCTCACCGAATGCCTTTCTGAGATCGCGCGCCGTCACGACGTCGTTGCCGAGTCGCGGCGGCGGCGGAATGACGATCTCGTGCTGGAGGATTTTTTCGGCCGTCTCCTGCGCGGCCATCTCTTCGTACTTCTGAATACGCGCCTTATTTTTTGCCTGTCGCGCGCGAGGCGCGAGGCGCACCCAGTCGAGCTCGCGTTGCAGCGTGCGCTGCCGTGCGGACTCGGTCTTCTCTTCCTGGGCGAGGCGGGTGCGCTTCTGGTCGAGCCACGAGGTGTAATTCCCCTCGTAGGGAATTCCGTAGCCGCGATCGAGCTCGAGAATCCAGCCGGCGACGTTGTCGAGGAAATAGCGGTCGTGCGTGACGGCGACGACGGTGCCGGCGAAGTCGTGCAAATACCGCTCGAGCCAGGCGACGCTCTCGGCGTCGAGGTGGTTCGTCGGCTCGTCGAGGAGAAGCATGTCGGGCTCCTCGAGCAGCACGCGGCAGAGCGCGACCCGTCGGCGCTCGCCTCCAGATAACGTTGTGACGTTTGCGTCCGCGGGAGGCAAACGCAACGCGTCCATCGCGACTTCGATCTTATTGTCGAGATTCCACAGGTCGTGCGCGTCGATCTGCTCCTGCACGCGCGCCTGGCGCGCGAGGAGCTTATCCATCGCCGCGTCGTCCATCGGCTCCGCGAAGGCCATCGAGATGTCCTCGAATTCCTTGAGGAGAGCGCGCTGCGCTCTCACCGCGAGCTCGACGTTGCCCTTTACGTCGAGGTTGGGATCGAGCTGGGGCTCCTGCGACAGATAGCCGATGCGCGTTCCTTCACGCGCCCACGCCTCACCCTGAAAGTCGTGGTCGACGCCCGCCATGATACGGAGCAGCGACGATTTGCCGGCGCCGTTCGCGCCAAGGACGCCAATCTTGGCGCCGTCGTAAAAAGACAGCCAAATACCGCGCAAGATCTCCCGCGACGGCGGGACGACCTTGCGCAGGTCCTTCATGACATAAATGAACGTCGGGGGAGCCATTGATCTCGGTCGGATGAAGCGGAAATGATGAGGGATCGCACTCAATTCATTGCGACTGGGGTCAGACTCCAACCCGCAACCGCGCAATGGAGCCCACAAGCCCTTCAAGTAGGGTCAGACTCCATTTCTTGGATGGAGTCTGACCCCACCCCGATTTTGGGTGGACTCGCGACGAAATGTACATCGCACCGAGGCTATCTCCGGGAGTGATCGGACAGAAAGCGGATCACGTCGTCGCCCCAGATCGGGACGCCTTCGGCTCCAAAGATCAAATGACCCGGGGCGATTCCGTCGATCGGTTGCTTGGGCGTGAATGGGGGATAGATCTTGAGCTCGGCGGGCACTCCGCGGGACGCCAGGATGGCGTGGACGCGACGCGCGCCGTCCACCGTGCCATCGTTCTTCGCCACCATGCAGCAGACAGGCGTAGTCAGAGCTCGCGCCGCTGCGTCGAGCGCCTCACGAAGCGGCGAGCTGCGCAGGAAGTTCAACGAGCCGCCCGCCTGATTTATCACGGCGAACAGGCGGTCGGTTCGCGCAGCGGCAAAGACCGAGACGAGCGCGCCGAATGACCACCCCATCATCGCGATCCTCGACGCATCGACCTCCGGCTCGTCCGCGATCGCTTCGATTGCGGCAAGTGCGTCTCCGGTTTCGGCGACGACGCGGGCAACGAAGAGATCGCGGTAGTCGCCGCGCACCTCCTCGCGAAACGTCGGTCCGTCCGACGCCCCGTAGCCGCGGCGTTCGAGAACGAGGACGGCATAGCCGGCGTCGTTCAATAATCGGGCGATGTAGAAAAAGGGCCGTTCCGACCGCTCGTCGCCGAAGCGCAGGCCGTGGTTGTAGATGACCAGCGGAAACGGCCCGCTGCTCATCGGCTTGAAGAGGTAGGACTGGAGCCGCAGCCCATCATGCTCGTAGAACAGCTCCGCATATGCCGGCTTTGCGGGCTTCTCTTCCGCCATCAGCGGTTGGACGTGAGCTCGAGACGCCAGAACTCCGCGGTCGTCGGATTGCCGAACATCCTGTGTTTCTCAGCGCCGACACGCTTGAATCCGGCGGCCTCGTAAAGGCGGCGGGCGGCGGTGAGCTCGCTCTGCGTCCAGAGCTCGATGCGCCTGTAGCCGGCATCGCGGGCGAAGCGCACGACCTCGTCGACCAGACGCGCGCCGAGTCCGAGTCCGCGCGCCGAAGGCTCGACCAAGAGCAGCCGCAGCTTCGCCGTCGTCTTTGATTTGGCGACGACGAAGATCGTCCCCACGATCTGTCCGTCACGCTCGGCGATCCAACAACGCTCGCGTTTTCGGTCCAACTTCTTGATGAATCGCGCGACGATCTCGGCCACGAGCGCTTCGAAGCGCTCGTCGTAGCCGTATTCGTCGGCGTAGAGTGCGCCGTGGCGATGGACGATCCAACCCATGTCGCCGGGCTGGTGCTCGCGCAGCGTGAACGACTCGGCGGCGGCCTCGCGATCGAGTGTGCGGCGGATCGTGCTCATGGCGTCGACGACGCGTGTGCGTTCGACCGCGCCGAGCGGCTCGAGTAATCCGGCGATGGCACGCCGCGCGCGCTGATCGAGTGGCGCAAAGGCCCGGCGCCCGGCGGCGGTCAATCGTAGTCGCGAATGTCGTCTGTCGCTCGGATCCGGACGCGCCGTCACCAGCCCGCGCGTCCGAAACGACGTGAGCGTTCGGCTCAAATAGCCTGGATCAAGCCCCAGGACTTCGGCGATGTCCGATGCCGTCGGATTCTCGCGATGGGCTAGCTCGTACAGGACACGGACTTCGGTGAGTGAAAAGCCGCTGTCCACGTAGGAGTCACCCAGCGCCCCGATGCGAGCCGTGTAGAACCGATTGAAGTGGCGAACCTGATCGGCGTGCTGTTCGAGACGGCGCATGCCTCCAGTCTCGGGCCGATAGTTGACTTTGTCAACTATCGCGGCGCCGGCCGGGTCAGCCCTTGTGCTCGTGGGCGGCGGCGTGATCGTGATCCATGCCAAACACCGTTCCGAGGTCGTTCCCTTCGAACACGTTCGCGTGAATCATCCAGCCGAACAGGTTGGGATGGAAGTCGCCGTGCACGGCGTCGCACTCGGCCTTGGTCGAGATCGGACTCTCGGGGCCGAATAGGGGATGGCTGTCGCGCGTCTCGAGCCAACGCAGGTCGTCGCCCTTTTTGGGCATGCACCAATTCACGTGCTTGTGCCAGCGGGCGATGCTGAGCGGAACCCGATCGTTGAGGCGGTCGGGCGAGGTGTTCTTCGGCATCGTGTACATGGCGCCGACCAAAACCAGCCTTCCGTCGGACCCCCTCTTGTAGAGGAGCGACGTCGGTTTCGACGGGTTGAAGTGAAATGCGGCCTCAAAGCCGCGGGCGTTGTTCGTGAAGTGAAAGATCTTCTGGTTTTTGAGACCGGGCAGGAACATGTGATAGCCATCGGCTTCGGCGACGGCAGTATCCTTGTACTTCTCGATCGCCTGACGCAGCTCACCCGCCAGCTTCGTGGCGCGGGCGCTATCGCCCGGTGCGGGGCGACGTTCCGGTGAAAGCTCGGTATGCTTCGAGGCGATGGGATCCATTTCCATCTGGGCCCCTGCCGGTCTGGCTTGCGACAGCAATGTGACGCCGATCCCGATCACCAACCCCATTTTGGTGTAGTTTTTCCTCATGTTCCTCGACCTCTCTCTTCCCAATCTTTCCGGAAATCCGCTCGCGGCTATCCCCGCCCTGTTCGCGGGCGGTGTCCTGACGAGTTTGACTCCGTGCGTTTACCCCATGATCCCCATCACGGCGGCGATCGTTGGAGGAACCACGGCTTCTCAGGGCGCCACTGCCCCCGCCGGACGGGCCCGTTTGCGGCCCGTGGTCCTTACGCTCACCTACGTGCTGGGGCTGGCGTTGGTTTACTCCGCGCTGGGGCTGTTCGCGGGAATGAGTGGAACGCTCTTCGGTTCGGTGAGTAGCAATCCATGGCTGTACTTCGCCATGGCGAACGTGCTACTGATCGCGGCATTGGCGATGCTCGACGCGGTTCCGATCCGGGTGCCGACGACGACGCTCGAGTGGGCGGCCACGGCGGGAAAGGGAGGCCGCTTCTCCGGCGCGTTCGCCATGGGTGCGATGTCCGGCCTCGTCGCGGCGCCCTGTTCGGCGCCTGTGATGGCGGCGGTGCTGACCTGGGTCGCATCAACGAAAAGCGCCGTCCTCGGGTTTATCTATTTGTTCGTGTTTTCGCTGGGAATGTGCACGCTGCTGGTCGTCGTTGGCGTGGGGTCGGGAACGATCGCGCGCCTTCCGCGCGCGGGCATGTGGATGGTGTGGGTGAAGCGATTCTTCGCGATCGTCATGATCGGCGTCGCCGAGTACTACCTCGTCAAAATGGGACAGTTGATACTATGAGAGGTCCTAGATCCTGGGTCTCAGATCCTCGATGGTTGATCGCGGCGGCGTTCATTGTGTCGGCGCCAGTCGCGGCGGCGAGAGCGCAGGATGTCGGGCTCGAGGTGGGTAGCGCGGCGCCGGCGGCGAAAGTGCACACGCTCGACGGCAAGGAAGCGGATCTCGCGCAGTACATCGGCAAGACGCCGATCGTGATGGAGTTCTGGGCCATCTGGTGTCCGAACTGCAAGGAGCTCGAGCCGGCGCTGGTCGCCGCGTCGAAAAAGTACGGCAACCAGGTGAAGTTCATCGGCATGGCAGTCTCGGTGAACGAGACACCCGAGAAGGTGAAAGCCTTCGTCGAAAAACACGGGCTCCCCGGCGACCAATTCTTCGACACGAAGGGCAATGCATCGGGAGCGTACGACGCTCCAGCCACGTCGTACGTCGTCGTGATCAACAAGGCGGGCAAGGTCGTCTACACGGGCCTCGGCGGCAGGCAGAACCTCGAAGCGGCGATCAAGAAAGCGTTATAGCTCGCGTTCCAGCCTCGCGCCGACGCGCGCGAGGCCGTCGAGGATGTCGCGAATATCGCCCGGGGTCGTGCGCGGGTTCATCAGCGTGACGCGCAGCACGCGGCGCCCGCCAAGGTTGGTCGCCGTGATCCAGCCTTCGCCCGATTGGTTGTAGCGCTCGCGCAGGTCGCGGTTGACCGCGTCGAGAGCGTCTTCGTTGAGCCGGCCACTGCCGACGTAGCGAAAGCAGAGGATATTGCACTCGGGCTCGTGCAATGCGACGAAATACGCTCGTTCGAGGATCTCCTCGAACATGAAGCGCGCGAGATCGCAGAAATAATCGTACAGGTCGCCGAGTGCGTCGGCGCCGTAGCGTTGCAGTGCGACCCACAGCTTCAAGGCGTCGGCCCGACGTGAGCACATGAAGCTCCGCTGACCCTGATCCCAGGACTTCTCGGCCTGCGCGTCATTGAAGAGGTACGGCGCGCGCTGTGAGAATGCGGCGTCCAGATCGCCCGCTTCGCGCACGAGCAGCGTTCCGACCTGCGACGGCAGAAGCATCATCTTGTGCGGGTCCCAGGCGAGCGAGCGGACGCGGTCGATGCCGCGGAGCCGTCCGCGATGCGTCGTCGACAGCAGCGCCGAGGCGCCGTGCGCGCCGTCCAGATGCAGCCAGATCCCAAACTCGTCGCAGATGGACGCGATGGCGTCCAGATCGTCGAATGATCCGGTGGCGGTGGATCCCGCTGTGGCGACGACCGCCAGCACGCGACGGTTGTCGTGCCTGAGATCGCGAACGCGCGCCGCCAGTGCCTCGGGGTCCATCCGGTACTCGCGCGACGGAACCGAGAGCACGTTCCGCATGCCGATGCCGAGTTGCGCGCCGGCGCGCGTGACCGCGTAGTGCGCGTGTTCGCCGCAGAGGAGCACGGGCGGATTCGCGCCAATCCCATCGGTCCACGCATCGGGAAGCGCGGCGGCGCGTGCGGCGAGCAGTCCGGTGAATGTTGCCTCGGTTCCGCCGCTCGTCAGCGTGCCACCGCTCCGAGAGGAAAAGCCCGCGAGCTCGCACAGCCATGAAATCACTTGATGCTCGAGCACCGTCCCGACCGGTGACATCTCGAACACGGCGACCGACTGATTGAGGGCCGCCGTGATCGGCTCGGTCCAAACCGCGGCGGGCAACGGGCCGGCGATCTGGTGTCCAACGTACCGAGGATGCCACAAATGGTTGGCGTCGGGAATCACTTGCGCGCGCAACCGGTCGATGATCGCGTCGACGGAGTGCGCGGCGCGCGGCAGCGGCTCGTCGAATCGGCGGGCGATCTCCGACGGTGACAACGCCGTCGAGACACGACCCTCGCGACGCCGTGTTTCGGCGAAATACGACGCCGCGACCTCGACGAATTTCGCCGCAACCTCTGGCGCGGTATCCACTTCGATCTCGGAAAGAATCGTTGGCGGCGCGAGTCTCGTCTCCATCATCCGGTCAGTGGCACGTCGAGGATTTTTTTCGTTCGAGTGAGATCGATCGCGCGATACGCCTGGATCGAGTCGATCAAGAGCGGATCTTCAAAGCGCGTCCGCAGCAGCGTCCGCAAAGCGTCCCACGACAGCTCGGGATAGAAGCTGAGCGTGAGGTGCGGCGTAAAGGTAAACCTGGCCGCTTCGTACTCGACCCCGCTCAGCTTGATGCGTTCATGCAATGCGCGAATCGGCCCGTTGGGGTCGATCGGCATGACGACGACAGTGCTTTGCATGAAGCGCATTGGCGGCTGAAGACGAACGGCGAACGGCGCCGTCGCGGCCGCGACGGGCTCCAGCGCGACCCGAAGTGCTGCGTCGCTCACACCGGGCGAGATCGGACCCATGCCCGAGGATCCGGTGATCGTCACGTGCGGCGGTAGCTCGGCCGCCATACGAGGGTCGACCCGGCGCTGAATCTCGAGCACGCGGGCGGCCATCTCGCCGCGGAGCTCGGACATCACGATGATGCCCGGCTTCACGCCACGCCCACGCTATGGGACGTCAGCGGCCGAGCGCGGGAAGAATCGAGAAGGAAAACCGATGCAGACGATCCGCCGACACGGACGCATTGAGGAGCCATCGATCGATTCGATTGCCAGGATGGGTACGATGATAGCGTACCACCTTGGTGCCGGCGAAGGTGCCGATCATAGCGCCGGTGATCACGTCGCTCGCCCAGTGGCGGTTGTTGTACATGCGCGAGAGACCGACGGCGGTCGCTCCGCCGTAGAGAATCGGCCCGATTCCGAAGTATGTCAGCTGCGGCCACCAGCGACTCGTCTCGGCGCTCACCGCCGCCGCCGCCGCAAACGCGGCGGTCGTATGCCCGGACGGGAACGATCGATACTCTTCGCCGGCGTGAAAGCCGCGAAGCAGCTTCCAGTCGTTGGGGTTGGGGCTCACCGTGTCGACGAATGGGCGCGCGCGCCCAAAGAAATCCTTGAGCACCGTGCCAGTGACGGCCCCGATCGCCAGCGCTTCGGTGCCGTGGAGCCCGACCTGCGCGAGGCGTTCGCTGTGGGTGAGCCGACCCGTGGCATACATCGTCACGCCGATGATGCCCGATCCAGGCAGCGCGATGTTTCGAACGATCGCCGCGCTCTTCTGAAAGATGGAGTTCTTCTGGCGATAAGGCTGCTGCAGCAGGAGCGCGGCCTGCTTGTCGAGGGGATGCGCCGCGAACGTCGCGACGACGAACCCCGCGGCGAGTACGCCATCGCGCCAGGTGAACAACGGAGGCGGGGAGGACGTGGTCTGGATTTGTGCCGACGCAACAGTCGAGCTGACGATCAGCAGCCCAGCGCAGGCCAGGCGCGCCGCCGTGTGTCGCTTATTTGTCGAGCGTGATTTCACGTGACTCTTCCAGGTCGGCGAGAAACATGTGCTCGGCCTCCTGGCCGAGTGTCGCGTCCTCGATGACGGCATCGAGCTCGTAGTTGATCGCGACGCCAAGCGGGTTGAAGTCCGTCGAACCGACGCGCACCCAACGCCCGTCGACGACACTCGTTTTGGCGTGCATCATCTCGCCTCTCCACTCCCAGATACGCACGCCGTTCGTGAGCAGACGTCGATAGTAGCGCCGGGCGAGCAGCGAGACCCACGGATGATCGTTTCGACTCGGCAGCAGGATGCGAACGTCCACGCCATCGCGGGCCGCGCCATTCAGCGCCTCGACCTCCGAGGGCGATGGCGTGAAATACGCCGTGGCGATCCAAATCGAACGACGCGCCGAAATCGCCTGAATCTGCAGCGCGCGCGAGACGCGGAGACGCAGCGGTTCTCCCTCGACGATACCGACGAGCGCGGGCGTGTCGGTCGCCGGATCGAGGTGCGCCCCGCGCGCCGGACGCCGCAGAAAACGGTGGGAACCGCGCCGTTCTTTGCCCGTGGCGCGCCGCCACATGTGGTCGAACGCCTGAATCATGTCGTGGGCGGCGGGTCCGTCCACTTTCACCGCGGGGTCGCGCCAGCGAGAGCGCTGGAGTTTCTGGACCCCGGTCGTCCACTCGCGTCCAACGCCGACGCCGCCGGTGATTCCTACGCTGCCGTCCACGACGAGCAGCTTTCGATGGTCTCGCGGAACCATTCCGAACCAGGCACGAATTCCGGGCGGATTGAACACAGCGACGGCGACGCCCGCCCGCTTCAACTGCTTGATGAATTTCTTCGATGTTCCGCGCGCCCCAATCCAGTCGAGGAGCAGACGGACGTCGACGCCACGTTCGACGGCAGCGGTGAGCCGGTCGGCAAAGCGTTCGCCGACGTCGTCCGACCGAAAAATGTAGCTCTCGAGCGCGATGCTGGCCTTGGCGCAGTCGATCAAGTCGAGCATCGCGTCGAAGGTGGCAGGTCCGTCGCGCAGAAGCGCGACCCTGTTCCCGCTCGACACATCCGCCGCGGCGATCCGCCAAAGACCACGGGCGAATGAAGGTCCCGGGGCGCTGGACACATCCACAACGCCCCGGTTCGATAGAAGGTCGCGAGCCGGAAGTGACACGCCGGCCACTTCTACAGGATGTGTGCCTGGCTCGGGATGGGTCGACACGTGAGGATAGTTAGGGTTGTCGAGCGAACTGAACAACCAGGATTTTGGCCGGGGCGGCTAATTTCTCCTCCATGCTCAACATCGATCTGACGGGACGGCGCGCCCTGGTCGCCGGCGTGGCTGATGACGCGGGCTTCGGCTTCGCGATCGCAAAGGCTCTGGCTGAGGCCGGCGCTAGCGTTTCGGTCGGGACTTGGCCGCCGGCACTCAACATTTTCATGAACCTGCTCGAGCGCGGAAAGATGGACGAGTCGCGTCGCTTGTCGTCGGGCGAGTTGATGACGTTCGAGAAGATTTATCCGCTCGACGCCGTGTACGACACGTATGCCGAGATGCCCGAGGAGGTGCGCTCGAACAAGCGGTACAAGGACGTTGGCGACTGTACGATTTCCGGGCTCGCCGAGCGGCTCAAAGAAGACTTCGGCGAGCAGCCGCTCGACATCGTCGTGCACTCATTGGCCAATGGACCGGAAGTGAAGAAACCGCTGCTCGAAGTAAGCCGGCAGGGATATCTCGCGGCGGTCAGTGCGAGCGCGTACTCGATGGTGTCGATGATCCAGCGACTCGGACCGCTGCTTCGCCCCGGCGGGTCGTTTCTCTCGCTGACGTACATGGCGAGCGAGCGAGTGATTCCGGGCTATGGTGGCGGGATGTCGTCGGCGAAGGCAGCGCTGGAGAGTGACACGCGAACGCTCGCCTATGAAGCGGGCCGACGGTATGGCTGTCGGGTGAATACGATTTCCGCGGGGCCGCTCGCCTCCCGCGCGGCGAGCGCGATCGGCATCATCGAAAAGATGGTGGAGTATGTCGCGGTGAACGCGCCGCTGACCGAGAAGTTGACGGCGGACGAAGTCGGTCGAGCGGCGGCGTTCCTATCATCTCCTCTGGCGAGCGCGATCACCGGGACGACCATCTACGTGGACAAAGGCTACCACGCGATGGGCATGGCGGTGCAGGCGCCGTAACCAACGATCCCGCTGCTCGCGATGCATCTCGGCGCCACGGCGGGATTGAAGGACGGGGGTGAAGGACGGGGGTGAAGGACGGGGGTGAAGGACGGGATTAAGGATCGGTCATGGCTTCTCGGCCCCAGGCTGCCTCACTCGCCCTCGACCGGTGTTGCTCACGAGTTGTCGTTCCTTTGCGGTGCTGTCGGCCTGAAGGCCGCGAATCATTCGAGAACTGCACAGCACGCCGCCGGCCAGGTTGATGGCTGTTTGATCGCGAATAATCCCGTATTCTCGCGCAATGTCGATCTGCCCGAGAAGCTCGGACGCCGATTTCGCGGCGGAGTCGAGGAACCTGCGATAGTCCTTCGGCGATGATGCCGCACGTCCCTCGGCGATGTTGTTGCACACCGACTCGGCAGCCGCGATCATCTGCGCCTTCAGTTCGGCGTATCCTCGCCGCGGGAAGTGCGAGACGACGTCGCGCACTTTGACCGCATTGATGACGGCGCACTGCCACGCCTTCAACCCACGATAGTCCGACATGCATTAGGATGACCGCGCGAGGTTGAATGAGCATCACCAAATCAGCCCTCCCCCGAATCAATCCACGCCCCCGCCGTTCAAGCCCGCCGTTCAAGCCCGCCGTTCAAGCCCGCCGTTCACTCCCGCCGTTCACTCCCGCCGTTCACTCCCGCCGTTCACTCCCGCC
>JAICJQ010000125.1 GCA_025928335.1 Gemmatimonadaceae bacterium
GCCCTGGCGTCTCCGTGGTGGCTGTTACGACGCTCTCGCTCGGCATCGGCGCGAGCACGGCGATTTTCAGCGCCGTCAATCCGGTCCTTTTTCGCGCGCTGCCCTACCCCGCCCCGGAGCGGCTTGCGGTCGTGTCCGACCGATCGAACGATGGCTTGCCCGTGGACGTTGCGTTCGGCAACTACCGAGAGATCGCGGGCCGGGTGCGCTCCTTCGATTCGTCGGCGGCGTTCAAGGCCTGGCAGCCCACGCTTTCCGGCAAGCTCGAACCGGAGCGCGTCAGCGGGCAGCGCGTCGGCAGCGGCTTCTTCGGGACCCTGGGCGTAGCACCGGTCATTGGCCGAGACTTTCGCTCGGACGAAGATCGTCCTGGCGGACCGAATGTCGTCATTCTCAGCGACGCACTCTGGCGCCGCCGCTTCGGCGCCGATCCGACGATCGTTGGTCAGCACATCAAGCTCGACGACCAGGATCATCTCGTCATCGGCGTGATGCCGGCGACATTCGAGAACGTCGTCGCGCCCCTCGCACAGATCTGGGCCCCCCTACAGTACGCATCGGTGTTCGGCCCCGAGGACAGGGAATGGGGGCATCATCTGCGCGTCGTGGCGCGACTACGACGCGGTGTCACGATTGCAGACGCGTCGCGCGAGCTGGACCGCGTCGCACGGGCTCCGACTCCCGAATTCGCCCGCGTGCCGTGGGCGCGTATGGCGAATGGACTTCTCGTCACGTCGTTGCAGACGGAGGTGACGCGGGCGATTCGGCCGGCGATGCTCGCCGTGCTCGGCGCGGTGTGTCTCGTCTTGTTGATCGCGTGCGTCAACGTGACGAACCTGCTGCTGGCGCGCGGCGCGCAGCGGCGTGCCGAGTTCGCGATGCGCATGGCCCTGGGAGCGGGTCGCGGCCGAGTGATCAGGCAACTTCTGACAGAGAGCGTGCTCCTCGCCGTGATCGGTGGCGTCCTGGGCCTCGTCGTCGCCCAGGCCGGAGTCCGCGCCCTCGTCGCGTTGAGTCCCGCGGAGTTGCCGCGGTTGAGCGCGATACGAGTCGATGCCGTCGCCTTCGCGTTCGCGGCGCTGGTCACGACGGTCGTTGGCGTCGTCGTCGGAGCGATTCCGGCGATCAGCGTGTTGCGACAGGACGTGGCCTCGCGACTCGAGAACGCGGGCAGGCGGACGACCGGAGGACATCAGCGCATCAGAGCGTGGTTGGTCATCGCGGAAGTGGCGCTGGCGCTGATGCTCCTCGTCGGCGCCGGACTGCTCATGCGCAGCATTCAGCGCATCTTTGCTGTGCCGGTTGGGTTCGACGCATCGGGATTACTCACGATGCAGATCCACCTGGCGGGCGAACCGTACCGCAGCGACAGCGCGAAGGCACGCTACTACTCGAACGTACTTGATGCGGTTCGTTCGGTTCCCGGGGTACAAAGCGTGGCGACGACGTCACTCGTCCCGCTGAGCGGTGACCTCGACATGTATGGCGCCCATCTCGAACGCGATCGTGACGGTCAGAACGACGGCGCCGCGATGCGATACGCTGTCGCGCCGGAGTACTTTGGCGCGATGGGCATTCGGCTGCTTCGCGGACGATTACTCAGCGCCACCGACGGTCGGAACGCTCCGCGGGCGGCGGTCGTCAGCCAGTCTTTCGCGAAGGTGGCGTTCGGGAACGACAATCCCCTCGGTCAGCGATTTCGTCTCGGACCACAGGAAGGAGATTGGTTCACCGTGGTCGGCGTCGTGACCGATGTACGGCAATCGTCGTTCGACGTCAATCCACCGGTCGCCGTGTACGTCACACCGCTCCAGTGGCACTGGGTGGACGCGTCGATGTCGGTGATCGTGCGCGCCAAGGGCGACCCTGTTCGCCTCGCGGGGCCGATCCGTAGCGCCATCTGGTCGATCGACCGGGAGCAGGCGATCGTGCGGGTCGCGACCTTGAACGCGCTGGTGAATCGCTCGATCGCCGACCGTCGCTTCGCGCTGATCTTATTCGAGGCCTTCGGGCTCACGGCGCTGCTCCTCGCGGCCACAGGCATTTACGGTGTGCTGTCCGGTGGTGTCACGGAACGCGTACGCGAGATCGGGGTGCGTGCCGCACTCGGCGCGTCACCATCCGACATCGTGGGGCTCGTCGTCCGGCGCGGGGCCACGTTGGCTATCGCCGGCGTGGCGATCGGTCTGGCCGGCGCGTTTGTTGGAACGCGTGCGGTGGCGGCGCTCTTGTTCGGCGTGTCGCGGCTCGATGCCGCGACGTTCGGCACCGTCGCCGCGCTCCTTGCCGGCGTTGCGCTGCTGGCGTCGGCGTTGCCGGCCTTTCGCGCCGCTCGAATCGATCCCGCGACGACGCTCCGGCTGGATTAGCGACAATTCCGGCGGCGCGAATCGGCGGCATCGTCGCCCAACCCTCGGATGGGCGGCTGTGTCTATGAGTGGGGCGGCTCTCTGTCCGATTGCGGAGGTCTGAATGCTGCACTCGCTGGCGAAGGACGGTCGATTCGCGTTGCGCCAGGCGGCGCGACGTCCGGCGGTAACCGTCGCGGCGCTTCTCACGATCGCGCTCGGCATTGGTGCGAATGCCGCGATCTTCAGTGTGGTTCGCCACGTCGTCCTGCGCCCCCTCCCCTTCCGCGACCCATCTCGCCTCGCCGCGATCTGGCCGGGCCGAGCCGTCTCGAGCGCCGAGCTGGTATTCATGCAGCGCGAGTCGCGAACGTTCGCATCGATCGCTGCGTTCAGCCCCGGCTGGGGCGTCGCGATGACGGGCGCCGGAGATCCCCGCCAGCTGAACGCCGCCCGCGTCTCGACGAACTACTTCCAGACGCTGGGCGTCAGGCCGGTCGCCGGATCGGGCTTTGCCCTCGACGCCTCAGAGCCGGGGAACTGGAACGTGGCGGTCATCAGCGCCGCGCTCTGGCGCGACCAATTCGGATCGGACCGCGACATCGTTGGCCGAGTCGTGGACATGGACGGACAGCCGACGCGAATCGTCGGCGTGATTGGGGGCGAGCTCGCGGCGTATCACCCGGACGTCGACGCATGGCTGCCACTCCAAATCGACCCGTCGTCGCCGTTTTACACCGGCGCGACCGCGCTCGCCATCGGACGACTGAGCGCGCGCACAACGCTGGCGCAGGCAACGGCTGAACTGGCCGCGATAGCTCCACGCATGCGGACACAGTTCAATTTTCCGAGCGACTACGCCGCGGGCGCCATCGTCGTCGACTTGCACGACAGTATCGTGGGCGGCGTGCGTGAGACGATGTTCGTCCTGCTCGGAGCCGTGGTGCTTCTCGTCATGCTCGCCGCGGTGAACGTCGGGAATTTGCAGCTGGTGCAAGCAGTCGGGCGAGCACGGGAGTTCGCGGTTCGGCGCGCCCTGGGGGCATCGGCAGGGCGGCTCACTCGCCAAGTGCTCGTCGAGAGTCTCTTGCTGGCCATGTCCGGTGGCGTACTCGGACTCGCGTTCGGGACCGCCGCTCTTCGTGCGCTGCTCGGGATACTGCCGGCGAGCCTGCCGTTTCTCTCCACGGTCTCCGTCGACACGTCGGTCGTCGGATTTTGCGCGGCGATCACTGTTCTCGCGGGCGTTTCGTTCGCAATTGCCCCGATCGTTCTTGGAACCAGAAGTACGGGACCAACCCTTCGCGATGGTATGAGCGCTCGGGGCGGACGCGTCGCCACTCGGGCACGAGAGCTCCTCGTTGTGATCGAGATCGCGCTGGCGATGACATTGATTGTTGGCGCGACGCTCATGACCGAGTCGATGCGTCGGCTCTCGCGGGTGGATCTCGGCTACGATGCGGCGAATGTCCTTACCCTGCGCATTCAACCGTCGAGTGGGCAGGCGCGAGGCGCAGAAGGGCTGCGCGTCTACTTCGATGGGTTGCAACGGCGGATCGCCGCGCTCCCCGGTGTCGCGGGTGTAGGAGCCGTCCAGCATCTTCCGCTCAGCGGTTTCAATTGGCAGGGCGCGATTGACGTCGAACGGCGGCCCGTCGCGGCCGGTCAGACGAGGCCGAACGCGACGTGGCGGTCGGTTGTCGGCGACTACTTCGGGACGATGAAGATCCCAGTGCTGCGCGGCCGGGCCTTCACCCCGTCCGATACGCGAGACGCGCCGCCCGTCGTTGTCATTAACGCGGCCCTGGCGAACCACCTCTGGCCCGGCGACGACCCGGTCGGTCAGCGGATCAAGGTCGGTAATGGAACGCGAAACGACTGGGCGACCATCGTTGGCGTCGTGGGTGACGTGCGCTTCTCATCGCCCGGCGCACCGGCCGCCGACGAAGTGTATCGGCCGAACGCGCAGCAAGGACTCGCATTCATGCACTTCGTGATCCGTACGACGGGCAACCCGCTCGCGCGGGCCGCCGACGTGCGAAACGCCGTTCGCTCCCTCGATACCACTGTCCCAATCGCCGAGTTGCGCGCGTTGGACGAGCTCACGGGCAGTGCGAATGCGACCCGGCATACGATTGCGCAGTTGCTCTCCGCCTTCGCCTTGCTCGGGCTCGTTCTCGGGACAATTGGCGTGTACGGTGTCGTGTCCTTCGGCGTCGCGCAGCGAACGAGAGAACTCGGGATCCGGTCGGCGCTCGGGGCAACGCAGCACCACCTCGTCGCCATGGTGATCAGCGCCGGCCTTCGTATGGCGGCCGGCGGCATCATGCTCGGCGCCGTCGCCGCCGTCACTGCAGCGCGATCGCTGAACGCGTTGGTCTATGGTATCTCGACCACATCGCCGGGCGTCCTGGCTTTCGTCGCCTGCGTGCTTGCCGTCGCAACCGCGCTGTCGTCGGCGCTCCCGGCGTGGCGCGCGGCGCGGGCAGATCCCCTGCTGGCGCTGAAAAGCGAGTAGAATCAGCTCGTCCGCGCGAGCCTCGCGGCGTACGGCAACACGGTTTGGCCGACCTCGATCGATCCAATTTTCTTCTCCAAGAACATCTGGTGTGCGGCAAGCGAGACAGGGCACATCGTGGACGGCCCTAGGCTTGGTATTTCGTTTCGCCGCCGACGACCGTGCTGACGATCTTGATGTCCTTGATCTTGTCGGGGCTGACCGTGTGCGGATCGTCGGCGAGGACGACGAAGTCGGCGAGCTTGCCGGCGGTGATCGATCCCTTGAGCGATTCTTCGTGCGACGCCCAGGCACCGTTGATCGTGTTGACGCGGATGGCTTCGTCGACCGTAATGCGCTGGTTGGCGCCCCACGTCGTGTTGTCCCAACCGGTGCGTGTCACCATGCCCTGAATCCCCATCAGCGGTGCGAATGGTCCGGGGCTAAAGTCCGATCCGGCGGCGGCGTGAATGCCCGCGTCGAGCATGGTGCGGTAGGCCATGCTTCGCTTCATCAGCTCTTCGCCGTAGAAGGGGAACTTGTCCGTGTTGTAGTAGGCGTATGTCGTGAACATTGCCGGCACGGCACCGAGCGCTGTCATGCGGCGGACTATGTCGTCGTTGATCAACGTGCAGTGCGTGATCTTGGGTCGAGCGTCGGCGCGCGGGAAGGCCTTCTGCGCGCGCTCGAACGCGGTGAGATACATGTCGATCGCGACGTCGCCGTTCGCATGACAGTTCACCTGAATGCCCGCGCGATGCACCTTCTCGACCCACGCGTTCAGATCGTCCTGCGTTTCCGTGACGTTGCCCTTGTAGCCGTTTTGCCCGGGGTACGGAACGCTCAACGCCATTGTCCGTTCGGAGAACGATCCGTCGACGGTGTGTTCCGAGGTCGCGCCGAACTTGATCCAATCATCGCCGAAACCGGTCATGATGCCGCCGGCGATCATCGAGTCCAGCACGCGGCCGGCGGCTTCATAGCTCACTCGATGCTTCAAATCGCCACGCGCGCGCACTTCCTGAATCGCCGCGAGATCGCCGCCTTCGTGGTGCACGCTCGTCAGCCCGTAGCGCACGAACTCCTTCGAGATGTGCGCGATGCCGTCGCGGTCGCGCTGGGCGAGTTGCTCGGGCGTGAACGACGGCCGTTTGCCGGCGCGGCTGAACGCGCTCCTCGCGCGATCGGTCACGCGGCCATTGAGTGCACCGCTCTCGTCCTTGTCGAAGGTGCCGCCGGCCGGGTTGGGCGTGTTGGCCGTGATGCCGGCAAGCTCGAACGCTTTGCTATTGTAGAACGATGTGTGGCCGCCGCGATGGTGGACGGCGACTGGATGGTCCTTGGACACCTGATCGAGGTCGTGGGTGTTGAGCGGCCGCTTGTCCTTGAGCTTCGTGTCGTCGTGGAAGTAGCCATCGACCCATGTGCCGGCGGGCAGCTGTTGCGCCTTGGCGCGCAGCTTCTCGATGATGCTGGCGATCGTGACGAATTCGACCTCGAAGGGATTTCCGACGAGCACTTCATAGAGGAGCGTCGTGCCACCGGCGTGATTGTGCGTGTCGGTGAATCCTGGCACGACCGTCATCTGCTTCGCGTCGAGCGTCCGCGTGCGCTTCGTGGCGAGCGCCTTGATGTCAGCGCTCTTACCGACGGCGATGATCCGGCTACCGCTGACGGCGAAGGCTTCGGCGCGCGCCAGCGCGGGATCCATCGTGTAGACCTTTGCGTTGAGCACGACGAGGTCGGGATCCGCGCGCTGCGAGAGAAGAAAGCGAAGTGCGCTCGAGGCATTGCCAAACCTCGGCATGGCGGCAGCACCGGCCAAGCCGAACGCCGTCAATCCCATGAACTCCCTGCGGCTCTGTCGATCCGGCATCGCTCCTCCAATTCGGCGGGTCAGGTGGGCTCTAACGTATGCGCGGGACGTGTCACGGCAACCAGTCGGCGCTCGACGACGACGCTCAGATACACGAACGAAAGAATTGCGGCGATCGTGATGATCTTCTGCGCGGTCACCTGCGTGACGAGCCCTCCCGGCGCGCTGACCCGAGGCCCGAAATCGAGCACCCAGACGTACCCGGCAAGCATGACGGTAAGAAATAACCAGGCCGACCGCACGCCTCTCGGAACGTCTCGTGAACGAAGCGCCGCCGCGAACAGCAGAAGCGGTACGAGGACGAAGAGGCGCCACGCCGTCCTCGTGAACACAATGTGCAGGCTCAGGAAGCGATTCTCGGGAGTGAGCGCGACGCCGGCGAAACAGACGCAGACGATCACGCCGACGAACCCCGCGAGCAACGCCAACGGACGGTTTTGGGGCGTGGCCGAATGAAGGCGCACGAATCCGACGAGCGAGCCGCCAAGACCAACGACGAGCACGAGGAGCGCAATCACAAACAGCAGCGCGCCAAGCTGATTTGGCTCGCCATTGTGCGCGACCGTCATCCCGAGGTCGCTGAGAAAGTTCTCGAAGAACGAGTAACCGCGCGTCGAATGGTCCTGAAAGGTTCCACCGGGATACCGAATCCCGGCGACGATCGCGAGCACCGTCGCGATTCCGGCTGCCCAGCGGACGCGTCGAAACACTGCAGTGCCCGGCATCGGCGGCGTATCAGACCCGCGTCGGTCCACGGCGCAATAACCCGATGCCCCAGCCGGCAAACGCGGCGGCGATCAGGGTGATGATGAGAAACCATGGATCCGTGGCGAGTGAGCTGCGCTCCTCGATCATACGCCAGGCGTGCAAAACGGCGATGAGGGAGAACAGTGTCGCGGTGGTCACGAGATACGCTTTCATCCGAGCCCCCTGAAAGAGTGCATCAACGTTTGGCGTGAATCGACAGCGGCACGACGGTCGTTCCCCAACGCAGCTCGAGCCGAGCCGAGTCGGCGTCGACCACGGGGAATGCGAACATCAACGTTTCGACATGCTCGCCCGAGGCCGGCGTGGCGCGGACGCGGAGGACGTCGCGTCCGTCCGGATATCGCAAATGAAAACTTTCCGCGACGCTGTTGAAGACGATCGTCCACGACGATGAATCCGGGATCGCCCATACGCTATAGCTGCCCGCCGGCAACTCGGAGCCGTTCACCTGCAGCGGGGCCGACGTCGTGAATCGCGCCGCGGTGTCCGCGCTCGGTGTCCAGATACGGCCCCACGGGACGAGTGATCCAAAAAGTTGGCGACCGCGCGCAACGGGACGGCGATATACGATCTCGACGCGCGTCCCCATGACGGTCTGCGATACGACACCCAGCTGACTGCGCGCGTTCTGCGCGCGAGCGCACCCCGCCCCGGATACGACGAGTAGAGCTACGACGACCTTCGTGCGCCAACGGCTCATCGGCACGCTCCTGGAAGGGCTCACAACCGGTAGAGTTTGCGCGCGTTCTCGCCCATGATTTTCTTGCGCTCTTCGTCGGACACGTTCAGTTCGGCGAGGCTGGACTTCATCTTGGCGATGCTGCCGATCTGGTGCGGATAGTCACTCGCCGCCAGCACGTGGTCGGCGCCGGCGAAATCGACGGCGAGTCGGACGGCGCGAGGATCGAAGTTCACACCGTCGTAATAGAATCGACGCAGGTATTCCGTCGGTTTGTGTTGAATGTCGGCGCGACAGTCGGGGAACGCTTCCCAACCGCGATCGAGTCGCTCGGCGAGATACGGAATGGCGCCGCCGAGGTGACCCAATACCCACTTGATGTTGGGGAAGCGGTCGGGGACCCCGGCGAAGACGAGCTTGGCCGCGGCCAGTGTGGTATCGGCGAGGAAGCCAACGAGCGGCATGAGCCAATAGTCGGTCATCGCCTCGACGCCGACCGGATCCGTCGGATGGATGTGGATGATGGCGTCGAGCCGGTTGGCTTCCGCCCAAAGCGGCTCGTAACGTTTATCGGCGAGCGCGACACCGTTCACGTTGCTGAAGACCATCGCGCCGGGCAGTCGCAGTTCAGTCATCGCGCGTTGCAGTTCCGCGATCGAGGCGGCCACGTCGTTCAGCGGAAGCGTGGCGAGCGCGGTGAAGCGCGGTGAGCGCACGGCGATCACTTTGGCGAACGCGTCGTTCACCAGGCGGGCGAGGCGCGCGGCGGTCGCCGGCGTCTCCACATGGGTACCGGGCGTCGTGAGCGTGATGACCTGCGTGTCGACGCCTTCCTTCTCGAGCACCGACTGCCGGTACGCGATATCGCGGTGGCCGCGCACGGCGACGTTGTAGTCGCCGGGATAGTGGATGCAGGGATTGCCCTCGGCGTCGATCGTGACTTTGACGGCGCTGTCTCCGGACTCGAGAGCGGCGAGGTACTCGGGGGGATAGAAATGATTGTGAACGTCAATCAGCATGCGAAGGGGAAGGAAGAGGAGGGCGAGACCTGCGGACGAACAGCCAATACACGGGCAATCCAGCGGCGACGAAGGCGAGGCCCGTCAAGCTTTGCGCGGGCTCGGCGACGATCTGGTTTCCAACGATGTACACAGACGAGAGGATGAAGATGGTAGGGATGACGGGATAACCCCAAACGCGGTATGCCGGCCGATACGACGGCCGGGCGCGAAGGCGAAAAACGCCGGCAGCCATGAGGGCGAAGAAGAGCCACTCGGTGTAGACGACACGCGTGAAGAGCGCACGATATGTCCCCGTCGAGACGAGGATGACTGCCCACAGTCCCTGGAGCAGGATCGCGCGGTGCGGCGTCTGAAAGCGCGGATGGATCGCCGCGGCCCAGGAAACGAGGAGTCGATCGCGCGCCATAGCAAGGTAGGCGCGGGGCCCCGAGAGAATCACACCGTTCAACGCACCGAACGTCGAGACGGCGACGACGAGCGACATGAGCGCCGCACCGCCGGTGCCGAGCAACGCGTCAGCGGCGTCGGCGGCGACGCGGGTGGACGAGGCGATTTGATCGGGACGGAGCACGTGGAAGTACGCGGCGTTGAGCGCGATGTAACAGAGAGTCACGATCGCGACGCCGACGGTGAGCGCGCGCGGAATCGTGCGTTCGGGGTCGCGCGTTTCCTCGGCCGCGTAGGTCACCATGTGCCAGCCGCCAAAGGCAAAGAGTCCAGCGACGACGGCGAGCGGAACCTTCGACGCCGTGAAGACCGCGGTGGGTGAGCAGCCGGCGGCGAAGCCAAGGGTTGGGCCGGAACACGGATCAACACGCCGGAAGGCAAATGCCGCGATGATGATCGCGGCGATCGCGAAAAGCTTGAGCGCGGTGAAGGTCGTCTGCACGAGGCTTCCCTGTCGCACACCGATGTAATTGATCGCGGTCAATACGACGATGGCGGTGGCGGCGATGGCACGGAGCCCAGTGTCGCCGACAGGAAAGAAGAAACCGACGTAGCGCGCGAACACCGTCGCGATCGCGGCGATGATTCCGGTGTGCATCGTCCAGAACATCGCCCAGCCCCAGAGGAAACCGACGGCCGGAGAATACGCTTCTCGCAGGAACACATAGACACCACCGGCCTGCGGGTAGGCGGACGCAAGCTCGGCGGTGATCAGCGCACCGAACAGGGTGAGCACACCCGAGATCGCCCAGACCGTGTAGACGCCGGCGACTGTCGGAACGGTGCCCGTGATGACCGACGGCTGCACGAAAATCGATGCGCCGACGATGATGCCGACGACGAGTGCCGTCGCGTGGACCGCAGTGATCGAGCGGGAGAGCATCGGGCGAGAAGATACACGAATCTAAGCTCAGCCGTTGTCCACTCGAGCCGGGCGAAACTGTCCGTTTGAACGGACGGTTCGCGGGCGCGCTCAACCGGTATGCGCCAAGAATTTTGCCTAGCCGACCTCGAGCCTTTTGCTCGCAAGTGCCGACAGGGGCTCGGCTTGGGCCGCCGAGTCCGAAGATTGGACTTTAGGGGCATTCCCCGGCACGGTCGGTGCTTTTCCTAGGGGCCGCAGACGGGTCGCGCGGGGCGCGATCGATTCTCAAAGGAGCAGGGATATGAAAAGCCAGATGTGGGTGGTGCGAGTGGTTCCCGTGGCGTCGGCGCTGGTATTGGCCGCGGCGCCAGTCGCCTTCGCACAGTATGGGAATTATGGGTCGGGATCTGAGCTCTTCGAGTGGAATGGCCGAGTCGACCGGGAAGTCCAGGTCGTGATGCGTGGCAACCAGATTTGGACGAACCAAGTCGGCCAAACCGAGGGTCGCGGACGCTCGCGGGTGATGGAAAACCTGCCGCGCCGAGATGGTCAGGTGGTCGTGCAGGTGCAAAACGGCCGCGGCGATGTCCAAGTCATTCAGCAGCCGTCTTCACAGAACAACTACACGACGATCGTTCGGATTGAGGATCCGCGTAGCGGCTCCGACAATTACCGCCTTACCGCGTATTGGCAGGCGTATTCGAACGGCGACGTGTACGGACGGAACAACAACGGCCGGGCGCGTGGTCGGGACCGCGACGACATCTATCGTGGGCGCGACAACGGCACGTATCCGAACGGCAACGATCGGAACGGCACCTACTACCCGGGCGGGATCAACGGCAACAACTCCATGATGCACTGGAGCGGCAACGTCGACGACGACATGGAGATTCGCATCCAGAACGGTCGCGTCTCTTATCGGGTGCTGAGCGGGAAAGACCCGACGGGCATCCGTGCCGACCAGGGAAACATGAACATCCCCAATGGAGCGCGCGGCGTGTCGGTCGTGCAGAACCAGGGGCGTGGCACGGTCGTGGTGACGCAGCAGCCGTCCTCGTGGAACGGATATACGACGGTGCTTCGTGTGCGCGACCCGCAAGGTGGCTATGGGTACTACGACTTTAGTCTGATGTGGCAGTAAGTCGTCTCGAGTGAATTGTGACGCGCGGCCGGCGACGACGCTGGCCGCGCGTTCGCGTTCGTCGGACTACCGCCGGCGCGACGCCATCGGCATTCTTCGATTCGAACATTCACGGGTTTCTCGATGCTCGTCAGCCGAACGTTCGCTCCGCGTCTCCGGTCGATGTTGGTGGCCGGACTGTCTTGCCTCGCCGCCGTCGCGCGCATCGATGCGCAGACACAGTCGTCGCACGCCGTCGCACCGCAGGCGATCCCCACAAAGCTCAGCGACAGCGCGTTCTGGAGGCTGGTGAGCGATTTCTCGGAGGCGAATGGCTTTTTCCGCTCCGACAACTTCGTCTCGAATGAAAGCTCGTATCAGTGGGTGATTCCCGATCTGCTGCGAACGACGAAGCCGAGTGGTGTTTACCTCGGGGTGGGGCCGGACCAGAACTTCACTTATCTCGTCGCGCTGAAACCGAAGATCGCATTCATCTTCGACATTCGGCGACAGAACATGCTCACGCAGTTGATGTACAAGGCGCTGATCGAACAGTCGAGCGATCGGGCGGACTTCGTCTCGCGTCTGTTCGCGCGGGCCCGTCCGGCGCGGCTCGACTCGGCGTCGTCCCCGGATTCCTTGTTCATCCACTTTCAGGCAATGGCGCCGGACAGCGTGGCCGCCACAAAGAATTTCGCGGCGATCATCGAGCGGCTGTCGAAACAGCACGGCTTCAAGTTGAGCGAGGAGGACACGGCAACGATCGGCTATGTGTACCGCTCGTTCGTGGCGGCCGGTCCCGACATCACGTACAACTTCAATCAGGGCCGGCCGGCCTACGCGCGCGGACGAATGCCGAGCTTCGCCGAATTGCAGATCGAGACGGACAGCGCCGGCGTGAAACGCGGCTACATGGCGACGGAAGCCAATTTTCGCGCGCTGCGAGCGCTCGAGATGAACAATCTCATCGTCCCGGTCGTCGGAGACTTCGCCGGATCGAAGGCGATCCACGCCGTCGCCGACTTCCTCAAGGAGCGGAACGCGACGGTGACCGCTTTCTATCTCTCGAACGTCGAACAGTATCTCTTCCAGTCGGAAGACGAGTGGCGGCGCTTCTACTCGAACGTCGGTTCGCTCCCGCTCGACAGCTCGAGCACGTTCATTCGATCCGTGTTCGACGGCATGGGCTACTCACGCGCGCCGGCGGCGTACAACTCGTACATGCGATCACGCCAACTCCTGGCGTCGATGCTCGAGCAGTTACGGCTGTTCAACGACGGGAAGCTCACGTCGTACGCGGACGTGATTCAGACGAGTCGCGAATAGCTCGGGCGCATATCCCCTTACGAATCGCGGCCAGACGGGCTCCTCGAGACCGCGTCGAGTTCTTACAAATGGATACGGGACATCGTAATTGCCGCCATTTGGCACGGAGTCGATGTGCGATCCGAAGAGCAGAGGCTTGCGAGAGGGTTCGCTCCCCGCACGGCGGGCGATGATGTCGCCGGCCGCATCAATCACGGGATCGAGCTTGGCGGCTTTCATCCATTCGATGACCGCCGTTCGACCGGCGCCGCTGTAGGCAACGCGCGATACGCCCCCTTCCGGGTTCTTGCCGAATTCGGAAAGCGCCTTGATGTGCGCGTTGATTCGGTCGCCGTTGACTTTGAGGTCCGCTTGCCCCAGCGACACCCGCGGGCGGAGCGCCATTCCGGCGAGGCCGCCGAGCGTCATCGAAGTAAAATCGCGTCTGTTCAGGGCGTGAAAGTGCTGCGCCTGAGCGGGACGTGGAGCGTGGAGCGGTGGTCAGGCCTCGGATGCGCGATCGAACGTTCGGTAGAGGTATCGCAGTGACGGAATGAGAATCATGAAGCCGGCGCACAAACCGACGAGGAGAAGCGTGAGAGTCTGGCGCGGCGA